>JAHBYK010000070.1 GCA_019635965.1 Parvibaculum sp. | reverse complement strand
TTCCTCGACCTTCGATCTCACGCAGACGCAGGTCATCGACGGCAAGCTCGTGCGCGTGCTCGCCTGGTACGACAATGAGTGGGGCTTCTCGAACCGCATGAGCGACACGGCCGTCGCGATGGGCAAGCTGCTCTGAGTGGAGTGAGTAGAAGCATGTCCGCGCACAAGACGCTTGACGATCTCTTCACTGCCGTGGGCCTCAATGGCCTGCGGATTCTTGTCCGCGCGGACCTCAACGTGCCGATGCAGGATGGCAAGGTTTCGGACGCGACGCGCATCGAGCGCGTCGCGCCGACGCTGAAGGAACTTGCCGGACGCGGCGCGAAAGTGATCGTGCTGTCGCATTTCGGCCGCCCGAAAGGCGCGCCGGATGCGAAGTATTCGCTGAAGCCCGTGGCCGATGCGCTGGCGCCGTTCGTCGGCGTCGACGTCGCCTTCGCAGATGACTGCATCGGCGAGACGGCGGCAAAAGCGGCGGATGCCATGAAACCTGGCACCGTGCTGGTGCTCGAAAATACCCGCTTCAATGCGGGCGAGGAAAACAACGATCCGGCCTTTGCGGGCGAACTCGCGAAGATCGGCAACATCTACATCAACGACGCCTTTTCCTGCGCGCATCGCGCCCACGCCTCGACGGAAGGCATCACGCATTTCCTGCCTTCCTATGCGGGCCGCGCGATGGAAGCGGAGCTGACGGCGCTCGACGCCGCGCTCGGCAATCCGAAGCGCCCGGTCGTCGCGATTGTCGGCGGGGCCAAGGTCTCGACCAAGATCGCGCTGCTCGGCAATCTCGTGAAGAAGGTCGATGCGCTCGTCATCGGTGGCGGCATGGCCAATACCTTCCTCGCCGCGCAAGGCAAAAAGGTTGGCAAGTCGCTTTGCGAGCCCGATCTTTTCGACACCGCACGCCACATTCTTGCGAACGCCCGCGCCGCAAATTGCGACGTGGTGCTGCCGACGGATGTCGTGGTCGCCACCGAGTTCAAGGCGGGCGCCGCGGCAAAAACGGTTCCGGCCGATGCCGTGCCCGACGACATGATGATCCTCGATGTGGGCACGGATACGCTCGCTCATCTCGCCGCGCGCTTCGAGACGGCA
The DNA here is from genome assembly GCA_019635965.1 of Parvibaculum sp. Lineage (GTDB taxonomy): Bacteria > Pseudomonadota > Alphaproteobacteria > Parvibaculales > Parvibaculaceae > Parvibaculum. The sequence goes on along the minus strand of JAHBYK010000070.1, from coordinate 10,612 downwards.
AAGACCGTGGTCTGGAATGGCCCGCTCGGCGCTTTCGAGGTGCCGCCCTTCGACCGCGGCACGGTGGAAGCCGCGCGCATCGTCGCCATGCGCAGCAAGCAGGGCGAACTCGTCTCCGTTGCAGGCGGCGGCGATACGGTGGCAGCCCTCAACGAAGCGGGCGCCGCCGACGACTTCACTTATGTTTCCGCCGCGGGCGGAGCCTTCCTCGAATGGATGGAAGGCATCGAATTGCCGGGGGTCGCCGCGCTCAGCCGCAAATAGGCGGCGCGGACAACCGGGGGCACGACAGGACCAGAGGGAAAGAAAATGACTGAGACGCTTGAATCGATCGCGCAGGCCATGGTTGCGCCGGGCAAGGGCATCCTCGCCGCCGACGAAAGCTCGGGCACGATCAAGAAGCGCTTCGACGCGATCAATGTCGCCTCGACGGAAGAGAACCGCCGCGACTACCGCGAGCTTCTGTTCCGCACAGAAGAAGCGATGAAGAACTACATTTCCGGCGTGATCCTCTATGACGAGACGATCCGCCAGAAGGCGAAGGACGGCACGCCGCTCGTCGATCTCATCAAGAAGTCGGGTTCCATTCCCGGCATCAAGGTCGATGCCGGCGCAAAGCCGATGGCCGGCTTCCCGGGCGAAACCGTGACCGAAGGTCTCGACGGCCTTGCCGACCGCCTTGCCGAATATTACGAACTCGGCGCCCGCTTCGCCAAATGGCGCGCAGTGATCGACATTTCCGAGACCATTCCGACCAATGCCTGCATCGAGGCGAATGCCGAGGCGCTGGCGCGCTATGCCGCGCTCTGCCAGCAGGCGAAGATCGTGCCGATCGTCGAGCCGGAAGTGCTGATGGATGGCGCGCACACCGCCGACCGCTGCTTCGAGGTGACGGAAGCAACGCTGCGCGCGGTCTTCAACCGTCTGGCGCTCCACAATGTGAAGCTCGAAGGCACCATCCTCAAGCCGAACATGATCGTCGCGGGCAAGAAGTGCCCGAAGCAGGCCGGTATCCAGGAAGTGGCGGAAAAGACCATCGCCTGCTTCAAGCGCACCGTGCCGGCCGCCGTGCCCGGCATCGTCTTCCTCTCGGGCGGCCAGTCCGACGAGGATGCGACGGCGCATCTCGACGCGATGAACAAGATCGGCGGCTTCCCCTGGAAGATGTCCTTCTCCTATGGCCGTGCCCTTCAGGCCGCGCCGCAGAAGGCCTGGAGCGGCAAGGCGGAAAACGTGCCCGCCGCGCAAAAGGCCTTCCTGCACCGCGCGAAGATGAACGGCCTTGCCGCGCTCGGCAAATGGGACAGCAGCCTCGAAAAGTCGGCCTGATCCGGCGCAGCTCTGAAGTTGGTAAACGCCCCGCCCCCGAGCGGGGCGTTTTGCTTTTGGCCGTGGCCATGGCTAAAACAGCGCCATGTCAGAACAGTCCTGCCGCCTCTATCTCATCACCCCGCCCCGCTTCGAGCCGGGGGCCTTCGCGGACACGCTGAAGGCGGCGCTCGATGCGGGCGACGTCGCCTGCCTGCAACTCCGCCTGAAAGGCGAGAACGAGGCGCCGCCGGATGCAGACGCGATCCGCCGCGCAACCGAGATATTGATGCCGCTCGTGCAGGCGCGCGACATTGCCTTTCTCATCAACGACCGGCCGGACCTTGCTGCCGAACTCGGCGCGGATGGCGCGCATATCGGCCAGACGGACATGGCCTATGCGCAGGCGCGAAAAATTCTCGGTCCCGACCGCATCATCGGCGTGACCTGCCATGCCTCGCGCCACCTTGCGATGGAGGCAGGCGAAGCGGGCGCGGATTATGTTGCCTTTGGCGCCTTTTATAAAACCGACACGAAAGAGCCTATAAGTAAGGCCGAACCCGAAATCCTCACCTGGTGGTCCGAGCTGTTCGAGCTGCCCTGCGTGGCGATCGGGGGCATTACCCCGGAAAATGCCGCCCCGCTCGTGCGCGCCGGGGCCGATTTTCTTGCCGTGTCGTCGGGAGTCTGGTCCCATGAAGGCGGACCGGCGGCGGCGGTTCGCGCGTTGAACCGGATCATGATCGAGGAAAGTACCGGCCGATGAGGCACCTGTTTCTTTGCGTTGCAATTCTGTCGGCTTGCCTCGGTTCGATCACGGTAAGCCAGGCCCAGGAAGATTTCGCGCCCGCGATGGAAGCCTACCGCGAAGGGCGCTTCGGCGAGGCGCTCAAACTTGCCAAGCCGCTTGCCGAAAAAGGCAATGTCGCCGCGCAGCTGATGCTTGGCTCGATCTACAACAATGGCGAGGGCGTCGCGCCCGATACCGACGAAGCCGCCCGCTGGCTCGCAAAGGCGGCGGATCAGGGCGATGCCGGCGCTCAATATGCGCTCGGCATGATGCATGAGTATGGCGGCGTCTCGAAACCGAGGCCCGAGGAAGCGCGCCGCCTGTTTACGGCGGCCGCCAATCAGGGCCATCTCGCCGCGCAGGCTGAACTCGGCATGATGTATGCGGCCGGACGCGGTGGACCGCAGGATCTCCCGGAGGCCGCAAGCTGGTTCGGCAAGGCAGCGGCAAAGGGCAATGCGAACGGTCAGTATTATCTCGGCACACTCTATGCCTCCGGCCGCGGCATGCCCGAGGATCTCGGCGAAGCGGCGCGCCTTTTTACCCTTGCCGCCGACCAGGGGCACCCGATGGCCAATTTTCAGCTTGGCCTGATGCTTCAGGACGGGATCGGCGTAACGAAGAATCCCGCCGCCGCGATCACCCGCTTTCGCACCGCCGCCGAACGCGGCGTGAGCGGCGCACAGACATCGCTCGGCTTTGCCTATCTGGGCGGCGACGGCGTGGAAAAGAACGACACGCTTGCCGCCAAATGGTTCGCCGAAGCGGCGATGCGCGGCGATGCGCTGGCGCAGGACCGGCTCGCCCGGCTCTATTTTCTCGGCCAGGGTGTGACACGCGACCTCACGGCGGCGCTGCTCTGGCAGACGCTGGCCGAAGAGGGCGGCGTGACGGACGAGACGCTGAAAAACGCCATGGAACCGGAAATTACCCCGGAAATCCGCGCCAAGGTTGCCGAAGAGATCAGGAAACTGGAGGCCGGTGCAGGCGCCCCGGCGCCCTGAACCGGCACATCGAAGGCAATGCAGCGTCGCCCCTGACGCGAAATATCCTGTCCATCCGGGGTGGCAAATGCTATCAGAGCGCCGGCTGCGGTGCCTTCAGGGCCCCTCGCGCCCCACGAACCCATTTCAAGAATTCGAGCGTCCCATGAAGATCAACGGCAATGAAATCCGTCCCGGCAATGTCATCGAGCACGAAGGTGGCCTCTGGGCAGCCGTCAAGGTGCAGCATGTGAAGCCGGGCAAGGGCGGCGCCTTCGCCCAGGTCGAACTGAAGAACCTCGTCGATGGCCGCAAGCTCAACGAGCGTTTCCGCTCCGCCGAAACGGTCGAGCGCGTCCGCCTCGAACAGAAGGACTACCAGTATCTCTACGAGAATGACGGGATGCTGACCTTCATGGACAACGAAACCTATGAACAGATCGAACTCGCCCGTGACTGGGTTGGCGACCGCGCGGCCTTCCTTCAGGAAGGCATGAAGGTCACGGTGGAAAGCCACGACGGCAAGCCGCTCGGCATTTCGCTTCCCGACCAGGTGGTGCTCGAGATCACCGAAACCGAACCGACCGTGAAGGGCCAGACCGCGGCAAGCTCCTACAAGCCTGCGATGCTGGAGAACGGCGTACGCGTGATGGTGCCGCCCTTCATCACGGCGGGCGAAAAGATCGTCGTCGACACGAACGAAGTCACCTATCTCCGCCGCGCGGACTGATAGGATAGCCCGGATGTCCCGTCACACTCCCTCCATGAGCGTCATGGTGGCGGCCGCCCGCAAGGCGGCCCGCGGCCTGCAGCGCGATTTCGGCGAAGTCGAGAACCTTCAGGTCTCCCTGAAAGGTCCGGCGAATTTCGTCACCGCCGCTGACAAGAAGGCCGAGAAGGTTCTCTTCGAGGAACTTTCCAAGGGCCGGCCGGGCTATGGCTTCCTCATGGAAGAAGGCGGCGAGATCGAAGGCGCGGACAAGACGCATCGCTGGATCATCGACCCGCTGGACGGCACGACGAACTTCCTGCACGGGATTCCCGTCTTTGCGATCTCCATTGCGCTCGAACGCGAGGGCCAGCTTGTGGCGGGCCTCGTCTACAACCCGGTCACGGACGAAATGTTCATCGCCGAGAAGGGCCAGGGCGCGTTCCTGAACGACCGCCGCATCCGCGTTGCCGCGCGCCGCGAGCTCGGGCAGGCGGTGGTGGCGACGGGCATTCCGCATCTCGGGCGCCCGGAACACCCGAAATTCATGGCCGAACTCGGGCTCGTGATGAATGAGGTGGCCGGTGTGCGCCGCATGGGATCGGCCGCGCTCGACCTCGCCTATGTCGCGGCAGGCCGCTTCGACGCCTATTGGGAAACCAATCTTGCCGCCTGGGACATCGCGGCCGGCATCGTGCTGGTGCGCGAGGCGGGCGGCTTCGTCTCCGACATGAACGGGCGCGACACGATGCTGGCAACCGGCGGCATCGTCGCGGGCAACGAGATTCTGTCCCGCAAGCTCGGCGACCTGCTGAAGAAGGCCGGCAAGCCCGCCTGAGCGGCAAGCCCCATTTCCGCCCCAATCCGCCCCTAGAGCGGTAATCGTCCGGGGCCTGTTCCCCCGCTGCGAACACACATAGACTGTGCGGCAACGCTGCTTGCATGGTCCCTCACGGATGCCGGAATGACGAGTTCCCGAGAGAACACTTCACGCGCCGCTCCGGGTGCTGCCCCGTTCATGGCTTTCCTGCCGCTCGTCGCGGCACTTCTGTTCTGCGTCACGGGCGCGGGCGCCGCCGAAGCGCCGCTGCCGCCGCCGAGACAGGCGCTCCTCACCATTCTCTTCGAAGGCACGGAAACGGCGGTCGGCCGCACCGCCCGCGAAGAACTGGACAGCTTCGCGGCGGAATATGTGCGCAAGGGCGGCCGCCTCGAACTGCGCGCCTATGCCGGTCCGCCGCACGACACCTCCTCCAACAACCGCCGCCTTTCGCTGCGCCGCGCGCTCACGATCCGTCAGGAACTGATCGACCGCGGCATCGTGGCGGAGCGCATTCATGTGCGCGCCATGGGCGGCGTTTCCGACAGCGGACCGCAGGACCGCGTGGACATATCCCTTCCCGGCGGCTGAACGCCGGACGATACGCAAAGAGGCGAGAGAGACACATGGCAAGATCTGACAAGGACGGTATCGGCGTCTCGCAGCCCCGCCCCTATCTCACGCGGATGATGCTTTTCATCATCCTCGTCTGCTTTGTCGCCACCATTCTCTATCCGCAGATCGAAACGGCCTTTGTTGCCAATCCAGGGCTCAACGGGCTGATCCTTTTCGTCCTTTTCATCGGCATTCTCTATGCGCTGCGGCAGGTGCTCTGGCTTGGCCCCGAAGTGCGGTGGGTCAATGATTTCCGCCGCGCCGATCCGGGCCTCGCCCTGCCGCCGCCGCCCCGCCTTCTCGCGCCCATGGCCACCATGCTCGGCGAACGCAAGGGACGGATGCAGCTCAACGCAATGTCCATGCGCTCGATCCTCGACTCGCTCGGCTCGCGCCTCGACGAGCAGCGGGAGATCTCGCGCTACATCATCGGCCTGTTGATCTTCCTGGGCCTGCTCGGCACTTTCTGGGGCCTGCTCACCACCGTTGCCTCCGTTGCCGGCACGGTGCAGAGCCTCGACATACAGGCGAACGATCCGACCACCGTGCTGACGAGCCTGAAAGCCGGCCTTGACGGGCCGTTGCGCGGCATGGGGACGGCCTTCTCCTCCTCGCTGTTCGGCCTGGCGGGCTCGCTCGTTCTCGGCTTTCTCGACCTGCAGGCGGGACAGGCGCAAAACCGCTTCTACAACGAACTGGAGGAATGGCTTTCGACGGTGACGAACCTTGCCGGCGAAACCGACCCGTCCGCGCCCGGCATGCTGGGCGAGACGGCGCGGCGCCTGCGCAATATCGAGCAGGCGCTTACGGCGGGCGGCGAACCGTCCAACGCCTCGATGATGGCACTCGCCGGACAGATCACTGCGCTCACCGAGCAGATGCAGAACGAGCAGCGCCTCATCCGGCAGCTTGCGGAAAACCAGCAAAGCCTGAAGCCTGTGCTTGAGGAACTTGCGCGCCGCCTCGGCGAGCGGAAATAACGTCATGGCGCATGCAGGACGACGCATAAGAGGACGCGCGCCAACCGGCGACTACTGGCCCGGCTTTGTCGACGCCATGTCGAGCCTGCTGCTCGTGCTGATCTTCCTGCTGACGATCTTCGTCATCACGCAGTTCTTTCTGAACCAGCTCGTCAGCAACAAGGACTCCGCGCTCGACAGCCTGCGAAGCCAGATCGCCGAACTCGTGAACCAGCTGGCGCTGGAGCGCCGCGAAAAGGCCGACTTGCAGGCAACGATCCTGTCACTGCAGGACTCGCTTGCCGCCGCCTCCGCGGAACAGAGCCGCCTTGCCGCGCTGGCCGATGAAAGCGCAGGCGCCGGCTCGCGCATTTCGGAACTCGAAAGCGCCCTCGCGGACGAGAAAAAGGTTTCAAGCGAGGCGCTGGCCCAGGTCGAGCTGCTGAACCAGCAGATTTCGGCGCTGCGCCGCCAGCTTGCAACGCTGGAAGCGGCACTCGAAGCCGCCGAACAACGCGACCGCGAGCAGCAGGTGCAGATCGCCGATCTCGGCCGCAGGCTCAATGCCGCGCTTGCCCAGCGCGTTCAGGAGCTGACGCGCTACCGCTCCGAATTTTTCGGACGGCTGCGCGCGATCCTCGGCGACCGTCAGGACATCGAGATCGTGGGCGACCGCTTCGTGATGCAGTCGGAAGTATTCTTCGATTCCGGCTCGGCAGAGCTGAACCCGGAGGGCCGCCAGCAGCTCGACAAGATTGCGACCGCCGTGCGCGAGATTGCCGCCGACATCCCGGACGAAATTCCCTGGGTGCTGCGCGTCGACGGACACACCGACCGCAACCCGATCGCCACCGCGCAATTCCCCTCGAACTGGTATCTGTCGAGCGCGCGCGCCATCGCCGTCGTGAATTACCTGACGAGCAAGGGCGTTCCCGAGAGACGGCTCGTTGCAGCGGGTTTCGGCGAGTTCCACCCGCTGACGGAGGGAACGAGCCCGGCCGACAACCGCCGCAACCGCCGCATCGAGTTCAAGCTGACGGAACGCTGATCAATAGGCGCGCAGTTCCTTCGACTGCGTGCAGACCAGCACTTCCGGCTCGAAGACCTGACCGAGCAGCATGAGATCGCCATAGCCCGCGGCGACGCTGATCCCGGAAATTTCCTCGCCGAGATTGAGATAGATCGTGCCCGCGCGCTTCTTGTCCGGCTCGATACGCACGACCTGGCTCGGCGAACGCTTTGCCGGATCGCCCGCATGACCGAGGAAGGCAATCACATCGGGATGGGCACCGATGAGCAGCGTACCGTCCGGCTGAATGTCGATATTGTCCACGCCCGTGCCGAGGCGGACCTGATCGACCCAGCGAAGCGCACCGGTTTCGGGGTTGCGTTCGTAGATATTCATCGCCATCGAAAGCAGCGCCGAGACATAGACGGTCTTGCCATCCGCGCTGATATTGATGCCATTTGCGAGCAGGATCGTGTCGGCGGCAACCTCCGCCTTCTCGCCATCGAAATAGACGACATTCGCATTGCGCAGCAGCAGAAGATCGTCGATCAGCCGGCCAAGCTGGCTCCGCGAGCCATGATCGTTGGTGGCATAGAAGCTCTCCGGCCCGACGGCCACGACATCGTTGAGAGAGATGAACGCATCCGATGTGACGCTGCGCACATGGGTGAGCATTCCGCCCTCGCCGATGTCGAAAATTTCGACCGTCTCGACGCCCGAAGCCGGATGACTGACGGCAAAGAGGCGCTTCACGCCCTGGCCTTCATAGAGGCTGATGCCATGCGGACGGAAATCGGCGGGCTCGCTCGGCGTCACCGGACGCAGCGCCCAATTCTCCTGCGGTTCGTTGAGGTCGATCGCATAGATGCCGCCGCGAATGGCATCGCTTCCCGGCGCGCCGGCCGAAACCGCCCGGCGGTCGTAGCCGGAGACGAATGCGATACCAGTGGCATGGTCGATCTGAATGTCCTCGGGCCCCGGAATGGCCGGGATCGCGCGGCAATCGGCTGCGATTTCCTGCCGGATGCCGGTGAAATATCCGGCGGCGGCGAGAAAACGCCAGGCCAGAACGCTGACAATGACCACAAGTGCGAGCGCCGAATAGCCGATGATGGCCCAAGTTTTCCGCGACATGATTTCCCCCTTCAGATCTTGCCGCCCGATGCGGCGCTCATTTCATCATTCACATGCCGCCAGTCGCGGCCATCGGCAAACTGGAGCCGCGCAAGGCGCGCATAGAGCCCGCCCTGCTGGATCAGTTCATCATGCGTACCGGAGGCGACGACGCGCCCCCCTTCCATGACGATGATGCGGTCCGCCTTCAATACGGTTGCAAGCCGGTGAGCGATCACCAGCGTGGTGCGATCCTTCATCAGCCCCTCGAGCGCCTGCTGAACGAGCGTCTCGCTCTCGGCATCGAGCGCGCTCGTCGCCTCGTCGAGCAACAGCACCGGCGCATTGCGCAGGATCGCCCGCGCGATCGCGATGCGCTGGCGCTGGCCGCCGGACAGCATGATGCCGCGCTCGCCGACCTGCGTGTCATAGCCATCGGGCAGTTGCGCAATGAAATCGTCGATACGCGCGGCCTTTGCCGCCGCACGGACATCGGCGTCGCTTGCATCGGGCCTTCCATAGCGGATGTTCTCGGCGACGCTGGTGCCGAACACGACCGTTTCCTGCGGCACGACGGCAAGCCGCGAGCGGACCTGCTTCGGATCGGCATCGCGCAGATCGACACCATCGAGCAGCACACGGCCCGATTGCGGATCGTAGAAACGCAGGAGAAGCTGGAACACCGTGCTCTTGCCCGCGCCGGAGGGGCCGACCAGCGCCACCGTCTCGCCACGGCGGACCGCGAGCGAGAATTCATTGAGCGCGGATATGCCGGGCCGCGACGGATAAGCGAATGTCACCTTGTCGAAGGCAAGCTCGCCGCGCGGCGCCGGCAGGGGTGCCGGCACGGGCGGCGCGGCAATTTCCGGTTCCGTATCGAGCAATTCCATCAGCCGCTCTGTCGCACCCGCTGCCATCTGCATGTCGCCCCAGATTTCCGAAAGCGCGGCAATCGCGGTCGCCGCAAAGACGGCATAGAGGATGAATTCGAGAAGCTGCCCGCCGGTCATGGTTTCGGCGAGAACCGCATTCGCCCCCACCCAGAGCACGCCGACCACGCTCGACAGGCCGAAGAAAAAGACGAGTGCCGTCAGCACCGCGCGCGCAAGAATGCGCGACCGCGACGTGTCGAATGTGTGTTCGACATAGGCATCGAAGCGCGAACGGTCGATCGGCTCATGCGTGAAGGCCTGCACCACCTGAATGGCATTGAGGCTCTCGGTGCCGAAGGCGCTTGTATCGGCAAGCCTGTCCTGCGCGGAACGCGACAGACGCCGGACCCAGCGCCCGAACACGATGAGCGGAAGGAGGATGGCCGGAATGGCGAGCAGCACCATGCTGGAAAGATAGGGGCTCGTCGCCACCATCATCGTCACGGCGCCGAAGAACAGAAACAGGTTTCGCAGCGCGATGGAGGCGGAAGAACCGACCACCGTCTTGATGAGCGTCGTGTCGGCGGTGAGGCGCGAGAGAACCTCGCCGGTCCGCGTGATCTCGAAGAAGGAGGGCGAGAGCTTCAGCACATGGGCATAGACCATCTGCCGAAGATCGGCGACGACGCGCTCGCCAAGCCAGCTCACGAAATAGAAGCGCGAGGCGCTGGCCACACCGAGGACCAGCGCGACGAGGATCAGCGCCAGAAAATACTGGTCGATGAAGGCGGCGTTCTCCCGGCTGAAACCATTGTCGATGAGGCGCCGGCTCGCCATTGGAATGGCGAGTGTGGCAAGCGTGGCGGCGACCAGCGAGACGAAGGCCAGCGCCACCATGAAGCGGTAGCGCCCAAGGAGAGGCAACAGCCGGAACAGCGGGCCCACGCCCTTGCCGGGCTTGCGCCGCTGCGCCTCTTCCTCGATGGCCTCGACGGCCGGATTGGACGTGTCGCTCATTCAACTCAGCCAAGCTGCGGCATTCCGGGGCCGCCACCCTGCCCTAAATTGCCGCGTTTCGGGGGATTTTCTGGCGCGGCGCAGGTATAGCAACCGGCGCCGCGGGCGGGCAACGCCAAGCCACCGCCAAGGATGCGGCATCTTCGCCGGGAGGCGCGGAAAACCGGCCTTGCAACACCTTCCGGCCTTCGTTATAAGCCCCCATTCCGGCAGCGCGGGCGGGCCTTCAAGGGCCGGTTCTGCGCGCCCAGACAGACACATGGGGCCCTTCGTGCCCGCTTCCGAAAGGCGCAAGCCATGAAGAAAGATACCCATCCGGACTACCACTTCATCACGGTCCAGATGAACGATGGAACGAGCTACAAGACCCGTTCGACCTATGGGTCGGAAGGCGACACGCTGGTTCTCGACATCGAC
>JAHBYK010000007.1 GCA_019635965.1 Parvibaculum sp. | reverse complement strand
GCGATCAACGACGTCACCACGCTTGAGAAGGAAGGCGGCATTGCCGTCGTCACCCTCAATTCGCCGCCCGTGAATGCACTTTCGGCGCCGGTGCGCGAAGGCATCAATAACGGCATCAAACAGGCGATCGACGACCCGGAAGTCCAGGCAATCGTGCTGATCTGCGACGGCCGCACCTTCATCGCGGGCGCCGACATCACCGAATTCGGCAAGGCACCGAAGGGTCCGAGCCTTTTCGACGCGCAGGCCATGATCGAGAATTCGCCGAAGCCCGTCGTCGCCGCGATCCACGGCACCGCACTTGGCGGCGGCCTCGAAGTGGCGCTGACCTGCCATTACCGCGTGGCCGTGCCTTCGGCGAAATGCGGCCTGCCTGAAGTGAACCTCGGCCTGCTGCCGGGCGCCGGCGGCACACAGCGCCTGCCCCGCATCGTCGGCGCGGAAAAGGCCGTCGAGATGGTGACGAGCGGCCAGCATGTCGGCGCCAAGAAATGCCTCGAGATGGGCCTTGTCGACGAGCTCGCCGAGGAAGGCAAGCTCCGCGAGGGCGCCGTCGCCTTTGCGAAGAAGATCGTCGCCGAAAAGCGCCCCTTGAAGAAGATCCGCGATCTGAACGAGAAGATGGAAGCCGCGCGCGGCAAGCCGGAAATCTTCGAGAAGATCCGCAAGGAGAATGCCCGCAAGTTCCGCGGCTTCCTCGCGCCGGAATACAACATCCAGTGCATCGAGGCGGCGGTGAACCTGCCCTTCGATGAAGGCATCAAGGTGGAGCAGAAGCTCTTCCGCGAACTCGTGACGGGCACTCAGTCTGCCGCGCAGCGCCATGTCTTCTTTGCCGAGCGTCAGGTCTGGAAGATTCCGGATGTGCCGGCCGACACGCCGACGATCCCCGTCAACAAGGTCGGCATCATCGGCGCCGGCACGATGGGTGGCGGCATCGCCATGAACTTCCTCAATGTCGGCATGCCCGTCACCATCGTCGAGACGAAGCAGGAAGCGCTCGACCGCGGCATCGCCACCATCCGCAAGAACTACGAGAACTCGGCGAAGAAGGGCCGCTTCACCATGGAAGAGGTGGAGAAGCGCATGGGCCTTCTCAAGGGCACGCTCGACATGAACGAGCTTGCCGATTGCGACCTTGTGATCGAGGCCGTGTTCGAGAACATGGACATCAAGAAGGATGTCTTTGCGAAGCTCGACAAGATCGTGAAGCAGGGCGCGATCCTTGCGACGAACACCTCCGCGCTCAACATCGACGAGATCGCTACCGCCGTGAAACGGCCGGAAGCCGTGATCGGCCTCCACTTCTTCTCGCCGGCCAATGTGATGCGCCTTCTCGAAGTCGTCCGCGCGGACAAGACCTCGAAGGAAGTGATTGCAACCTCCATGCAGATCGCCAAGAAGATCGGCAAGATCGCCGCTCTCGTCGGCGTCTGCCCCGGCTTCGTCGGCAACCGCATCCTGGCACAGCGCCAGCGCGAGGCGCAGAAGCTCATCCTCGAAGGCGCCATGCCCTGGGATGTGGACCGCGTGCTCTACGATTTCGGCCTGCCGATGGGCCCCTTCGCCATGTCGGACCTTGCCGGCCTCGATATCGGCTGGTCGAAGGAGAAGTCGAAGGGCGAAACGATCCGCGACGTGCTTTGCGAGATGGATCGCCGCGGCCAGAAGACGGGTGCGGGCTTCTACGATTATGACGAGAACCGCAACGCGAAGCCGTCGCCGGTCGTGGAAAAGATCATTCTCGATTTCGCCGCGAAAAAGGGCATCAACCGCCGCAAGATCAGCGACGAGGAGATTCTCGAACGCTGCATCTATCCGATGATCAATGAGGGCGCGAAGATCCTCGAGGAAGGCAAGGCGATCCGCTCATCCGACATCGATATCGTCTGGATCAACGGCTATGGCTTCCCGGTCTATCGCGGCGGCCCGATGTTCTATGGCGATACGGTGGGCGCCGACAAGGTTCTCGCCAAGATGAAGGAGTTCCAGGCGAAGATGGGTGACGACTTCAAGCCCGCTGCGCTTCTGGAAAAGATCGTCGCGGAAGGAAAGAAGTTCTCGGACTTCTGATCCCCGGCATCAGGAAAGTTCAAGGGCGGCGCTTCCGGGCGCCGCCTTTTTCATTTGCCGGATTGAATTCAGGACGCTCTGACGGCACGATTGCGCCCAAGAACAAAATGGGAGGACAGCATGAGCAACAACGAACAGGCGATCCGCGACTTCGTGAAAGCATGGTCGCGCCTGAACGTGGACGAGATTGTCGATTACTTCACGGAAGACGGCGTCTATCACAACATGATGCTTGACCCCGTGAAGGGCAAGGCGGCACTCAAGGGTTTCATCGGTGCCTTCATCGCCAACTGGTCCGACACGGAGTGGGAGCTCGTCAACATTCTCTCGAAGGGCGATATCGTGGTCGCCGAACGCGTTGACCGCACCAAGGCCGGCGGCAAGCCGGTGGCGCTGCCATGCTGTGGCGTATTCGAAATGGAAGGCGGCAAGATCAAGGTCTGGCGGGACTATTTCGACCTTGCCACTTTCTCGAAGGCGGCAGCAGGCTAATCCCCGAAGGCCGCAAGCTCCACATCGGGCGCATCGAGCCGCGCCTCGCACACCCACATGCCGGTCGGCTCCATCGGCGTGACATCCGCGCCGGTTTCGGGATCGGTGACGGGCTCGCCCGGCACCATTTCCGGCCTCGGGAAGGTGATGCGCGCGGCGTCCACCACCTTACCCTCTTCCGTCTCAAAGACGAAGGGCCGGGCCTTGCCTTCCTGCGCCTCTTCGAGCAGGGCGATCAATGCGGCCTCGCTTGCCGCGCGAATGGTGTAGCTCAGCATCATACGGCCCTCAGGATTTGCAGGTCTTCGATCCAGCCATTGAACGGATTGGCGAGGCCAAAATTCGAGCCCACCCGAAGCGTCGTCGCGCCGCTGGGCAGCGTCTCGCTACTCGAACTCGTGGCACCCGGAAGTCCCGTCGCGGAAAGCGCGTAATCGCCGGGCTTCGCGCGGGTATCCACAGTGTAGAGCCCGGTCGAACTTGCCACGCCCGATTGCAGCGTCAGAACATCCGATCCCGACTTCCGCACAATGAGTTTGAAACGGTTGTCCGTGTCGAAGATCAGCCGCCAGAGATTGTTGGTGTCCACGCCCGCGCCTGCGATGAAGCGCGGGCTATTAGCGGAAAGCCGGTCGATCCTGACATCGGCAAGGGCGCGGATGGCCGCGTCGAACCCCGCCGCTTCCCAGCCGGACCAGGGCTCCTGCTGGCCGTTCGAGGGGCGGACCCCCTGAACAAGCGGCATGTCGGAGGCAAGGAGCGCCGGAGCACCCGGCGTCGCCATGCGGGCATCGGGAATGAACCGGCTTTCGAGAAGTTGCATCCCCGCGATAAGGAGGGTGCCGCCGAAAGGAATTTGCGGACGGAACTGGGCGGTCGCATCCGGCGTGAAATTCTCGAATTTGACGAACTGGTAATTGGCGGAAGGCTCCAGCGACACCGTTCCATAAGAGCCCCCGCCGACCATGCGCAATGTGGCATTTGCGCCAGTGCAACGCGCCCACATGCCCCATGAATGCGGGTTCGTATTGCCAACCGCTGGCCCGAAAATCATGAAAGCCGAGCCCACCGCGCCGCCAAGCGAGATCGAATATGCCCGGCCATTCGAGATGTTTGCGAGCCCGGCGGCGGTGAGCGCGGCGGCATCGTCGACAATCCCGAACAGGCCAGTGGAAGCGCCGCCGCCATGCCCCGCCGAAACGCCGGTCAGGCCAAGGGCATTGAAGGCCGTAGCGCCAACGGGCGTGACAAGGCCAGGCGTCAGGTTGTTGGCGGTAATCTTGTTCGTGAACTGCCCATTCGCATAAAGCCCGCGATCCGTGCGCGGCAGGCTGTTGTTGCCGAGCGCCTGGTAGATGCCCGCCGCATCGGGCAGGTTGATGGGCGACGACCGTGTGACGGCGAATACCGCATTTTCGGTACGCTCCACACCGCCGCGCATAAAGCGGCCTGATTTGAAATCGAGCGCGAGATGCGCCTGCGGGTGCCACCAGTCTTCCACGGCAGGCGGCATGGCGCATGGATGGCCGCCACGCCAGACAGGCACCGCGCAAAGCGGCCAGGCTGATGCCCCCGCAGCCGGGAAGGCGGCCGATCTCTCGATGAATGACATGAGGCTTGCTCCTCTCCGCATGAATGAGCGGACAGTCTCAGGCAAGCCGGAAAGGGCGGGGATAAGTTTTCTAGAACTCCCAGCCGGGCCCCGGAATGGCGCGGTAGGCCTGGGTCAATGCATCGGACCAGGAACGGCGGAGGTTCTTGAAATATTCGTCCTCGTCCTTGATCCGCTTTTGCAGCGCGACCTTGAGCGAACCGCGGCGATAGACCATGAGATCGATCGGCATGCCGACGGAAAGATTCGAGCGCATGGTGGAGTCCATCGAGATGAGCGCAAGTTTCAGCCCGTCGCCAAGCGGCGTGTCATAGGTGAGCGCGCGGTCGATGATCGGCTTGCCGTACTTGTGTTCGCCGATCTGGAGATAGGGCGTATCTTCGGTAGCCTCGATGTAATTGCCCGCCGAATAGATCTGGAAGAGACGCATCTCCCCATTGCCGACCTGCCCGCCCATCAGGATCGAGACGTTGAAGTCGGCCGCCTGCGCCTCGAGCGAGGGGCCGTCGATGCGGTAGACCTCGCGCACAGCCTCGCCCATGAGCTGGGCGGCGCGAACCATGGTCGGCACGGTATGGAGCGTTTCAAGCTCATCGGAGCCGCGCACGCGCACGCCCTGTTCCATCGCCATGTTGATCGCCGCCTGGCTGACCGCGAGATTGCCCGCCGTCATGAGCCCGATCACGCGGTCGCCCGGATGGTCGATCACGGTGAGCTTGCGGAAGGTTGAAATATTGTCCACGCCAGCATTGGTGCGCGTATCCGCCAGCATGACGAGGCCGGCTTCCAGCCGAAGCGCGACGCAATAGGTCATCGAAGTCTCCAGACATTGCCGGGTTGCCCCCGGTCCTTACTCACCTTGCGCCGGCCAACTCATTGCTGGATGGCGCCGGCATCGACCCTGAGACGGACTTCCAGCGTTTCCTCGCCGCCGCCCCGCCTGAGCCCGCGCGCCGGAGCCGCCTCCAGATAATCGAGGCCGCAGGCAACCCGCACATGGGCATCCGTCGGGCAGATGCGGTTGGCGACATCGAATCCAACCCAGCCAAGTCCTTCAATATAGGCCTCGGCCCAGGCATGGCTAGCCTCATATTCGGTGTCGCGCGGCTCCCAGAGATAGCCGCTGACATAGCGCGCCGGGAGGCCGGCACGGCGCGCCGCCGAGATGAAGACATGGGCATGGTCCTGGCAGACGCCAAAGCCGTGAGCCAGCGCCTCGGCGGCGGTCGTCTCGGCATGGGTCTCGCCAATCCGGTAATCGATTGCGTCGCGCACCCTGTCCATCAGCCGGTGAGCGAGATCGAGGGGCGAACCGTCGGAGGCGGTAATCGCCGATGCCGCCAGCGTCTTGATCGCCTCGTCAGGCGCCGTGAGCGGTGTCTCGCGCAGAAAGAAGACCGGCGCGAAGGCTTCCTCGACGCCGCGAAGGATGCCGCCCGTATCGGTGGTTTCGACCTCGGCCGAGATGGTCAACGATATTTCGCTGTGGAGCCGCGAGACATAGAGCGTGTCGAGCGGGTTGCCGAAGGCGTCCTCCCCCTGCGTCACATTGGCGAAATGCGGCACAGACAGGCTCCAGAAAAGAATCTTCTGACCGGCATTGTCGCGCGGGCGCATGCGCAGCACCTGCATCGAGTAATTGGCAGGCCCGGCATATCGGTAGCTTGTCTGCTGATTGATCTGGATTCGCATGGGCGGATGTTACCCCAAAAGGTAACTTCTGCTTATCTCCAATCCGAGCCGGTTATTCTGATCGATATGTTCGCTCAGAAACTCGTGGAGCCCTTGCCGGAACACATCCTCGATCTTGCCGAAACGGAGCCGCGAATGGATCTGCCCCGCGATCCGGTGACATTCGTGGCGCTGACCGTATTCCTCGCCCAGCCTGTCGAGGCAGTCCTTGATTTCGGCGGCGCAGCTGATGAGCGAGCGCGGCATTTCCTCGCGCATGATGAGGAACTCGGCAATCAGCCAGGGCTTCAGCCCCTCGCGATAGACCGCATTATAGCTGCGATAGCCGGAAACGGCGCGCAGGACCGACGCCCATTGGTAATAGTCGATGCCGCCGCCGACTTCGGCATTTTCCGGCAGCAGCACATGATATTTCACGTCGAGAATACGCGCCGTATTGTCGCTTCGCTCGATGAAGGTGCCGAGCCGCGTGAAGTAATAACTGTCGCGGCGAAGCATGGTGGCAACCGTGCCGCCGGTGAAGAGGAGCGAGCAATCCTTCACCCAGTCGAGAAAGCGGTGAAGCCCGCTGCCGCGCACGCGGGTTTCATTCCAGCCGGGCAGTGCAAGCCAGGCGGAATTGAGACATTCCCACTGCTCTGTCGTAAGCGCCGTGCGCACAGCCCGCGCGTTGCGCCGCGCCGTCTCGATACAATTACGGATGCTCGACGGGTTTTCGGGATCGAAGGCGAGATAGGAGATGACGTTTTCGGGCGTCGCCTCTTCATGCTTTTCGTAAAAGCCCTGCTCGGAGCCGGACACGACGACAGTGGAATGCCATTCATTGCCATCCGCATCGGCGCTGGAGGGCATGAGCGACAAGCGGTCTGTGACGCGAAGGGTACGCGCGAGATTCTCCGCCCGCTCCATGTAGCGGGCGATCCAGTAGAGGCTGTCTGCGGTGCGCGAAAGCATCATGGTCTCAATCCTTCAGCACCCAGGTATCCTTGGTACCGCCGCCCTGGCTCGAATTGACGACAAGCGAGCCCTCGCGCATGGCAACGCGCGTCAGACCGCCCGGCACGACGCGAATTTCGCGGCCCGAGAGAATGAAGGGCCTGAGGTCGACGTGACGCGGCGCAATCCCCTCATCCACGAATGTGGGACATGTGGACAGAGCGAGCGTCGGCTGCGCGATGTATTTTTCGGGTGAGGTTTTCACCAGTTCACGGAAGAGCGCGATCTCTTCGCGTGCTGCCTTCGGCCCGACCAGCATCCCGTATCCGCCCGAGCCATGAACCTCCTTCACCACGAGTTCCGCGATATGCTCGATCACATAGGCCGCATCTTCCGGATCGGCGCAGCGCCATGTCGGCACATTCTTCAGGATCGGCGTTTCGCCGAGATAGAACTTCACCATCTCCGGCACATAGGTATAGATCGCCTTGTCGTCGGCGATGCCCGCACCCACGGCATTGGTCAGGTTCACATTCCCTGCGCGATAGGCATTCATGAGCCCGGCGACGCCGAGCGCGGAATCGGGACGGAAGGTGAGCGGATCGAGGAAATCGTCATCGACACGGCGATAGATCACATCGACGCGCTTCGGCCCCTGCGTCGTGCGCATATAGACGACATCGTCCATGACATAGAGGTCGGGCCCTTCGACAAGCTCCGCGCCCATCTGGTCGGCAAGGAAGGAATGTTCGTAATAGGCGCTGTTATAGATGCCGGGCGTGAGAACCACGACTGTCGGCTCACCGGGGCAGTTGCGCGGCGCGACGGAGGTGAGCGTGCGCATCAGCTCGTCGCAATAATGATCGACGGGCGCGACGTTGTAGCGGGAGAAAAGCTCGGGGAAGAGCCGCATCGTGATTTCGCGGTTCTCCAGCATGTAGGATACGCCGGAGGGCGTGCGGCAATTGTCTTCCAGCACATAGAACTCGTCGGGCCCGACGCGCACCATGTCGATACCGGCAATATGGGTATAGACATTCTGCGGAACGGCAACGCCCTGCATCTGGTAACGATAGGTCTCGTTCAGGATTACCTGATCGCGCGGCACGATGCCGGCGCGGAGAATGTCCTGCGGGCCATAGACATCGGCGATGAAGGCATTGAGCGCCTTGACGCGCTGGATGAGCCCATCGGAAATCTGGCGCCATTCGGCGGCTTCCAGAATACGGGGGATGATGTCGAAAGGGATGATGCGCTCCGGATCGCCGCCCTCGCCATAGACCGCGAAGGTGATGCCGATACGGCGGAAGAAGGTTTCCGCCTCTTCCCGCCTGAGCGTCAGGATTTCATGCGGCGTCTCGTCGAGCCATGCCTGCAAGGTCCGGTAGGCCCGGCGAACCTCGCCGCCAGGCAAACCCATTTCATCGAAGATGGCCTCAGCCATCGAAACTCCTGCCTCTGCGGTATCCGGTTTAGCGTCTGTCACGCCTCAAGCCTAAAGCGTGAGCAAAAGCGATGCCATGCCGCGAGGGGCCGATTTGCGGCATTTGCCCGGATTTTCACCGCAAAGGTGATTGCAATTTGACCTTCGGACACGCAGATCGCCGCAAAAAGCGGCAGATCGTCAGCCGCGCCGCAGCCGCGCAAGCAGCTCCAGCGTCGGATAGCCGTCCGGCGGCAGACCGATGCTCTGCTGATATTCGCGGATCGCCTTGCGCGTGTTGAAACCGATCACGCCGTCCACGCCGCCGGTGTCATAGCCGCGGTCGGAGAGCAGCTGCTGCAGGTCATGGCGCTCCTGCCGCCCGAGCGGCCGCTCGTCGCGGGGCCAGCCTGCCACGATCTGCCCGCGGTCCCGGAACCTGTCGGCAAGGAGGTGAACGGCAAGCGAATAGGAGGTCGACGCATTATAGGCGAGCACCGTGCGGAAATTGTTGAGCACGATAAAGGCAGGGCCCCGATGGCCGGCGGGCAGGAAGATCGACGCCTTCTCGCCGGCCTCGCCGCCCGGGAAGGGCCGTCCGTCGATTCGGGCGACGCCTGCTTCCGCCCATTCGCCAACCGTGCGCGAGACGGACATGTCGGCAGTTGCAAAATCGAAGCCCTGCGGCAGCCTGACCTCATAGCCCCAGCTGCCGCCTGTCTTCCACCCGGACTGAGAGAGGTAATGCGCGGCGGAGGCGAGCGCATCCGCATGCGAGTTCCATATGTCGCGCTTGCCATTGCCGTCGAAATCGACGGCATGAGAATTATAGGTCGTCGGGATGAACTGGGTCTGTCCCATGGCACCGGCCCATGACCCTGTCATGCGGTCGGGCGTGATGTCGCCGTTCTGGATGATCTGCAGCGCGGCGATCAACTGGGTCCGCCCATAATCCATGCGCCGCCCCTTGTAGCCGAGCGTCGCAAGCGACCGGATCACGCTCTTCGTGCCCTGGAAGGAACCGAAATTCGATTCGAGCCCCCAGATCGCCACCAGCACATGACGATTGACGCCATACCGCTGTTCGATGCGGCCGAGCAGCGCATCGTTCTCGGCGAGGAGCGCCTTGCCGCGTGCGACGCGCGTATCGGAGAGCGCGCCTTCGAGATATTCCCACACCGGGCGGGTAAACTCCGGCTGGCTCTCATTGGCGGCGATCACCTCATCATCGGGACGCAAACCGCGCATGGAGCGATCGAAGGTCGAGCCTGAAATGCCCGCCTTCAGTGCGTCGTCACGAAAGGCGGTGAGCCAGTCGGCGAATGCCGGGTCATCGGCAGAACTGTGTGGCGGCGCAAGCGGCAGCCTTGCGCCCGGCGCAGCATCGGCCGCGCAGCCCGTGAGCGCGAGCGCCGCAAGTGCAAACAGGGGAAGAAGCGGCAGCCGCGCGGACAAGAGGCGAGGCAAACGGGAGGGATACATCTCGAACTCTCCGGGGTAGATCATGGCCGCGACGCTAGCACGACGGCGGCGATTTTCGCAGATGGCATGAGCCCGATTTCCAGTCTCGGTTAACCGCAGCCGGCTTGGCCTGTTCCTAGCCTTCAAATGCGGCGAGATGTCGGCGGGTACCGTCCGGCACATCGTAGTTTTCAGGTGCGATGGGGGATACCTCACCCTAGACTCTTGCCCACGATTCTCGATGGACCGGCGGCAGGGGAAATTCAAGGCATGGAAGCACGGCACAAGGGAACGGACTTCCCGATGGCGACAGGCTGGCGCCCGTACCCGCTGCTTGGCTGGGCCTCCGCCACGCTGCTGCTCGCCATCTCCTGGCGCCTTCCGGCAACGGCGGCCCTCTGGGCGGGCCTCGACACGAGGCTTTATGCTGCGCTGAACGACACCGCCGGAAATGCCTTCATGGCAAAGGTGTGGGAGACCGGGTGCGATCCGCGCTTCGCAGCATTCATGATACTGACGGTCCTTGCGGCATGGCTTGTCCATCTCGGCCGCGAACGGGGGCCGGGCTTCGCCCATGACCTTGCACTCGGGATCGTGGCGGGGCTTCTGCCACTCGTCCTGCTCGCCCTGAACATGCTGCTGGCAAGCGAGCAGCCCGCACCCGCCATAGCACTCCCGAACCACATCGCCATCGGCCCGATCATGCCATCGCCGGAATCAGGCGCGGGGGCGACGGCCGCCTTCCCCGCCGGTTATGCCGTATTCACCGGGGCGCTCACGGCGATGCTCTGGCGCGGCTTCGGCCGCCGCTTCGGCCTGCTGGCACTTGGAATCCTGCTACTGATAGCCGCGCCACGCATCGCAGCGGGCGCCGAATGGGCGAGCGGCAGCATCACCGGCGGATTGGGTGGCGCTTTCCTCTCGCTTGCCATCGTCACGGGTACGCCAATCGCCCATGCGCTCTACAAGCTCGTCCACATTCCCGCGCGGGCGCTCGTGGCGATCTTCGAGCGCATGGTTGCCGCGCTGAGCACCGAAGGCCGGGAAAATTTCCACCCTGCCAAGCAGGTGCTGCGCGGCATGTGCATCGGTGCGGCCGATCTCGTGCCGGGTGTCAGCGGCGGCACCATGGCCCTCATCCTCGGCATCTACAAACGCCTGATCGGCGCCATCGCCCATTTCGATGCGGCGCTGCTTGGCCATCTGCGGCGGCTGGAGATCGTGGCCGCGCTCCGGCGCATCGATATTCTCTTTCTCGTGCCGGTCGGCATCGGCGTCTTGCTGGCGCTCGTCATCTTCAGCCGCGTGATTCCACTCTCTCATCTGGTGACGGAATTCCCCGAAGTGATGTTCGGTTTTTTCTTCGGGCTGATCGCCGCTTCGATCGTCGGCCTTCTCTCTCATGTCGAAGTCGGCGGCGCACCGGGATTGATCTGGCTTGCGCTCGGAGCCGCATTCGGGCTCGCCGCCGCAACGCTCGTTCCCGTGCAGACGCCGGACGCAGGATGGTTCATCTTCCTCGCCGGTATGGCCGCCATCGCCGCCATGCTGGTGCCGGGCATTTCCGGTTCCTTCGTGCTTCTGATCCTCGGCAAATACACGGACGCAATCGACGCGCTGGGGCGGCTCGACTTTTCGTTCCTGCTGCCCCTGATCGGTGGCGTCGTGACCGGGGCGCTGGTTTTTTCCCGCGCGATTTCCTGGCTGCTCAACCGCTTCTACCGGTCAACCATGCTTACCGTGATCGGCATCCTTGCCGGCTCGCTACTTGCCGTGTGGCCCTTCAAGGACAGGCAGTTTGAAATGATCGCAGGCAAGGCACGCATGGTCTCTGCCGACCCGTACCTGCCGCTGTCTTTCGACCTGACGGTCGCGGGCGGTGTCGCAGCCATGATTGCCGGCATCCTGCTCTATCGTCTGCTCGACCGGCTGGCGCAACATTCGGACGGTTAACTTCAGGTAACCGCAAGAGCCGGCGACTGAAAGCACGGTTTTAACTTCGTTTAATCAATGATTAATCGAAGCCGTGGTTCAGTGCGCCGATGTTGACGGTATATACTTGCATCATCGTCGAACATGACCTGAGGCTCGTAGCGCTCGCGGCCTTCATTTGCATGTTTGCGAGCTTCTCGGCACTCAACCTGCTGATCCATGCGGGCCAGGACACCGCGTGGCGCCGGACACTCTGGGTGCTCGGCGCGGGCACGGTTGCCGGTTGCGGCATCTGGGCAACGCATTTCATCGCCATGCTTGCCTTCCGCCCCGGCATGCAGCTGAGCTATGACCCGGGCACAACCGTTCTTTCGTTCTTCGTCGCCATCGTCTTCTCGACCATCGGCTTTGCGCTTGCTGCGCGCTTGAAGCCTGCCGGGATAGGCGGCGCGGTGGTGGGGCTCGCCATCGGCGCCATGCACTATATCGGCATGTCCGCGGTGAACGCCCAAGGCTATATCATCTGGGACCGCAGCTTTGTCGCCGCCTCGATCATACTCGGCACGATTTTCGCCGCGGCCGCGACGCAGGCCGCCTTCTCGCTCAAAGGGGTCTGGCGCGTTCACGCCGCATGGATCCTGCTGACGCTCGGCATTTGCAGCCTTCATTTTACCGGCATGGCGGCGCTGAATATCGCCGGCGATCCTACCATCAAGACCTCCGCCGGCGCCTTTGACAGTTTCATTCTCGCCATCGCCGTCGCCGCCGTTTCGCTTCTCATCGTGATCCTCGCCTATGCGGGCATTGCCATGGACCGCCACCTCTCGCAACGCGCGGTGCAGGAGGCCAAGCGCCTGCGCGCCTATGTGACGGAACTTGAGGCGACCAAGCAGCGGCTCGAAACGACTTCATCGGAGCTTCTCGTCGCGCTGAAAACCGCATCGGCCGCCGACCAGGCGAAGTCGCAGTTCCTTGCTACCATGAGCCATGAGCTGCGCACGCCGCTCAACGCCATTCTTGGCTTCTCGGAAATCATGAAGGCGGAAACTTTCGGACCGCTCGGCAACAGCCACTACAAGGAATATGCCGGCGACATATTCCGCAGCGGCATGCATCTGCTCTCGCTCATCAACGACATTCTGGATTTCACCCGCGCCGACGCCGGCGAGCTGCAGCTGAGCGAGGAGGAAGTCGATGTGGCCGATGCCATTACCGACACGCTGCGTATGATCGAGGCGCAGGCAGCCGCCCAGCGAATTTCGCTTTCCACGAATTTCGACCGCACCCTGCCCCGTCTCCTCGCCGATCACAGAAGGCTGCGGCAGGTGCTTCTGAACCTGCTTTCCAATGCCGTGAAGTTCACACCGGATGGCGGCTCCGTGACAGTGGAGGCATTTGGCGGGCCCGCCGGCCTTACAATCCGCGTGACCGATACCGGCATCGGGATAGCACCCGAGGACATTCCGGTGGCGCTGGAGCGCTTCGGCCAGATCGACTCCGACCTCGCCCGGAAATATGAGGGGACAGGTCTTGGCCTGCCGCTCTCCAAATGCCTCATGGAGCATCATGGCGGGACGCTCGAGATCGAGAGCGAACCGGGCCGCGGCACACGGGTGAGCGTGAAATTCCCGGCCGAAAGGGTCATTCCCCGGGCGGACCGCGCCGCCCGGGCCTTTTCCTGAGAATTTCCCCTTTTTCCGCCGATTTTCCCCAAAAACGGGGCCCTCTCGCCATCATGGTTAACGCGGCGTTAGGATTGCCGTGGCATGAATCGAACATGCAACCGAGAGTGGAAACCGGATGTTCGACAATAAATCGGTCCTGATAACGGGGGGCACAGGCTCCTTCGGCCGCAAATTCACCCGCACCCTGATCGAAAAGCACAAGCCGCGCCGCGTCATCATCTTCTCGCGCGACGAGCTGAAGCAGTTCGAGATGGCGCAGGAATTCAACTCGCCGCAGATGCGCTATTTCATCGGCGACGTGCGCGATCCCGAACGCCTGCAACAGGCGATGCGCGGCGTTGACTTCGTGATCCATGCGGCGGCGCTGAAACAGGTTCCGGCCGCCGAATACAACCCCATGGAATGTATCAAGACCAACGTCCATGGGGCCGAGAACGTCATCAAGGCGGCTATCGCCGCCGGCATCGAAAAAGTGATGGCGCTTTCGACCGACAAGGCGGCGAACCCGATCAACCTTTATGGCGCGACAAAGCTCGCCTCCGACAAGCTTTTCGTGGCGGCGAACAACATGGTCGGCTACGAAAAGACGCGCTTTGCCGTGGTACGCTACGGCAATGTCGTCGGCTCGCGCGGATCCGTCGTTCCCTTCTTCGAAAAGCTCATCGCCGAAGGCGCGACATCGCTTCCCATTACCGACACGCGCATGACGCGCTTCTGGATCACGCTGCAGGAAGGCGTCGACTTCGTGATCCGCAATTTCGCGCGCATGCATGGCGGCGAAATCTTCGTGCCGAAGATACCGTCCGTCCGCATCACCGATCTCGCAGAAGCCATGGCGCCCGGCATGCCGACCAATGTTATCGGCATCCGCCCCGGCGAAAAGCTTCACGAAACGATGTGCCCCGCTGACGACTCGCACCTGACCGTCGAGTTTCAGGATCATTTCGTGATCCGTCCGACCATCAAGTTTTTCCGTGGCGATGTCGATTATCTGACCAACAACATCGAGGAACGCGGCGAACCGGTTCCACAGGGCTTCGAATACAGCTCCGGGAGCAATCCGCATTTCCTGAATATCGACGAGATCAAGGCATATAATGCGAGGGCGAAGGCATGAGCCGCCCCGCAGCACAATGACGAGGCCGAACCATGCCTAACGTCGTGATCGTTCAGGCGCGCATGACGTCGACGCGCCTGCCCGGCAAGGTTCTCGAGGAGGTCGGCGGGAAGTCCGTGCTCTGGCATGTTCTGACGCGCTGCGCCGCCATTCCCGGTATCGATATCGTCTGCTGCGCCGTGCCGGAGGGACCGGCACAGGATGCCGTTGCGGCCGAGGCCGAAGCCGCGGGAGCGAAGGTCGCGCGCGGTTCGGAGTATGATGTCCTCGACCGGTACTACACTGCTGCCCGCAGCCTTGGCGCGCGCAACATCATGCGCGTGACAAGCGACTGTCCCCTGATCGATCCAGGCCTTTGCGGCGAGGTTCTTGCCGCATTGCTCGCCGATCCGTCTGCCGACTATGCCGCCAATAATTTCGTTCACCGCTATCCACACGGCCTCGATTGCGAAGCCTTCACATGGGAAGCACTGGAACGCGACTGGAAGGAAGCGAGCGAGCCTTACGACCGCGAACATGTGACGCCCTGGCTGCGCCGCGTGGACGGGGTAAAGCGCATTTCGCTCGAGGGCCCGGACGAGGAACTCGGCAAGCTGCGCTGGACACTCGACTACCCCGAAGATCTTGAATTCTGCCGCGCGCTTTTTCCCCTGCTTGGCGCCGGCATTCCGCCTTGGACGGAAACGCTGCGGATTTGCCGGGAGAACCCCGCCCTGCAGGAACTGAATGCGGAAAGACGCCAGCGCTGACGGGCCGGAGGCAGAAGCAAGACGACGGGCAGGAACGGAAAGACAATGAGATTGCTCCTGTTGGGCAGTACAGGCATGTTGGGCCAGGCGGTCGCGAAGGAAGCGCGGCGGCGCGGCCTCGTGCTGCGCGCGGCTGCCCGGCGGAACGCGGAAATTGCGCTCGACATCGCCGACGAGAAAGCGCTCTGCGAGGCGCTGGATGCCGAACGGCCGGACGTTGTTTTCAACTGCGCGGCCATCACGGACATCGATCTCTGCGAACGCGATCCACTTTCAGCATGGAAATCGAACGCCCGTCCGCTTGCCTTCCTTGCCGCGTGGACGCGTCGTAACGGCGCCAGGCTCATTCACGTCTCTACCGACCAGTATTTTACGGAAGGGGGCAGCGCCGCACATGACGAGAAGACACCCGTCTCGCTCGTGAATGAATATGCGCGCAGCAAATATGCAGGCGAGGCCTTCGCCCTGACGGATCCGGGTGCCCTGGTTCTGCGCACGAGCATCGTCGGTATTCGCGGCTGGGAGAAGCCGACACTGGCGGAATGGGCGATCGACATGGCGCTGAATGACCGGCCGGCGACGCTCTTCGCCGATGCCTGGTCGTCTTCGGTCGATGTTGCAAGCTTTGCATCCGCCGCTCTCGATCTGGCGGATGCCGGTGCGCGCGGTCTCTACAATCTCGCGGCAAGCGAAGTTTACACCAAAGAGGAATTCGTGCGCGAGATTGCCCGGCAGCTTGGCTGCACTCTCACAAGGGTGGCGTCGGGGTCCGTACGGGAACTTTCAACCGCGCGCGCCCATTGCCTTGGCCTCGACAGCAGCAGCGCAGAGCGGCTGCTCGGCCGCAGAATGCCCCGACTTTCCGAAGTGGTTGATTCCGTTCTCCATCAGTACAACGAGACAACGAACCATGAACTACGACACATCGCTGCGCATCGGCACGCATGAAATCGCGCTCGACGCGCCGACCTACTTCATCGCCGACATCGCCGCCAATCATGACGGCGATCTGGAGCGCGCGAAGGACCTGATCTGGAAATCGAAGGAGGCTGGCGCGGATTGCGCCAAGTTCCAGCACTTCGTGGCTGGGAAGATCGTGAGCAAGGTGGGCTTCGAAGGACAGAAGGGCCAGGTCTCGCATCAGGCGAAATGGAAGAAATCAGTGGTGGAGGTCTACGACCAGTACCATACGCGGCGCGACTGGACGGACGAACTGATCGAGACCTGCCGCAAGGCGGACATCCATTTCATGACGACGCCTTACGACATCGAGGCGGTGGACATGTTCCGTGATCTCGTTCCTGCCTTCAAGATCGGCTCGGGCGACATTACCTTCCATGAGGAAGTCGAGCATATCGCAAAGGTGGGAAAGCCTGTCCTTCTCGCTACCGGCGCAGCCGACATGAAGGACGTCGAAGACGCCACCGCCCTTATCCTCAGGCACAACCGGCAACTCTGCCTCATGCAGTGCAATACGAACTACACGGGCAGCCTCGAAAACTTCAAATATGTGAACTTGCGCGTGCTCCTGACCTTCGCGGCGCGCTGGCCCGGCATGGTGCTCGGCTTTTCCGATCACACACCGGGACACTCCGCCGTGCTCGGTGCCGTGGCGCTTGGCGCAAGAGTCGTAGAAAAGCATTTCACGGACGACAATTCGCGCGAAGGCCCCGATCATTCCTTCGCGCTCAATCCCGTGACATGGCGCGCCATGGTCGATGCAACGCGCGAGCTCGAAGCAGCGCTTGGCGACGGCGTGAAGCGGATCGAGGCGAATGAGACCGAGACGGTGGTGATCCAGCGCCGTGCGCTTCGTGTAAAATCGGATCTGGCCGCCGGCACGACGATTTCGGCAAACGATCTCGAGGCGCTTCGTCCCTGCCCGGCAGGCGCCGTATCGCCGGACGCACTGGCAAGGGTTCTCGGCAAGAAGCTCGCGGTCTCGAAGGATGCAGGGAAGGAACTGCTTTGGACCGACCTCGCCTAGCAATTCTCATCCCGGCTTTCCGCGAGGCTGCGACCATCGGCAAGGTTGTGGCAGCGGCCCGCGAACATGGCGATGTAATCGTCGTCGACGATGCTTCGCCCGACGCCACCGCCGAACAGGCTGCCGCCGCGGGGGCGATTGTCGTCCGCAACGAAAGGAACCGCGGCTATGACGGCACACTGAACCGCGCCTTCGAGGAAGCGGTGAAGCGGGGCTATACCCACGCCGTCACCATGGATGCCGATGGCGAGCACGACCCGGCACTCGTCGGGACATTCAAGACGCTTCTGATGGGCGATGGCGTGGCGCTCGTTCTCGGTGTCCGGCCACGCAAGCAGCGCTTCGCGGAGATCGTGATGGGACTATATGTCCGTCTCCGCTTCGGGGTGGCCGATATTCTCTGCGGCATGAAGGGATACGATCTGAAACTCGCGGTGGCGAATGACGGCTTCGACCACACGAATTCCATCGGCACGGAGCTTGCGATCAACTCACTCCGGCGCGGCGCGGGATTGCGGCAGGTGCCCGTGAGCGGTACCAGGCGGCAGGACGCCCCCCGCTTCGACCGCCTGATACGCGCCAATCTCAGAATATTCGCGGCCCTTGGGCATATCATCCGCGACGACGCAAAGCACCTGTTTGGCTTTGCACACCGCCGCGCGATGAAACGCTGATCCGGTTTATTTCTCGAGCAGGAACCAGGTCAGGTCATCCTGCGGGAAATAATTGTCGCGGTGATAGAGAAAGCCGTAATCCCTCAGCTTCAGGCCAAACCGGTCGATCAGCTCGCCCGCGAAATCACGCTTGAACAACCTGTTCTCATGTCCGCGATAGTTCACCGTGACCGGCGTCGGGTTGTAATACTCGACAACGAGAATGTAGCGGCTCGAAAGCGAATTGAGATTGTCATAGACCTTGCCAAGCTCATCCGGGTTGATGTGGATGAGAACACCCGAAGTGAAGGCCAGATCGAACTGCCTTCCGGGCGAGAGCGGCTCGATGATCGAGCCTTGATGGATCTCCGCGATGCCGAGCTCGCGCGCCTTGCCGACGGCAACTTCGTTTATCTCGTAGCCGCAAAGGTCGAAATCCTTGTTGAGCCGCTTCAGGGCCTGCAGATTGAGCCCGATATTGCAACCAAGCTCGACGGCAGAACGTATGCCCGGTGCGGAACGCAATACCTGACCGAACTTGACGGTATTGGCCGCCACAAGGCGTTCGCCTTGATTGCGTTCGATATAAGCCTTGCCGAATTCGCCGGACCAGAAATTTTCCTGCTCGGTTCTGTAGACCATCCACCCTGCCCCTGTCTTGAGCGACTCATCCGCTGCCCTTGCAGCCCGTTAACTATACCAGCCAGGGCTTAACGCATCGTCAGCAGTCTGCGGGTTTGCACCTCGCGCCGCACGAAAACGGCACATCTCAAGCTGGCGCACAACTTGCGCTCTCACGAACCGACTGTCGCATTCGGACACAAGTGGGCGTGAGTATCGTGACTGCAATCGAGAAGCACATTTCGGCCTTCGGCACGGCGGCCCCCGTCGCCACCCCCCCGGTGGAAGGCTTCGAAAGCACCTATCGCGAGGTGAAAGGCCAGGGCATGCGGCTGACGCCGCTCGCCGACCGTTTCATGCTGCTGATGGGCGATATTGGCGCTCTGGTCATTGCCCAGATGCTCGCCGCCTCGATCGCCTTCGGCGTCAATGTCCAGATTTTCGAGACGGAATTCGGCGCTTTTCAGGCCGACGAGCTCGCCTCGCGCCTCGTAACGGTCGGCTTCCTCGTGATGCTGCCGATCCTGTGGTGGGCCGCGAAGGGCCATTATTCAAAGCGTACGCCCTTCTGGTCGGAAGCCAAGGAAATCGTCAAGGCCGTGGCGCTTGTCGCGCTCGTGGACGGCTTTCTGCAGTACATTACCAAGGACTATTTCTCCCGCCTCTGGATGCTTCAGGCTTGGGTCTGGGCGCTGCTGCTCCTGCCCATGACCCGTATCGGGATGAGACATGTCCTGAAGCGGTACGGCAGCTGGACCGCGCCCGTGCTGCTGATCGGCTCGAAGGAGAACACCGACGATGCCGCCCAGGTGCTCGAGGACGAGCCCTATCTTGGCTATGAAATCGCCGGCGCACTTGACCTCGCCGAACTCACCTCCGAGGAAAATGCCGCCCGTCCGTCGAGCCTCCTCTATCAGGCTGGCGGCCAGCTTTCGGCAGCCTTGAAGCTCGCCTGCGAGCGCCACGGCGCCCGCTTTGTCGTGCTGGCCCCCTCGCCGGAAGAAATGGGCCGCCTCGACCATATTCTGCGCGCGCTGCACCGCGCCCGCATCGCCTTCTCGATCATTCCGCCGGTAAAGGGTATCGGCGTCATGGCGCTCGAGACCGGTAACTTCTTCAGCCACGACCTCGTGATGCTGACGCTGGCCGACAATCTGAACCGGCCGATGTCGCGCATCGTGAAGCGCAGCTTCGACCTTGTGGTGGCGAGCCTGGCGCTCCTGGCGCTCGCGCCCTTCTTCTGGGTGGTATCGGCGTTGATCCGCCTCGACAATGGCCCCGCCTTCTTCGCGCATCGCCGTGTCGGCGAGAAGGGCCGCGAATTCATGTGCCGGAAGTTCCGCACCATGCATGTCGATGGCGACGCGATTCTGAAAGCGCATCTCGAACGCGACCCGCTGGCCGCCGCCGAATGGGCGCGCGACCAGAAGCTCCGCAAGGATCCGCGCGTGACGGCGGTGGGTGAATTCCTCCGCAAGACGAGCCTCGACGAGCTGCCGCAGCTCATCAACGTGATCCGCGGCGAGATGAGCCTGGTGGGGCCCCGCCCCGTGACATATTCGGAAGTGCTGCGCTATGGTGAGGACGCGGAATATTATCTCTCCGCGAAACCCGGCATTACCGGCCTCTGGCAGGTAAGCGGCCGCAACGAGACGACCTATATGCGCCGCGTCGAACTTGACGCCTGGTATGTGAAGAACTGGTCGCTCTGGCAGGACATCGCCATCATGTTCAAGACGGTTCCCGCCGTATTGCTTCGCCGCGGCGCCTGCTGAGGACTAGAAATTCCCGTCATCCCCGGATGCGTCGCGCCCGCCCGCGCGGCGCATCCGCCTTTTCTGCCGCCAGTCCTGCCAGCGGCGGCCGACCCGCACGATGGTAACACGCCGCCAGCGCCGGCCCCGCGGATTGTCGATGGTGAGCATGGTCAGGCCGATCGGAATGGCGGCAGGCCCCGGCGGCCCCGGCACGAAGCCGAGCAGAACCAGCACCGTCCCAAGGCCCATCCGCCCGGTACGGCTTTTAGGCACGGGAATGCGGTATTTGCCGAACCTGATCCTCATGAACGACCCCTCATTGGTGGCGCATCACCCGATATAGGGCGCGCGGAGGCAAGTTATAGGCCCCCAAATCCCGTTTTCCGGCGCCATTGCCCGCCCCGGCCCAACAAACCATTTGAAGAGCAGGCCATGTTGGCAAAAAATAGCGGCCTGAACTGGGAATTTCATGCAACCGGGAACCGAGATGTCCGCCCCTGACCAAGCAACGCCCAGCAAGAGCCAAAGCAAGCTCCCCTTTGCGGCCCGCAATATCCACTTCGAGGCCGGCAAGGAACGCTACTGGTACAATGGCGACCCGGCGGTCTCGGCCTATTTCAACGCGCTGTCGGCGCTCTTTCCGGCGGGCGAGACCTTCTTTTGCGATTCCGTGCGTGCGCTCCGCGACCGCATCGACGATCCCAAACTGCAGGGCGAGATCAAGGAGTTCCTCGCGCAGGAGGCAATCCATTCGCGCGAACACCACCTCTACAACAAGCGCATCCAGGAATTCGGCTACCCGATGGACAAGCTCGAGCGCCGTTCGGCGCAGATGCAGGCCGTTGGCTACTGGCTGCCGAAGAAGTTGCAGCTCGGCTTCACCATCGCGCTCGAACACTACACGGCGATCATCTCAGGCTGCCTGCTCGACGTGCGCGATCACTTCCGTGCCCATGTCTCGCAGAAGGATTACGAGTTCTGGATCTGGCATTGCATCGAGGAGACGGAGCACAAATCGGTCGCCTATGACATGCTGCGCTCGATCACATCGCCGCTCGGCTTCTACCTGATCCGCGCCTTCTCGCTTTTCGCCACCACGCTGAGCTTCAACGCGATCCTGATGTGGCATATCTGGACGCTGCTGAAGGTGGACGGGCTGCAATGGGACGCGCGGGCCTGGGGCCGCATCCTGCATTACCAATGGGTCTTCCCCGGCGCGTGGCGCGTCTGCTTCCCGGCCTGGATCGGCTGGCTGAAGCCGGGCTTCCACCCCTGGGAGGATGACAACCGCCAGCATGTAGCCAGCTGGAAGGCCGAACACGGCGAGACGGAAAAGGCGGGCGCAGCCTAGCCTCGCAGGGCGAGCCAGGCATCGCAGATCTCGATCATCCGCTCACGTCCGAAGCTCGGATCATGTCCGCCATGGACGATGGCCACCTCCATGTCCCGAAGCCTTTTGATCGTCTGTCGATAGACGGCGATATCGGAACCCGGCAGCTCGTCGAGCAGCGGCCCGTCATAGATCGCATCGCCCGAGAAAAGTGTTTTCGTCGCCGCCTCGAAAAGCCCGATCGAGCCCGGCGAATGACCCGGCAGATGAAATACCGAAAAATGCCTGTCGCCAAGGTCGATGACATCGCCCTCGCCGATAGTGCCCGTCGCTTCGATGGAGCGGACCCTGTAGGAGGCTATGTCGTAGCCTTCATGCGGCAGTGCATCGACAAGCGCACCATCCGCCTCCGACAGCCCATAACCCGCGAGACTTGCGCGGATATCTTCAGGAAAATGCGCCATGTCGAGCGCGGCGAACTCCCGATAGTCGCGCATGCGCGGCGCCTCGCATTCATGCATGAGGCGGCAGTCGAATTCATGGAAGGAGCCCACATGATCGTAGTGGATGTGGGTCGCAACCGCTGTTACGGGCCTTGCCGTGATTTTCACAACCTCGGCGCGGAGCGAGGCAACACCTGTGCCGGTATCGATGAGAAGGTCGCGGTCTCGGCCCGCCACATGCCAGATATTGCAGCGGATGAAGGGATGGACATGCGGCTCGTAAAGGAGCGTAACCCCATCACCAAAAGACTTCTTCTCGAACCAGCGCTCGGCAATCTTCACGGCACTCACTCTCCCTGAGCGGCAAGGACACCGCAACAGGAGTGTGATCTCCGGCCATGCATCGCGTCAATTGGCACCTCGACGTCATGGACGGCCGGCCGGGCGGCGGGAGGCGCTGCCCGGCCGAAGCGCACATGCGAGGTGGAAGGAGCTACAGGACGAGAGACACGATGCCGATCGTGCCAACGGCGAGGAACACGCCATAGGCGACGGGCACGAGCTTCCTGTATTTTCGCTGCTTCCAGAAACGCCGCGCCGCCTTGGGCGGGAGGATCGCCGAAAGGCCGAGCAGGCTGTCATCGCCTTCCTCGTCATCGTCAAGGATACGCACCTGCGCCGCGATCAATGCGCCGCGATGCGTGACGAGACGCGCGCATTTTATTTCGCCGGAAATGCGGCTCGACGAACGCAGGATGACTTCACCTGCGCATTCGAGCGCACCGTCGAAAGTTCCGGCAATTTCTGCGCGCAATACGGAAGCCTGTCCTTCCACGCGGCCGGTGGCACCAATGGAGAGCTGTGTTGCCCTCAGATCGGCATTCACCGCCGCGCCATCGACGAACATCGCCCCCTGAGTCTCGAAGGAACCTTCGAGCACGCTGTTCTCGCCGATGGTGATGTCTTCGTTGCCCGCGCGCAGCAACCGGACCGGCATATCGCCCCGGCGCTGATGCGCTGCCTCATGCTTCGCTCCAGGCTGATCGGCGGAGGCCGATGCCTTGATGGTTTCGCTGAGTGACAATTCTCATCTCCTTTTCGCATGTATCGCAAACCGCCATGCAGGATCGTTGCGATCCGCATCCGTGAAGATTGCGCCCATGCCGCTGTAAATTCTCTTGCCAGAATCAGGAGATGCATCCGCCACGGCGCAAACCGCAGCAGAACAGGAACCGGATTGGAGGGAAGTTTGCCTTGTACGGTCTATTCCGCCGCCGGCTTCTTGACTTCGCGGCCATAGACATCATCGAAGCGGACGATATCGTCCTCGCCGAGATAGGCGCCGGACTGCACCTCGATGATGCTGAGCGGCTCCTTGCCGGGGTTTGCAAGGCGATGCGTGGTCCCGAGCGGAATATAGACCGACTGGTTTTCCTCAAGGATGCTCACCTTGTCGCCGATGGTGACTTCGGCCCGGCCTTTTACGACCACCCAATGCTCCGCACGGTGATGATGCATCTGGAGCGATAGCGAGGCGCCTGGGTGCACCATGAGGTGTTTGACCTGGTGCCGCTCGCCGGAATCGAGCCCTTCATAATAGCCCCACGGCCGGTGCACACGGGTGTGCAGCTGGTGCTCCGTCCGGCCGTCTGCCGCAAGCCGCTCAACGATTGCCTTCACCTCCTGCACACGGTCGCGCGAGGCAACAAGCATGACATCGCCGGTTTCGACGATGATGAGATTCTCGACACCAACCGTTGCAACAAGACCATTCTCGGCGCGGATATAGGAGTTCTTCGTATCAGCCGTCAGGACATCGCCTGAAATCACATTGCCGCTCTCGTCCTTCTCGCCGATTTCCCAGAGCGCGCTCCAGGAGCCGATATCGCTCCAGCCCATATCTGCCGGAACGACGGCGACATTCGCGGCATGTTCCATGACCGCATAGTCGATGGAATTGGAGGGCGACGCGCCGAAGGCCTCCGCATCGAGCCGGAGGAAGTCAAGATCGCGCGCGCCTTTCAACACCGCCTCGCTCGCGCGGGCCGCAATCTCCGGGCAATGCTTGCGCATTTCATCGAGGATCGTATCGGCCCGGAACATGAAGATGCCCGCGTTCCAGTCATAGCCGCCTTCGGCGAGATAGGATTTGGCCGTTTCGAAATCGGGCTTCTCGACGAAGCGCTCGACGGCAAAGGCCTCCGTGCCCTCGATCGCCTTGCCGCGCTTGATATAGCCATAGCCTGTCTCTGGGCCGGAAGGCAGTACGCCGAAGGTGACGAGATGGCCTGCGCCGGCAAGCGTCTCTCCTTTGGCGATTGCATCGAGAAAGGCTTGCGCATTGGCGATGTGATGATCGGCCGGCAGGATAAGGAGAATGCCCTGCGGATCATGGGACTGCACAAAGGTGGCGGCAGCAGCAGCCGCAGGTGCGGTATTCCGGCCCTGAGGCTCAAGGATATGGGCCAGCGGTGCAATACCTGCTTCCCGCATCTGCTGCGCGATGATGAAGCGGTGTTCGTCATTCGAGACAATGATGGGTGCAGCAAAGCGGGCACCGTCCCGGACGCGAAGGGCGGTCTCAAGCATCATGGGCAGATCGGAAACGAGCGGCAGAAGCTGCTTCGGATAAAGCGACCTCGAAATCGGCCAGAGGCGCGAGCCGACGCCGCCCGAAAGAATGACTGGATAGATCATGGCGCTTCTGCCTTGCCCGAATTACCTGCCGCCCGGAGAGCGGGTGCCGCCAATTCTAGTCGAAGGCAACCCCGATTTCACCCTGACGTGAAGAAACCGGTTAATGCCGCCGGAAAGCGGGATTTTCCTTGTCTTTTGCCGCGCTGCCCCCCTTGCTGTCAAATGACTCGGGCCAGGATTTGGGACAGTATAATCCGGCGGCAGGCATCCCTGGGCAGATGCAGGCCCAATGCCCCTCCGAACGCCCGCCCAGAACGGAAATGAGATGACGCCGTCGACCGAGGCCAGTGCCAGTGCCGAGTACGCCCGCCGGGCACGCACCACACTCTTTGTTGGCCTGTCGATCGCCTTTGCCGGCTCCCTGCTGGGCTTTGCATTCGCTGTCGTTCCCGGCTCGATAAGCACACCGGAAATCTGGCTTATCAGCATCTGCGGCATCGTCTCGGGCATACTGCTGCTGGTACTCGCGCTAAAGCCGACCGAACGCCTGCCGCTCATCGCAGCTTCGGCAGCGATATTCTTTGCCATCTACCTGGCGGCGGGATCGTTGATTGCCTTCTTTGCCACGGGCCAGGCAATCCTCATGTTCCCGTACCTGTTCTGGTACTACCCGCTCATCGCCTTCAACAAGTTCACCAATCCGGGCAAGAGCCGCCAGTTTGTCGACTATCTGATCGTCGCATCGGCTGTATTCGTTTTCATTGTCTATGTGATTGCGGCCGATATCGAACAATATGCACTTCAACTCGGTGCACCTTCGGTCTTCATCCTGAGCTTCGTCTCCTTTGCCCTCTTCCTCAATCTCTTCGCGCAATACCGCGAACGCTATGTAGCGGAGGCGGAGCGCGTGCAGGCACTCCAGAGCGCGAGCGCATCGTTGAGGCACAATGACGAGCGGTTGCGGCAGCTCTTCGACAGGTCCGGCACGGGCATTGGATATCTTGGCGTCGATGGACACATTCAGTCCTGCAACAACACATTCCTTGAGATTACGCGCTTCGACGCCTCGCTTGGCCGCTCGTTTCCTGAACTGCTGCATCCCGAGGATAGCGCCGGCTGGCTCGACAGTTTTTCCACGCTGACAAAAAGGGAGAGCGGATCTTTCGACTTCGAGGGACGGCTCGCAGGAAATGCGGCCCATCCCCGCATCCTGAACGCAAACTTCGTCTTTACACCAGCGAGCAGCCTTCTTCCCGAAACGATCATGTTCATCTGCCGGGACGTGACGGACCAGCGTGTTGCCGAAGAAAACCTGCGGCAGTCGCAGAAGATCGAGTCGCTCGGCCAGCTGACCGGCGGCATCGCTCATGACTTCAACAATCTGCTGACGGTCATCCTTGGCAATGGCGAGATGCTGGAGCGCGACCAGACGATCAGCCCACGCGGCAAGCTGCTCGCCCAGACCGTCGTAACGGCGGCAGAGCGCGGCGCGGACCTGACGAAGCGGCTCCTCGCCTTTGCCCGCCGCCAGCCGCTCGAGCCGAAAGTGATCGACGTCAACAAACTCATTCAAGGCATCGAGGGATTGTTGCGGCGAACGCTAAGCGAGGACATTGATCTTGAAATCGCGGGCGCAGGCGGTCTGTGGCGATCGGAAATCGACCCCGGCCAGCTTGAAGCGGCTCTCGTCAATCTCGCAGTCAATGCGCGTGACGCGATGCCCGACGGTGGGCGCCTGACGATCGAAACCGCCAATGCGATCCTCGATGACAGCTACGCGGATGCGAACAATGACGTGACGCCAGGGCAATATGTGATGATCTCGGTGACGGATACCGGCACCGGCATGTCGAAGGAAACACTGGAACGCGCCTTCGAACCCTTCTTCACGACCAAAGGTTCGGCCAAGGGAAGCGGGCTCGGCCTCAGCATGGTCTTCGGCTTCGTGAAGCAGTCGGGCGGGCACGCGAAGATCTATTCCGAGCTTGGTGAAGGCACGAGCGTGAAGATCTATCTGCCGCGCTCTCACGCCAAGGACGAAGCGCTCTATCAGCCTGGCGCGGAAGCACCCGAATCCGCCGGCACGGAGCACATTCTTGTGGTCGAGGACGACGATCTGGTACGCCAGAATGTGCTGCGGCAACTGGCCGATCTGGGCTACCATGTGACCGGCGCCGAAAATGGCATGATGGCGCTCGATATACTGAAAACGGACAAGCAGGTCGACCTGCTGTTTACCGATGTGGTGATGCCGGGCGGCATGAACGGGCGGCAACTCGCCGAAGCCGCAGCACTGCTCCGTCCCGGCCTCAAGGTCCTCTTCACGTCAGGCTACACGGAAAATGCCATCGTCCATCAGGGACGGCTCGACCGGGGCGTGCATCTTCTCAGCAAGCCTTACCGGCGCGAAGAGCTCGCCGCAAAGATTCGCAAGGTACTTGATGCCTGATCTGGCCTAACCGCCATGCGCGGCGGCGGCACCGCCGCTCAGGCGGCGCATATCGGCCTCGACCATTTCCGCGACAAGCTCCTTGAACGTCGTCTTGTGCGTCCAGCCGAGTTCGTCGCGCGCCTTGGCGGCATTGCCGACAAGCGAATTCACTTCCGCCGGACGATAGTAATTCGGGTCGATCTCGATCAGCACCTTGCCGGACTTCCGGTCGATGCCCTTTTCCTCAAGGCCCGAGCCTTCCCATGCGATGGGACGGCCGACCATCTCGAAGGCAAGCTCGGCGAAATCACGCACCGAATGTTCTTCGCCCGTTGCGAGAACATAGTCGCCCGGCGTGTCCTTCTGCAGCATGAGCCACATGCCCTCGACATAATCGCGGGCATGGCCCCAATCGCGGCGCGAATTGATATTGCCAAGATAGAGCCTGTCCTGAAGGCCGTGATGGATGGCGGCGACCGCGCGCGTGATCTTGCGGCTCACGAAATTCTCGCCGCGGTTCGGCCCCTCGTGATTGAAGAGGATGCCGTTCGAGGCATGAAAACCATAGGCCTCGCGGTAATTCACGACCGTCTGGAAAGCGAAATGCTTGGAGATCGCATAAGGGCTGCGCGGGCGGAACGGCGTCGTCTCGCTTTGCGGGGTTTCCTGCACATTGCCGAAAAGCTCTGAGGTCGATGCCTGGTAGAAGCGCACATTGTCGCCCATATCGAGCAGGCGGATCGCTTCGAGAAGGCGGAGAACGCCGGTCGCGTTCACATCGGCCGTATATTCCGGCTTGTCGAAGCTCACCTTCACATGGCTCTGCGCGGCGAGATTGTAGACCTCATCGGGCTTCACATCCTTCAGCACCCGGAGAAGGCTGCCGCCATCCGTCATGTCGCCGAAATGCATGCCGATGCCGGAGGCAGGCGCACAATCCTCATTGTAGAGATGGTTCACCCGGTCGGTATTGAGCGAGGAGGAGCGGCGCATCAGGCCATGGACCTCATAGCCCTTCGAAACCAGCAGATCGGCCAAATAGCTTCCATCCTGGCCCGTAATACCCGTAATCAGCGCGACCCGCTTGGTCATATTCAGACGCTCTCCCGACATGGACAATCAAGGCCGGTAAATCACCAGCGCACCTCCCCCGACCGACCGTTCCCTGGGAATGCCTTGGGGTCTGAAGGCGTCTCTAGATACATGGATTTTACCCGCTCGGAAACAGGCCGGATGCACCCGTCTTGCGGCAGGCCGCCAGCCGCGACAAAAGTCCCTATGGAAAGCGAAATTTCTTACTGATATGAGTTACTTAGCAGTCACATCCCGCCGCGAGACCCGAATGACCCAGATGCCCCGCAAAGCCGTTTTCCCCGTCGCCGGCCTCGGCACGCGCTTCCTGCCTGCGACCAAGGCGGTACCGAAAGAAATGCTGACCGTCGTGGACAAGCCGGTGATCCAATATGCGGTGGAGGAGGCAGTGGAGGC
Organism: Parvibaculum sp.; assembly: GCA_019635965.1. Taxonomy (GTDB): domain Bacteria; phylum Pseudomonadota; class Alphaproteobacteria; order Parvibaculales; family Parvibaculaceae; genus Parvibaculum. The sequence continues at coordinate 34,746 of JAHBYK010000007.1, read as the reverse complement.
CGGGATCGAGCATTTCGTCTTCGTGACGGGACGCGGCAAGGGCGCAATCGAGGACCATTTCGACCTCGCCTATGAACTGGAAGCGACGCTCAAGGCCCGCGGAAAGACGGCGGAAATCGAGATGTTGAAGCCGAGCCGCCCGGCGGCCGGCGCGGCAAGTTTCGTTCGCCAGCAGGAGCCTTTAGGGCTTGGCCACGCGGTCTGGTGCGCGCGCGACATCGTAGGCAATGAGCCCTTCCTTCTCGCCCTGCCTGACATGCTGATCCATGCCCCCCGCGGCTGCTTCGCGCAGATGATGGATGTCTACAAGGCGCATGGCGGCAATGTGATCGCGGTCGAGGAAGTGCCGCAGGAACATGTGAACCGCTATGGCGTGGTGGCGCTCGGCCAGAAGTTCGACGATCGCACGCATCGCATCACCGGCATGGTGGAAAAGCCGAAGCTCGAGGACGCGCCGTCGAACCTCATCATCTCCGGCCGCTATATTTTGCAGCCGGAGATCTTTGCCAAACTCGAAATCCAGAAACCTGGCGCCGGCGGCGAGATCCAGCTTACCGACGCCATGATCGAGCTGATCGCGGATCAGGATTTCTTCTCCTACCGCTTCGAGGGCACGACCTACGACTGCGGCGACAAGATTGGCTTCCTCTCGGCGAATGTCGCGCTCGCCCTCTCCCGCCCCGACATTGCTCCGAAATTCCGGCCTGCGATCGACCGGCTTCTCACGGACAGGAATTGAAATGGCTTCAATAGGCGTTCTTCCCAACCAGCCCGAAGAAAGGCGTCGCAAACAGGATTTTGAGGTCCAGCCAAAGCGACCAGTTCTCGATATAGTAAAGGTCGTGCTCCAGACGCTGGCGCATTTTCTCAGGCGTGTCCGTCTCGCCGCGGAAGCCATTGATCTGCGCCCAACCGGTCATTCCCGGCTTCACTTTGTGGCGGATCGCATAACTGGCGAGGACTGAAGAATAGTATTCGTTGTGCGCCAAGGCATGAGGCCGTGGGCCGACAAGCGACATGTCGCCCTTCAGTACATTGAACAGCTGCGGCAACTCATCGAGACTTGTCTTGCGCAGGAACCGGCCTACCCGTGTAATGCGCGGATCATTCCGCATGGCCTGAACCACATTCGGTCCATCCTCGACCACATTCATCGTCCGGAATTTGTAGACGGTGAAAACATTGTGATTGAAGCCGTGACGCCGCTGCTTGAAGAGAATGGGACCACGGCTTTCAATCTTGATCGCCAGCGCAATCAGGAAAAAGACCGGCATCAAGACGACGAGAGCCAATGAACCAATGATCCTGTCTTCAAGCACCTTGACAATGGTTCCCCAGCCCTCGAGAGGCCGGCTCTCAAGCTCAAGTACTGTGAGCCCCTCGTAATCGAGCAATGCCTTCGGCGGACGGCGAAGCACACCCGCGCTTGGACAGAGCCTGATATCGACCGGCAACAGGGAAAGCTGCTCGACGAGATTGGAAATCCGTGCCTGATTTGTCATCGGGAGGGCAATGATGATCTCGTCGATCTGATTCTGTTGCCCGAACGAAATCAGATCCGAAAGCCCGCCCGCTACGGGCAATGCACCTTCGGACTGATCCGGCGCATCATCAAAAACGCCTATTACCTTGATGCTTGCAGACGAACCGCTGATTTTCTGGAGCAGCGCACGGGCAACATCGCCGCTTCCATAGACAACGGCATAGCGGGAAAACCAGCCAATCGCGTTGAGCCATCGCAGCACACGCACCGCAACCGCATGAACGACAAATAGCCCGATCGTTGCCGTCGCATACCAGGTCAGAAACCAGCCGCGCGAGAAATGATCGGAAATCTTCAGCAGATAGCCGAGCGCCACAAGCAGGAGCGCCGAGAAAAGAAGTCCGGCAACGATGCGGCGCGGCTGCCCCCGAAAACTGCTTAACAATGAAATTGAATAGAGGCCCTGACGACGCAAGAAGATAAGGGCAGCCGTCGTCCCCAATGCGCCAACGGCGACATACTGGTCAATACTCGGCGACTGACCCAGATAGAGAAAAATGTAGAGAAACTTTGCAACCAGCGATGACGAAAACAATATCGCGGCGTCCAGCGCCATGACAACGTCGGTAATCACTCGCGATGGCAGGAACTTCCGTCGTCCGTCCAGCCGCGAACCGGCCAAACCGGGCGCAGTATCATTAGCCGCAGACTGAGCCCCAGAACTGGGATCGGAACGAGGGTGCGAACCGGCGGCAACAAATTTTGCCTCCGCCTTCAAGTCTGCATGCCTCATCGAATGCCCCTGTTTGAAACATCTGAACAAGCGCCAGCAAACCCAATGCCAGCCATTACTTCAGATTGTCGGTAGCCAGAAAAGCGTAGCAATGAAAGGCACGGCAAGGAATGCAGTCATGTGAATTTTTTACATGGCCTGCCAATTTGCCACAGGCGTTGTTGTCTTAACCTTTATTGCGCAAGGGCGTGGCACGGGCAGTCCAGCGCTGCCTTCTTCAATTGGTGACGCTTTTGCCCGGATATCCGGAACGCGAGAGCTCCGCATACTGACGGGCTCCTGATCTGGCATCCGCAAATGAGAGGAAATCTCATCAAGAAATCTGGAAATGGCTTCGGTACCAATTGGCGAAGGACGTCAGCCCTTCGTGCAAGCCGGTTCGCGGCTCAAAGCCCAGATCGCGCTGTACCGCGGAGATATCCGCATAGGTCCGCAGCACATCACCAGGCTGCATGGGTTCGTACTCGCGTATCGCCTTGACCCCCAGCACATCTTCCAGGACATCAATGAAATGACCAAGCTGTTCCGGTTGGTTGTGGCCTATATTGTAGATCCTGTGAGGAACACCACTACCGCTTGGTGGGTTATCGAGCGCCGCTGTCGTTCCGGCTATGATGTCATCGATATAGGTGAAGTCGCGCCACATCTCGCCCCGGTTGAAGACACGGATCGGCTTGCCTTTGAGCATGGCTTCTGTGAACAGCCAATAAGCCATGTCCGGCCGTCCCCAAGGACCATAAACCGTGAAGAATCGCAGGCCGGTCTGCGGAATGCCATGGAGATGAGCATAGGTGTGGCTCATCAATTCATCGGCCTTCTTGGTCGCCGCATAAAGAGACACCGGATGATCGACCGGGTCGGTCTCGCTGAATGGCACCTTCTCATTCCCGCCATAGACCGAACTCGATGAGGCATAGACGAGATGCTCGACTGAGCCCAATGCCCGGCAAAGCTCCAGAATCTCCAGATGCCCGGCAAGATTGGACCGGAGATAGGCGCGCGGGTTCTCGATCGAATAGCGCACCCCGGCCTGCGCAGCGAGATGCGCAACCTTTACGATCTTCCGACCCCGGACCACCTCGGCGAGTGCCTGCGCGTCTGCAATGTCGCCTTTGAAGAAGGTAAAGCCTGGCCGGGCGGCCAGAAGCTCAAGCCGCCCCGCCTTCAATGCGGGATCGTAATAGGGGTTGAGATCGTCGATCCCAACGACCTCCTCGCCCCGATCCAGCAGACGGTGGCAAAGAAAGCTGCCTATGAAACCGGCAGCACCTGTTACAAGAATAGCCATCGATGGTTCCGATTATCCGCAGGCCGCGCATTGCCGAAGATGATCCATTTGGCGCGGCAAAAGCAAGCACCGTCGAAACACGGACTTCAATTAACCCTGGAAACCGGATAGACACTCGAAGATCAATCGTCTCTGCCGGGGTCGTGACATGCGTGTGACAATGATTGGGTCGGGTTATGTCGGGCTTGTCTCCGGCGCCTGTTTTGCCGACTTCGGACATGAGGTGATCTGCGTCGACAAGGACGAGCGCAAGATCGAAGCGCTGAAGCGCGGCGAGATCCCGATCTATGAGCCCGGTCTCGATGTGCTGGTAAATGGCAACCGCTTCGCGGGCCGCCTCTCCTTCACGACCGATCTCGCAGAGGCCGTCAGGGGCGCAGAAACGGTATTCATTGCGGTCGGCACGCCGACCCGCCGAGGCGATGGTCACGCGGACCTTTCCTATGTATATGCGGCCGCCGGGGAGATCGCGAATTCGCTGACGGGCTATGCCGTCATCGTGACGAAGTCCACCGTGCCCGTCGGCACGGCCGATGAGGTCGAGGCCATTATCCGCCGTGCGGCGCCAAACGCCGAATTCTCGGTCGCCTCCAATCCCGAATTCCTCCGCGAGGGCGCAGCGATCGACGATTTCAAGCGGCCGGACCGTGTCGTTGTCGGCGTTGAGGATGATCGGGCGCGCGAGATCATGCGCCAGCTTTATCGCCCCCTCAATCTCAACGAGACGCCGATCCTCTTCACCAACCGGCGTACGGCGGAGCTGACGAAATATGCCGCCAATGCCTTCCTCGCCACGAAGATCACCTTCATCAACGAAATGGCCGATCTTTGTGAAAAGACAGGTGCAAACGTCCAGGATGTGGCGCGCGGCATCGGCCTTGACCGACGTATCGGCTCCAAGTTCCTGCATGCGGGACCAGGCTATGGCGGTTCCTGCTTCCCGAAGGATACGCTGGCGCTGGTTCAAACCGCCCGTCAGTTCGAAGCGCCGACGCGCATTGTCGAAGCGGTCGTAGAGGTAAACGCTGCTCGCAAAAAGCGCATGGTGGACAAGATTGCAGCCGCTTGCGGCGGCAGCGTGAAAGGAAAGACGATCGCCGTTCTCGGACTGACCTTCAAGCCGGAAACCGACGACATGCGGGATGCACCGTCGCTCGAAATCGTGCCCGGATTGATCGGATTGGGCGCAAAAGTGCAGGCGCATGACCCGCAGGGCATGAAGGAAGCGAAGCACCTCCTGCCAGCCAGCGTCACCTATTGCGGCACTCCCTATGATGCCGCGGCGCAGGCGGATGCGGTCGTGATCATCACCGAATGGAACGAATATCGCGCGCTCGACATAGACAAGCTTTCGCGCACGATGAAAGACAAGGTGATGATCGACTTGCGAAACATCTACCGGCCGGAGGATATGGCCGAAGCGGGCTTCTCCTATACGAGCATCGGCCGCTAGGCGCCTCTCGCGCTGCGGGAGAACACGGCACGTCCTCTCTCGGCGATGGCACGGGGGGCATAGCCGGCCTCGATGTCGCTGCGGGCCCGGGAGCCGAGCAACTTTCTCTCTGCCTCATCCGCTGCCAGATCGCGCAGCGCACTTACGATCGACGCAACGCTTCCGTCACCAAGCTTCAGCATGTTCGTGCGGTGTACTCCATACTCACGAATACCGCCGACATCTGTGGCGATCACGGGAAGCCCCACGGACATGGCTTCCGCGACGACAATGCAGAAGCCCTCCGTATCGCTGACATTCACGAAAATGTCGGAAGATCTAGCCTCTTCGAACCAGCGCGGCCTGTAGCCCGCCAGGACCACCTTGCTCGCAAGCCCCATCTTCGCGATTTTCACGCTCAGATTTGCCTCCTCCGGGCCATCACCATAGATCGTCAGGCTCGCAGGTGTACCGGTGCGATTGAGCTCCTGAACCGCATCCACGAGGCGGTCGAAATTTTTCCGGCCGACAAGGCGGCCGGCCGCGGAAAGGCGAAGGACGGGACCGAGGGAATAGTTCTCTTTCGCCGCGACGCCTTCTCCTGCACAGAAAAGCGGGATCACTTCCTCGCGCTTTTTTCGTCCGGCGAAGTAGCCTCGCGTCGCCTCAAGCGTTTCCCGGCAATCCGACCAGACCTCGTCCACACGGCGCGACAAAGCCTTGAGTACGAACCCGTAAAGCGCTTCCGCCCTGTTGGCGCGATAGCGGGATATGTGCTCGAAGGAAATGCAGCGAATGCCCGGAAAGCCGTGCAGCACAAAGCGCCCCACGACATTGGCCTGCTTGAGCGACAGGATAACGGCATCCGGGCGGAATTCCCTCAGATGCCGGACGAGCGCAATCGCCCCAGCAAGGGCCCCCGAAAGGCTTAGCCGCTCTTCGTCTCGCGCGATGAAAACCCGGCCGCCACCCAAGGCCTCGGCGATTTCTTCCGCCAACCGGCCCCGCCCCCGGCACATCCCGAGGACGCGCAGATCCTGCCCGTCGAAAAACCCGTTCCTGACAAGCGTCAGTAATCCGTGTTCGGCGCCGCCCGGATCGAAGCCATTGATGAAATAGAGAACGCGCATGGCACTCCGAAAAGATGATCCTCATGCCGGCCCGCAGGCTCGGGCGGAGTGCTTACTGCGCTCCAAGGTAGTGGTCGAAAATCTCCCGGGCTTCCAGCCGCCGCCCCGCCTTACGGCCCATGAAATAGACACCATTCGCGCCGTCGAGAATATGCGCGCGGGGCATGAAACGGTCTAGCAGAGCAAGGAGACCGAAGGGGACGCTGAGAATATTCGCCATCTTGCGGCTTCGGGTGAGCCCACGGAAGAAATATTTCATCGACCAGTAAACCGAAAGCCCCGGCCCGCCGATGGCGCCGCGTTCGATTTCATCGAAATCTCGAAAGAGCCAGCGGTGCCCAAGCTCGGTGAACCGCGTGAAGTCCGCCGCGCCTTCATGCACCTGTTGCATGAAGGGCGTTTCGGCATAGACGATACCGCCCGGCTTCAGAACACGAAGAGTCTCCGAAACGACCCGGGAAGGCTCCAGCACATGCTCCAGAACCGCCTGGATACAAACGGCATCCACGGATTCGTCTTTCAGAGGAATATTGTGCGCGTCCGCCGCAAACAGCGTGTTCGGCGAGGGATAGATGTCGAATGCGGCAACGAGAATTCGCGGATCGTCATAGAGAACTTCCGTTCCCATTCCCTTTTGTCCCGCGCCAACCATCAGCACAAGGGGTGACGATCCGGCGGACGACAGAACCTCGCTTCTGAACTTCTCGAAGTTCCGCTTGCTTGTATCGCGGGTACCGAAGAGATAGGCCTTTATTGTACGGGGCAGATCCCGGCGCTCGGCGACGAGCGAATAGCTCGCCCTCTCCCTTTCGAACCATGCGCGCGGAATGGCACTTTCCGGGAAGTCGATGAGAACGGGCTGCCCCGCAACGACAGGAGCAGGAACCGAACCGCCCTTGCCATCATGCAGGGTAGCTCCATCCAGATTGTCTCCCCGCCAATGCAGCTCCACGGGCGCAGCCCGGTCGATCGGACTGGCCAGCAACTCTTCGATTGATTTGAGCGTCGTGAGCATCAAGCGTTTCGTGCGGGCAATGAGACAGGGTTGGATTTCAGTCCGGTGAGCATATTCTATACATCAAGAAGTCGTCTCCGCAGGCAGCCATCAGGCCTGCCGGCGTATCTTGACGATGAGAATGGGCGCGAAGGGAGAACCCCTGAGGAAAGGCAGGTCGAGAAACCTGAGGACGGCAGTCACCAACCTCGAAAGCAGATCCTTCCTTTCGGAAATTCCCGGATAATCGGCGGTCGGCCAGCAGGAGACTTCAAACTTGCCGCCACCGCCAGCCTTCTCGACCAGCTGTCTGATGTCGCCATATGAGACGAGAAAATTCTTTCTGCTCCAGGGGATCGAAAGTCCCGGCTTGCGCCCGCTTCGCAGCCGCCGTCCAAGCCAGTGATAGCGGTGGCCATGTCCGGGATCCAGGGGGCAAAGACGATTGGAAGTCGTCAGCAGCAATTCCCCGCCAGGCGCCAGCAGGCCCATGCAGGCCGACAAGAACCTGACCCGGGTTGCCTCCGTATCACCGGTAACGACAGTGCCGAAATTCAAGCAGCCGACATGTTCGATCACATCGAGCGAATAGGCAAAGTCGAACGTGTCATCGGCAAAGGGCCGGTCCTCGACCGCACCAACCCTCAGATATCGCTCGGCACCATCCGGCAAGAGCTCGAAGGACAGCCGCGAAGGATCGAGACCATTGGCATCGAAACCTGCATCTCTCAATGCGAGCACATTGCTTCCCATGCCGCAACCGATGCTCAATACACGCGCGCCATCGGGTATCATCGGCATGAGAAAGCGCCGCAACATGGGCTCAATGCGAAGCCGCTCGCGATCGAAGCTGTCGCGCTTCTCTCTCGATGCGTGGGCTTCAACAATAGCCATGACCAGATGTCTCCCTTTCCCGGCGCTTCACGAACTTGATCTCGGTCGGCGGAACCTCAAGGCGTTACATAGAGAAACACTATACCTAAGGATTCTATTGGGCCATTCGGCTGATGAAAGTGTCGGAACAATATCACACTGTCCAATCGAACGCCCTCGCCGAGGACAAAAGAAAACTGAGTTAGATCAGCGCACAACACGCTCAATCTTCGTGCTGCAATCACTTCTCCGCTACGATTCCTCGACTAAACACCCTAACGATAATGAAAAGGCACGTCGAAACGACTCTACTATCTAGCGCCTATCGCTCATTACAATACAAACTCTATTCGCACCTGATTGCAGAATGAGAGATTGGATTTCATCTCACAAACACCACCCGAACTAAAAAGTGAGGAACAACTGTGAGATCAAACCTGCCATTCATACGCTCACTTTATCCGTGCCCCGCAATCCGATCCAGCCAGAAATCAGAGCACGCACTCGTCTGATCCAGCTCACAACCGCCCTTCTTGCACTAACAGGAAGCATTGCCATGGCGACGATAGCATAAGCACGAAAATTAAAGATGTCACCGCGCAGCGCAGCTATAAGATACCGCCATCCGGCGGTATTTGCACCTTGAGCAAAATAGGCGGACGCAATCTTCGATCGCCGATAAGACGCCCGCTTGCGCCGAAGCCGTGCAAGCTCCGGAACACGAGCAATCATCAATTCAGAAACACGCTCTGCCGCCGGATCCCACTGATCGAGATTGCCGGAAGCGTTCATTCCATGTCTGCGTTTGCAAGCTAAGCCGCCTGGAACATGCTGAAAATACCAGAATTGCGCTATTCGCAAGCACATATCTGTATCCTCACCGATCCTCAACCTAGGATCAAACAAGCCCAGTTCTTCAAACACGGATCGTCGCACGATCATGGTCGAGGGGATAACCGGACCATCTTGGACAAAATAGTCAAAGAGCGGAAGCTCGCGTGAAACACGATATCGACGCACGGGAATTAACTGAAGATCGGAAAGATCATCCTGCGTAAAATCATAAAAGTCTGAATAAACGAGCCCTACTTTCGGAGAAACCTTGAAAGCAGGCATTTGTCTTTTGAGCTTTTCCGGTACCCAGAAATCATCCCCGTCTAGAAATGCCACAAACTCGCCAGTTGCGGCTTCAATTGCAAGATTACGAGCAGCGGAAACCCCAATTCCCTTGGACTGAATTACCTCCAGCTTTTTGACTTTCTTCGCAAGACACTCCAGAACGTCTTGCGACCGGTCAACAGATCCATCGTTCACTACAATGATCTTATCGACTTCATCATACAAAGTTTGCTCAACGATGCTCTCTATCGCCTTCGCAATAAAGCGCTCTTCGTTGTGACAGGTTAGTACTACGGATACAGCCACCGCGTCACTCCGCATTGCATTTGAAAGAAATCATCTTAGGCAACCAATTCTGTTCTTGGATTTGCATGGAAACCCAAATGTCGCCGACGCAAGTAGGCAGTTCGGAGGAGATCAGGCAACAAGCTGACTACAACACCAATCATAATGACGCGTGTTCCAGATGCCTCAAACGAAACATAGAACAACGAAGGTATGTACGCCGTCACAATGAAAAGCCGAGCGCGCGTCCGATCTATAATGCGCTGCCTAGTCATATAGGCCATGAGACGGCTCACTCGAGCAATCGACACAAGCCAAAGTGAAAGATAGATCAAAAATCCAACGAGGCCGTTTTCGACGAGAACTCTAAGGAATTCATTGTGTACGCCCGCACGCAGATACTTTGGAAGCGACGCAAAGCGCATATTGACAATGTCCGTATACGCATTTGTTCCGACACCAAACAAAGGATACTTAGAGATGAATTCAGCACTTTGACGTATCTGGAATTCTCTTGATGCATTACTCATTGATGTCGGAGAGTACCCCTCGGCCATCGCACCAAGAGACAACTGGGTCAATGATGGATTCAGAACTGAGTCCAACTGACGAGCAAGATATCTATTGTTTGTCAAATCAGACACAATTGAAAGAGCAAGAAGACCAACAACCACCAATGGAACCATAGTGCGAAGCTGGCCTCGGCCGAAGAATGATACTGACAGTATTAAAAATGCGAGCAAAGCCTTGCGCTCACCGGACAAAAAAACGGCCAGACCGACTACAAACCAAAGCAACCAATAGATCTGCCTCTGCTCTCTATGAGAAAAAATAAGAAACAATCCCAGCAGCATTGGGAGCAAGGTGAATAGAGCCTTTGGATCCAAAAGCCTCTTCCAACCTGACCAGAAGCCGTTCCCGACGTGCCAAATTATATTGAACGCCATGACTGTGATGCAGCCGATCAGCAGCACACGACCCGCCTTCTCGAAGTCCAATCTCTCAGAATGGAAGTGAATTAAGAACGCGAGCATTAAAACCAGCGACGCCTGCAATAGCTCCCGCAATCCATTGACACCTGTATACGAAAAAGCCGAGAGAACGTGGATTGTTAAAAATGCCACAATAAAAAGAAGGCCGATCGAAATTTTTGTACGGAACATCAATCTGATCTGCGGCACAGACACCAACAGCAAGATAACCACCATGGCGTCAAAAGGACGTACCTGTACCGGACCGAATTGGGTCTTAAATGGGAGAAACAGACAAGTGATGGTGAGCGGAATCAGATAGTTAATCATTGTACAGACACCAATACACACCCTCTATCGACCGCGCCATCATTGAGCCATCCCACTCCGAAAGATCCATCGCGGCGCTTCCCGCAGCGAAACGCTGCCGCAGCGACGCATCGAGAAGCAGCCGCTTCACGCCATCGGCGACTCCGCTGAGATCCCCATCCGGCGAGATGAAACCATTTCGCTCGTGAACGACGACGCGCTCTATGCCCGGCAGGGACGCGGCGACAACCGGCTTGCCGCCAATCACATATTGAACGACGGAGCGCGGCAGCCCTTCCCTCTCGGAAGCGAAAACGCAGATATCGCAGGCGGCGACGACGCGGTCGACATCTTCCCGGAAGCCGAGGAAGCGAACCTGTCCCCCGATACCCTCCCGCTCGACGAGCTGCTCGAGAGCGGGACGCTCAGGCCCGTCGCCGGCGAATACCAGAACAAGTTGGCGATGCGCCCTGAGCAAAGGCGCCATCGCGCCGATGAGTTCCCGGTGGCGCTTTCGCCGCTCCAGCACGGCAACATATCCGGCGATCACCGCACCGTCCCTGCCCTCACGCAGGCCGGCGAGATCACTGGCCGGTGCGGCCTCCTTGAAGCGCGATACATCCATGCCGCTTCGAATGACGAAATGGTTGCTCTCCGTCCCCAGCGAATGAGCGAGGCAGAGATCGCGCATCCCCTCGCTCACATCGATGAAGGCATGGGTGCGGAGCGCCGCCAGCTTTTCGAGAAGGAGATAGATGGAACGCTTGAGGAAGGGCTCGTTCGTGAAGGGAAGAATGTGAACGCCGTGAATGACGCGGGCGGGCAGCCAGGCCGGCGCGGCAAGCCGCCCCAGAATGCCGGCCTTGCTTGTATGGGTGTGGACGATATCCGGCCGGACACGGCGATAAAGCGCGGCGAGGCCGAAAAGCGCCCTGAGGTCGTCAAGCGGCGAGATGTCGCGGACCAGCGCTCCGAGCTCGACAGACTTCACGCGCGGATCGAGCATGCCCGTCATCCGCGCCGTCCGCTCCCGGCCATGGACGAGCCACACCTCGTGCCCCGCCTCGGCCTGATGATTGCAGGTGAGCAGGGTATTTTCATCTGCCCCGCCATTAACGAAACGGGTAATGACATGAACGATACGAAGTTTTGAAGGCATGGACCGCCGGTGACGGAAGTATGATCGAATTCGCAGATGCGCCTTTTGAAAAAACTCTAGCAAAATTTGCGCAGACGCAGGACAAAATCTGGCATTGTCCGGAGGGTCCGGCGAACGGCAGAACTGCCCATCCGGGCGCGGCTCGAGACATTTCGGTGAAGAGACGTGGTTAATTCCCTGAACTATCCTGGAGGGCCGGCAGATGCGGAAGCACGGGCGCTGCATGTCGTGCTCGTGCTGCCGACCTACCTGCCGGAAACCTTCGGTGGTGCCGAGCAGCAAAGCCGGAAATTCGCCGCAACTCTCGCTGCTCGGGGCGTGAGGGTAACGCTGCTTGCGCCGCGGCTCGCCGCCGATACGCCAAGGCGTGAAGAGAGAGATGGAATCGAGATCATCCGCTTCCGTCTCGGCAGTCTCCCCAATCTCGGCGGACGCCACTTTCCTTCATTCGCAGTGTGGTCGCTTCGCCTCGCCTGGTGGCTCTGGCGGCGGCGCGACACCTACGACATCGTCCATATCATTCATGGCAGGCTCCATGCCGTTGGCCCGCTTGCAGGCGCAAAAATTGCGGGACGGCCGGCGCTGATAAAATTCGGGCGTGGCGGATATGAGTTCGACATTGACACGGTAAATAGAAAACGCCTTTTGGGACCGCAATTTGCGGCCCTGATCCGCAAACTGACGACGGGCTTCATCGCAAACAGCGCGCAGATGCTGGAGGACGTGAAACGGCACGGCATCGAACCCGGCCGCGTCCACGCGATCCCGAACGGCGTCATCATGCCCGATATCGAGGTGCGGAGGCAGCGGCGCGGCGCGGACAACACGTTCCTCTTCATGGGCCGCCTCGACCGCGAGAAGGCCATCGACATTATGCTGCGCGCTTTCGCAAGCCTCGGCGAGGATGCGCCCGCGAGGCTCATGATCGCGGGTGACGGACCGCGCGAGGCGGAGCTGAAGGCACTGGCGGACGAACTTAAAGTGACTGGGAGAGTTGAATTTCTCGGCCGCGTCGACGATGTGACGCCCCTGCTGCGCAACAGCGATTTCTATCTCTCGACATCGCTGTCGGAAGGCATGTCGAACTCGATGCTGGAAGCGATGAGCTTCGGCGTCGTGCCGGTCGTGACGCGGGTGAGCGGCGTCGACGACATGGTGAAAGACGGAACGAATGGCTATCTGTTCGAGGCGGGCGGCGTGGCAAGCTGCATCGAGGCGCTGAAACGAGCCATTGCAACGAGTACGGACGAATATGCGGCAATGAGCAAGGCGGCGCGCGACACGCTTGCCGCCCGCTTCAGCATGGAAAGCGTCGTGGAGCGGCATATGCAACTTTACGCCTCGCTGCCGGGCACAAGGCCGGCCGGAAAGCGGTGACTGTCATGGTAATGTCACAGGAATGTCACATGAGGCCAGCCTGCCCCGGCCCGACCCGCGCGAAAAAACTTATCCCCGCTCTGGCGGAAACCTGACATGACGGCGAATCGAAATTCAGCCCCCGAAAAAAAACTTGTCCCCTCCCCCGGCGGGCTGCCCCCTCGCGCCTTCATCCTGAACTGCTTCGGACGCGGCGGCTCGAACATCGTCTGGAACATGATCGCAAGCTCGCCCGACGTGCTGATTTCCTCGAAGGAGTGGCACCAGGGCGTCTTCGGCAGCCATGCGAGACTGCGCAAGACCATGCGCGCCGCCGCACGCCACATGGACATGAGCAGGCTGCCCGGCTTCGCCAGCTTCGTTGCGCGTCGGACCGCGGAAACCATCGCGCCCGAGGCATGGGCGGAAAAACCCGAAGCGACCGCCGTCGCGCTGAAGGTGATGGACTATCACATCGTCTTCGCGCCAGCGATCGAGGCAGGATTTTCGGAATGCCGCCATGCCGTGCTGACGCGGCACCCGCTTCCCATGTGCGAAAGCCTGATCCGCAGCGGCGAGAGCGAAACACGCGTCACGAAGATCTACAACGACATCGCTGCGCATATGGCGGCAATGGCGAAGCGCGACGGCACGGCGATGATGCGCTTCGAGGATCTGATCGCCGACCCGGCGGCGTTCTACCGGCGGCTCGCAATGGCGCTCGGCCTGACGCCGCCGCCGGACGGGCGCATCCGCTTCATGCAGAAGAAGTTCGGCGCGGCGCGAACGACGCAGGACCACGGCGGACGCGAGGTCGTGCGTATCGGCCCGGATGAATTGCGCGAGCGGATCGACGCGAATGTGAACCGTGACGCGGCCGCACGGCTGACGCCGCAACAGCGCGAGTTCATCTGGCGGGCAACGCGGGAAAGCGCCCTCAGCCTCGGCTATGACGAAACGGATTTTTGACGCGCCATGAGCAGCGACCAGACGCCAGCCGGACAGGACGGCAAACCGGAAAGAGAAAAATCGCTCACCCACCGAACGGTGAGCGGTTTTCTCTGGTCGGCCGGCGGCAACGCGGCGCAAGTCGTGCTGCGGATGCTGGTGCTCGCGGTTCTCGCGCGCCTCATCGACCCGGCGAGCTTCGGCATCGTCAGTGCGGCGCTGATCGCAATCAGCCTGCTTGAGGTGATGGGACAGGTCGGCACCTCGCAGGCGATCATCCAGCGCCTCGAACTCAACAAGCGCGACATCCACACGGCGATGTCCTTCACCGTGGTGACGAGCTTGCTCATGGGCGGGCTGCTGTACCTTTTCGCGCCTGAGATCGCCGCCCTGTTCGGCATGGAGGGCGTCGCGCCCGCGATCCAGCTTCTCGCCCTTGCCTTTCCCATCAGGGGCTTTTCCGTGGTGAGCGAGGCGCTGCTGCAACGATGGATGCAGTTTCACCGTCTCGCAGGCATCACGCTGGCAAGCTATGTCTTCGGCTATGCGCTGATCGCACTTACGCTGGCCCATATGGGATGGGGCGTCTTCGCGCTGATCTATGGTCAGATCGTGCAGACAATCATCCTTTCTCTCTGTCACATCTTCTTCACACGCCATGTATTTGGCCTGGGATTCGACTGGAAAATATTGCGAGGCATGCTGGTTTTCAGCGGCGGTGTATCCCTTTCGCGGTTTGCAAACTTTTTCGCCATGAACGCCGACAACTTCATCGTCGGCCGGATGCTTGGCGCGGAGGCCCTCGGCTTCTATTCGCGCGCCTTCAACTTCATGATAATGCCGGTAGGACTTTTGGGAAATGCGCTGGACATCGTTTTGTATCCGGCAATGTCTTCCATACAAAACGATGAGGAACGGCTACGAAGGGCCTATCTCCGCGCGGTTTCACTCATCGCATTGACTGTGATGCCGCTTAGCGCTGTTATGGTCGTTCTTGGGCAAGAGATGATCCTGATCGTTCTCGGCGGAAACTGGACAGAGGCAGTTGTGCCTTTTCAGATACTTTCTGCCTGCCTCCTTTTTCGTATTGGTTACAAAGCCAACACTATTCTCGCGCGCGCCAAGGGCGCTGTCTATCGAAGTGCCTGGCGCCAATGGCTCTTTGCAATCCTTGTGGCCGTTGGAGCATGGGGGGGGCATTTCTGGGGCATCAGCGGGGTTGCCTCAGGTGTGGGATTTGCGCTGGCGGCACAGTTTCTAATGATGCTGAACTTCGGACGGAGCCTTACTTTGGCAAGTCTCGGCGAACTTGCGAGTATTCATCTTCGCCACCTGACGATCGCCGTTCTTGCGGGCGGAGGCACCTATGCTTCCGCCACATTCTTGCGAGCGCAAGATGCCCCGCATTTGATTGTCCTTGTCGCGGGCGGCATTTCAGCCGGTGTGGTATTATTAACATTGGCGATACTTGCACCGAGACTCTACGGCGAAGAAGGCGCATGGGTTCTGGGAACAGTGGCCGAAAAACTCCCAGCCGCTAAGCGGTTCTTATAATTCTGATTGAAGCTGGCGCTAGCCTGACCGCCTCTTGGTAGCAGTGACGGCAGTGTGGAACTGTCCGCTTTTCAACGATTTCAGGTACGCCACTAATCTTCTGATTCCTGAGCCCTCGCGAAAAAGTTTTCCTAACCGCCCTCCTTCAGAACCCGGTAACATTTCAGCCCTCTGAACGTCGAAACCTGAAACCGTCAAGAGATTGCCAAGCGTCAAAGGCGTCCATGAATGTAGATGCATGTCGTCATTGGGTTGCCAGCCAAGGTGATGTCTGACGAAAATGGGCATCTCGCATGGGACAAGAATACGCACAGCTCCGTCCGGCTTTAGAATTCTTTGAAACTCGCCAAGGATACGCCTCGGACTGTCGACATGCTCAAAAGCATGAAAACTGATTATGCGATCAACCGACGCATCTCGAATCAATGAAAGATCACTCAAGACCTCATCAAGAACTTGCTGAGCTTCAGCAACCGCAGATTCACTGATCTCGATTCCTATTCGATGGCTGGCATCCAGAGTGGCAAGCACCCCACCAGTACCGCACCCGAAGTCGAGCACGGCGTGGCTGGACTGAGTGAAATCACAAAAAAAACGAGCTCTCTTACGCTGGTTCTCTATAGTGCGATTTGCCGCACGCTGCGCAAAATAATGAGCGCCCCTTTCGCCGACATAAAGATCTTCCGCTTTCATCAGCTTCTCCTTCCATTGATCCATGTGCCGAAACGGCAAGAAGCGTCAAGCCCAGTGGTGTCGCAACTAATACCACGCACTCTTGTGACATTTCTTCCTAATTGATTAAGCATCCCCCGATACGGCCAGACCCCCACCGCACCTTATCACCTCCACTGTTCTTGTAGGCCTCTTTTAGCTCGCGCATTTTAGCGAGCAAGCGAAGCAAAGGCTTGCGTGGAGACGGAATTTGCCAGCAAAATAATTTTCAGCGTCATTCTATGGAAGCTTCTTATCAATGAATATTCTTATGAAATTAGTTCGATCTGCAACCAACTTCATCGGGATCGAAATCTCGCGAGCAGGAAGAAAGTTGGCTTCCGAAATGCCGGTTGAGTTTAATGACTCTGAAAGAGCCCTCTTCAAGTTCGTTAAGGATAACGAGCTAAGCATGACATCCAATGAACGCCTCTACGCCACAATAATGGCGTGCAAGTATGCGGAGGACCAGAACATTACAGGTGACTTTGTGGAATGCGGTGTTTGGCGAGGAGGGAATTCCATCCTCGCGGCGGGCATATTTACGGCTCACCGGAAAATTCTCTTGTTCGACACGTTTGATGGCATGACAGAGCCAACGGACATCGACCACACCACTTTCGGCAAGACATCCGCTAAGGAAAAGTTCAATCAGAGGATACAGAATGGCGAGGAAAAGTGGTGCTATTCATCCCTCGACGAGGTGAAGGACAACTTCGCCAAGGCAGGCCTTCTGTCAGACCGGGTGAAATTCGTGAAGGGCGACGTTCTCAAGACGCTGGAAGATGAAAACAATCTGCCGGAAAAGATTTCCGTGCTTCGACTCGATACGGATTGGTATGAATCGACCAAGAAGGAATTGGAAGTGCTCTATCCACGCCTTAGCATCGGCGGCATCATCATGATCGACGATTATGGGCATTGGGCTGGCGCGAAAAAGGCCGTTGATGAGTATTTCGAGCAGCACGGCGGACGCCCCTTCCTTCAATATATCGACAGGACAGGCCGTGTAGGCATCAAGACGCAATAAGCGCAGCGACCCCGTCATCGTCACCCTCCGAACGTGCGGACAAAAGATGCGACCAAGCGAAGCCAAGGCGATCGGCGATCTTCTGGCCCGGATGGACCGGGACGAGATTTCGCCCTTTCTCAATCTGGGCTCCTCCACCGCCGCCTTTCGCAGTACGCAGAAGCCGCATATCGACCGCTACATATTCCGCCCGCTCGCCGAACGGGGAATCGAAGGCAAGCATGCCGACATAAAGGCGGATGAGGGCGTGGACATCGTGGGCGACATCTACGACCCGGCGACGATGCAACGGATTCACGAAGTGGCGCCGAAGCTCGTGCTCTGCTGCAACATGTTCGAGCATGTGACGGACAGGGAGGCGCTGGCGCGGCAGCTCGACGAGATGCTGGCGCCGGGCGGCCACCTGCTGGTGACGGTTCCCTACAGCTATCCGATCCATTACGACCCCATCGACACCTATTTCCGCCCGACGCCCGATGAGCTGAAGGCACTTTTTCCGAACTTCACCACGGTGGAAGCGGGCATCTGGCCGGACACGACCTATCTGCACGACCTGCTGGCCGAGCGCGGACCCGGCGGAACGCTGAAACACATGGCCAGGAGCGCGGCGAAGCTGCCCATGATCTGGCGGGGGATGCACTGGTGGAAGGGGCATTTCCACCGCTATCTCTGGCTCTTCCGGCCTTACAAGGTGACGGCGGTGCTGCTGCGCAAGGGCTGAGCGCCACCGGCACGCAATGGCAATTCCCGGCGAAGGCTGCTACCCCTTGAAGCGGGCGGCAATGCACTCTTGAGGGTCAGGTGAGCGAGATTTCGGCCTCCGCCGGGAAGACACAGGGAACGCGAGCGGAGCGGCTTCTGTTTGCGGCGCTGATCGCGCTGGTGGCGCTGGCGCCGCTGCCGCTGGCGAGCAACCGGCCGCTGCCTGCGGCGGCGCTCTCGCTCGCGGCGGGGCTGCTGCTCGCGCTCTGGGGCGCAGCCCTTCTCGCGGGGCACGCGCGCCTTGCCGTTTCGCCCCGGCGCATCGCCTGGCCGCTCGCGCTGTCCGGCGCGGTGGCGCTGTGGATCGTCATTCAGACCTTGCCGCTGCCCGCCGGATGGGGAGACCCGGCCTGGACGGAAGCGGCGGCGGCGCTCGGCGAGCCGCTTTCCGAAAGCATATCCGTGAACCCGCAGGCAACGCTCACCGCCCTGATGCGGCTACTCGCCTATGCTGCCATCCTCTGGCTGACGATGCAGCTTGCCCGCGCGCCGGAGCGGGCCCGCACCGCGCTGAAGGCGGCGGCCCTGACCGGCGCGGCCTATGCGGCCTATGGCATCGCCATCTATGCGGCGGGGAACGACTGGGTCACGATCTACCGCAAATGGTCGTACCATCAGGCGCTGACCAGCACCTTCGTGAACCGCAACTCCTATGCGACATTCGCGGGCCTCGGCCTGCTCTGCGCGGCGGCCTGGTTCATGGGCGGCATCCGCCATCTCATCGAGCTGAAGCGGCCGCTGCGCCACAAGGCGGCGCTGCTGGCGGAGGCGGTCTTCACGCAATCGCTGGTCCGCAGCGCCGCCATGCTGCTGCTGCTCGCGGCGCTCTTCCTCACCGGCTCGCGCGCCGGCGTGGCGGCAAGCCTTATCGGGCTTTTCGTGCTGCTGACCGCGATGGCGGGGGGCGGCGCGCGCCGGCCCATGCGGATCGCGGTGGCGGGCGGCATCACCGGCGTGCTGGCGCTGGCGGCGCTGGCGCTTGGCGGCGGCCTTCTGAGCGAGCGGCTGGCGGAGACGGGCCGGGACGCGAGCGCCGCCGACCGGCAACTGACCTATGCGGCGACGATGGACGCGATCACGACCGCGCCCTGGACGGGCACGGGCTACGGTACCTACCGCGAAGTTTTCGCGGCGTGGCGGCCAGAGCCGCTCTCCTCCGGCTTCTTCTGGGACAAGGCGCATAACGACTATCTGGAAAACGCGCTCGAGCTTGGCCTGCCGGCGGCGCTGGCGCTCAACCTTGCGATCGCGCTGCTGGCGGTGGAGGCGCTGCGCGGGCTCAGGCGGCGGCGCGACCGGACCGCGGCGGCGCTTGGCGTGGCGGCGACGGCGCTCGTCGCGGTCCATGCCTATTTCGATTTCAGCCTGCAGATGCCGGCCGTTTCCGCCTTCTATGCTTTCATCATGGGGCTGGCGGTGGCGCAGTCCTATCCGCATGCGCGGCGGCGGGACGGCTAGGCCTCAGCGGCGGCGCTCGCCCGCATGTTTCAGGATCTGCGAGCGGAAGCGGCTGCGCTGGGCATCGGTCTCGAAGGCATGTTCGAGAAAGATCGCGCGCTCCGCAAAGCCGAACGAGACATAGGGCGCATAAAGGCTCTTGCGCAGCGCCGGATCGGCGCCGAGCCGCGCCATATCCGCCATGACGCCGCTGCGGATCTCTTCGGGAAGCCCGTTCCAGAGCGGCAGGGCCGTCCGCACACGGAGCAGCATGGCCGACGCCTCGAAGCGGCCGGTGAGCCGCGACAGGCGGAGAAAGGCGGCGGTCTCCTCAAGCGGCGCGCCGCGCAGAAGCGCGGTATGGGCAAGCTCGCTCCAGATCAGCGCATCATTGGGCGAGTGAGCGGCGGCAGCACGGAGATGGCGATCGGCGGCGGCAAGCGCCCCGCCATCGCCCTCCGCCGCGGCGCGCAGATCGAGCCGGGCAAGTGCGAGCGCGAGCGGCGCATCGCCATGAAGGGAGAGCGCGCGCGCATGACGCGACCGCGCATCGGCAAGGGCGCCAGGCGCGCGTTCCTGCGCAACGGGCAGCAGGACGCCATGCGCGGCGGTGCGGGGAAGCGCGAGAACGGCCACGAAAAGGCCAATGCCGAGCGCGGTCAGCCCCGCAAGGAGCGGACGCGGCCCGGCACCCTCAGTTGACATAGTACCTGCTGTACTTGCCGTAGTAATAGCCGCCATCGCCATAGCCGTATTTCGCCTGCTTCGCCGCATCGACGGCGACGAGGATCGCGCCGGCGATATTGCTCTGATAGAGGCGAAGCTCGCGGACGGCCGACTGGGCGGCATCCTTCGGCGTATCGCTCCAGCGCACGACGAAGACCGTTTCATCGGCAAGCCGCGACAGCACGCGGCTGTCGGAGACGGGAAGCACCGGCGCACTGTCGAGCACGACGAGGTCGTAGTCCTTGCGCAGCCGGTCGATCAGCAAATGCATCTGCGAGGAGGCCATCAGATCCGGCGGATTGGCGGTGCCCGTCGCAATCGGCAGGATCCTCAGCGATGTCTTTTCGTCCTCGATCATCACCGCCTCCGGATCGAGACGCTCGGCGAGCAGTTCGACGAGACCGGCCGCCGGCGTCGCAAGACCGAATGTCTTGTGGACGGAGGGGTGACGCAGGTCGCAATCGACGAGCGCGACCTTGAGGCCCGATGCCGCCGCCGCCCGCGCGAAGGACACCGAGGTCGTCGTCTTGCCTTCATTCGGCAGGGCGGAGGTGAACAGGATCACCTTCGGCGGATTGTCGACATTCGAAAGCTGGAGCGCGCTTCTGAGGCTCCTGAGCGACTCGGAGAATGCCGAGAGCGGCTTCTGGACGAGATATTCATGCGGCTTGAGCGGCTTTCCGCCCGGCCCCTTTTCGGCGGGTACCAGCGGAATGGAGACGAGATGCGGCAGGCCGAGAGCCTCCTCGACATCGCGCCCCGTTCCGAGGCCATTGTCGAGATGCTCGAGCAGGAAGGCGAGCCCGACGCCGAGCATCGCCGAGAGCACCAGCGCAACCGCGAGCGCCAGCGCCTTGCGCGGATAGGAGGGCGACAGCGGCGCCGTTGCCGGCGAAATGACGCGGCTGTCCGGCACCTGGAGATCCTGCTGCTGCGAGGTTTCCTTGAAGCGGTTGAGGAAGCTCTCATAGACCGCGCGGTTCGCCGCCGCCTCGCGCTCCAGTTCACGAAGCTGGATCATGGCCTGGCTGTCCTCACCCGTCTCGCCCCGGATTTCGCGCAGGCTCTGCTGGAGCGAGGCGACGCGCGTCTCGGCGACCGACACATTGTTCTGAAGGCTGCCGATGATGCGGGAAATCTCCGCCCCGATCTGGATGTCGATGTCGCGGCGCTGCGCCTCGGCGTTCACCACTTCGGGATGCCTTGGGCCGTAACGCGACGAGAGGTTCGCGAGTTCGCGGGCAAGCTCGGCCTGCTTCTGGCGAAGGCTCGAGATCGTGCCCGACTGCACCACATCCGCCATGCTCTCGATCGAGCCGCCGGTGGCACGGATCTGGCGCGCGCGGTCATACTTCGCACGGGCTTCGGCAAGAGCGGTGCGGGCGAGAATGAGCTGCGCGTTGAGTTCGGAAAGCTGTTGCTCCGAGACGGTCACACCGCGGCTCGACTCGAGCCCCTGCTCGCTGCGGAATATCTCGACCGCCCGGTCGGCGTCCTGAACCTGCTGCCGCAACTCAGCAAGGCGCCGCGACAGCCACTCATTGGCCTGGCGGGTTGCGTCGAACTTGGCCTCAAGCTGATCGAGGATATAGGTCTCCGCAAAGGCATTGGCGATCCGCGCCGCCTTCTCCGGATTTTCGGAGGTGAAACCTATGTTGATGACATAGGTGGCTCCCTCGCGGGCGATCTCGAGATTGGAAAGAACATGGTCGATGACCGCATCGAGCTCCGCCCTCTGACGTGCGGTATCGCCGGCCGATTCCCTTTCCGGGGACACCAGATCCTGGAGTGCGGAAAGCCAGACACGCGGACTGAGCCAGCGCCAGGCCGACGGCTCGCGCAGCTTGCTGTTGAATTCGGGATCTTCAAGCAGATCGAGCCTGCCGATGACCCGTTCGGCAAGGGAGCGGGAACGGAGGATTTCGACTTCGCTGTCGACGGTCGCCGAGTCGGAGGGCAAGCCGGACATGACGGTTGCCATGTCGGTCACCTGCATCTTCTGCCGGTCCAGCAAGACCTGGGCGGTCGCCGTGTAGAGCGGGGTCTGCTGGAGCACGGCTGCCATGACGAGCGCCGTCAGACCGAAGGTCACGCCAAGGATCAGCACCAGCCGCTTGCGCAGCGTCAGATAGAGCGCCTTGAGATCGAACTCCAGAAAGCCCTGCTCGTCTTCCGTACCGTGAGTCTCGTAAGAGGGGATCCCGCCACGGGAAGCGCCGCCCTGTACCGGTGCATTCATCGTCACATTCCTTCAAGCCCGAACCCGGCCCAGCCGCGGGCTTCTCACCATCTTACCGAAGACGCGCTCGAAGAGCGTCCAGCCGTACGGCTCCAATCTAGCTCAAACGGCAGCCCACCGGGTTAACGCAGGGCACCATCCGAGCAGCATGAGAAAGAAAAAGGGCAGCCGGTTAAGCCTGCTGCCCTTTCGTTTTCAATGCCCCCGACGAACAGCGCGTCAGAGCGCTGCCTTGAGGGTCAGCCCGACTTCATTCCGCGTGTAGTCGAGGCCCAGCACATTCGAGTCGCGATCGGAATAGTCATAGCCGAGGCGCAGCGAGAAGTTGCGATTGAGCAGATAATCGACGCTCAGCCCGGCGCTGGTCACATCGTCGCTGCGGGTGATGCCTTCATAGTCGAGCTTGGCGAGGCCGACCCGGCCACCCAGGATCACGTTGCGCATGAGCTCATGGTCGACACGCACACCGAATGAGTTATCCGTGTAACCGGATGCACCGGCGGCGATCGTTTCCTCGACCGTCGACGCGGCTTCGAAACGGACGGTGGTCAGCGGCGTGACGAACCAGTCGACGCTGGCGCCGTAATCGAGACCCGTGATCTTCGGCAGGGTCGGATCGTCGTAATCCTGCTCGTGATAGCCGACATAGAGCCCGCCCTGAGCCAGATTGGTCAGGCGGAATTCGGTGCCTGCAACGACCGCATAGCCATCCGAGTCGCGATTGAGCACAACGGCCGGCGGCGTGAGATCATAGCGGCGCTGATTGAGCGTACCCTGAACATAGACATTCGTATCCGGCGACACATCGTAGCCGAGACGCAGGAACTGCGTGTAATGCTCGCGGTCGCGGGCGTCCAGATTCAGCGTACCGCCGCCGAAAAGCGGCACGGTGTCATAGTCATAATTCGCGTAGGTTGCGCCAATCCGCGTGGTCACGCGATTGAAGCGGTGGTTGAGCGCCACATCGCCCTCGAACAGCGAATATTCGGCGGGTTCGGCCGCGTTGCCGATCGCGTTTGGCGCGCCGCGGTCTTCGTGAAGCTGCGCATAGGAGAGGCCGCCGGAAATATTGGTATCGCGCGTAATGTCGATCCGGCCATTGGCGCCGGCGTCCCAGTCGAGACGGTCCTCGTCGTTATTGTCGGAATAGAGCTGCTGTGCGAGCCCGGCACGCAGGTTCAGCGCATGGCGGCTCCATGTCGAGGCAGCCGACACGCGCGCTCCGAGCGTGGTGATGAAGTCGCTCTCGGTGTTCGTGTCCGTCGCATAGATATTGTCGCTGTAGGTGCCCTTGACCGAAGCGGACGGGAAGATCGTGAATGCACCGGCGCGGACGCCGACCGCATCATAGCCCGGCCGCACACGTTCCCGGACGCTGACATTCCGGGCATCGACGATCTCTTCGGTCTGCGCGGAAACGGAGTGGATGGGGACTGCGTAAAACGCGGTCACGGCAATCGCTGCGATCATTGCCCTGGAAATCATGGAAGACATAAATCGTTCCCCTTGCAAGTCTGTGTTTGGCGCCCGCCCCAGGGCACACGCCGCTGCTGATACCCGGCAGGCCAAAACCTGCAACTCAACACAAGCGGCGTAAGCAACAAGTACATCCGGCACCGGCCCATCCCGGCACCGGCCCGCCCGGTCAGTTCGGGCTGATCGGCGTTTCAGGCGTCGAGCTCCGCTCTTGCTGCTGCTGCTGCTGCCGCTGCCGGATCGAAGCCGTGCGCTCCGCATTGCCCTCCGCAACCGCAGCCTGAAGCGTTGCATCGCCAGAGGCTTCGACAAGGGCCTGCATGTTCGCCGCAGCCGCCGGATTGGTGAGACCGATAAAGGCGATGGCAGCACCAAGCCCCTTGCCGCCCGCGACTTTAAGCGCCTCATCGACACCCGGCCGGGTCAGCACATTGATGACGGCCTGGGCGGCGACCTCCGGGTCAGCGGCTGCAAGAACGTAATCCTCGACCGCAGCCGCGAAAGCATCCGGATTATCCGCATTGGCGATCAGGAGAGCCTCGATATCGGCTTCCATCGCCTGAAGATTCGCCTCCTGAGCCACCGCATGGGGCGCCGTCAGCACGAGCGGCGCGGCAGCGACCGCGAAGGCAAGGCAGACTGCCAAAAGAAATTTCTTCATACCCGTCTCCCCGAAAGATAACAAAGTCCGGCACCCGAAACTCCGAACACCGTACCCAAACCGCCGCACCCAAACAAAAGTCCAGCCGACACCGATAAATCCGGCATTAATCCGTCCGAAATGGCTTTCATCTTCCCGCCTTTCACCCTCTGACCAAAGGCACCAGGCGCGAAACGGACCCCAAAACCGCGCAGATTTCATGCGTTTTCTTGGCTTCAGAATAACTCCAATCGAACCGCGCGAACACGCCAATTTTTTTGGTTTATAAAAGGTTTCGCGCAGCCGTGGCATAAATACATCATTGCAAACACAATCTGGCAAGTAGAAACCCGCCCGGGCGCAGCGGCTATTCTTCGCTCGACTCTAGACTGGACTCATGCGCCGATCACAGAAGCAAGCATAAGACACGAGGCGGCGCCCCATGACTCAGCCTTGATTCTGCGACACCGCCAGCATGGCTGGCGAATACTACATTTAGAAGAAACGCTCCGGCACCCGCACAACATCTCCCGGCAGTATCTTGACCGCCTGACTTGCGGGGTAAGGCTGCTCCGCGCCATCGCCGCGCGTGATAAAGATGCGCTCGGTATTGGCACGATAGGTATAGCCGCCTGCGACCGCAATCGCGTTCAGCGCGGTCATGCCATTCGTATAGGGATATTGGCCGGGATTGCCAACTTCGCCATAGATATAGAAGGGGCGATAGTTCATCACCTCGACGCTCACGCGAGGATTGTTGAGATAGCCCTCCATGAGCTTGGCGATTACCGCCGCCTCAAACTCGCTCAATGTGCGGCCTTCGGCATCGACCTGGCCGATCAGCGGCAGGGCGACCTTGCCGGAGCCGCTGACATCGAACTCCCCAGAGAGATTGGGCTCACCAAACACGATGACGCGCAGCTTGTCTCCCGACCCGAGCCGGTAGTCGACATTGGCATCCTTAGGCAGGGGGACGGAGCCGCCATCTGCCTGCGCCCCAGCGACTGGGGCACCTACCGGCATGTTGGGGCGCGGTCCATCCGTGCATGCCGCCACCAGGAAAAGCGCCAGGACAGCCGCGATCGTTCGCCCAAAATGCGCCCGCCGAAGCCCATGCCGAACGGAGTCCGCCACAAAATCGATCATCTGAAATCGCCCCTATCTCTGACTTGGCGAAGAATGCGCGAAAATCCTACGATGTGCCATGCGGCGAGAGGACCGGGCCGGCACTGGCCTTTCGCAGGCTGTTTCGCTGCCTCGCAAGGTTTTACCACCAATCGGGCAATGATTTATGCCAAAACCGCGGTGCCCCGCCAATTTTCAGCCGTTCTGGTTAACTTGCGGCGGCCAGCGGCATTGCCGCCTCTCCCGTCTGGATGAAGCGCCGCCCCTGCCCTTCGAGCACGAGCGCCGTCAGCACCCCGGTCATATAGGCGCCCGTGTCGATGCCGATCCGGTTCGGCCTGACCACCACTTCCTCATTCGGCGTGTGCCCATGGACCACCACCTTGCCGAACGAGGCATCCGAGTGAAGGAATTCCTCGCGGATCCAGAGCAGATCTTCTTCGATCTGCCGCTGCAGGGAGATACCGGGCCGGACGCCCGCATGAGCGAAGAAGTAGCCGCCGAATTCCCTTGAGACTTCAAGGGCTTCGAGAAAATCCCGATGGGCGGCGGGCAGAACCTCGAGCAGATGTTCGCGGGCGCGCTCGAAGGCCGCCGGATCGTCGGTCCGGGTCAGCTCCTGAACGCCATAGGAATGGAGCGTCTCGAGCCCGCCATAATATTTCCAGGTCTTGCCGAAAGCCGCATCGCCGAGGAATTGCAGCATGGCAAGCTCGTGATTGCCCTTCAGGAAGACATGCTCGAAGCCAGCCAGACGACTGCCCGAGAGACGGTCGAGCACCTGCTTCGACTGGAGGCCCCGGTCGATATAATCTCCGAGATAGATCAATATGTTGGTGGCGGATGGCGCGCGGGCCGCGTCTTCGGCAATGCGGCCATGCAGCTCGGCCAGCAGATCGTCGCGGCCATGAATATCGCCCACCGCATAGATGCGCAGCCCCTCCGGGAGACCAATTTCATTTGTAGTCTCCGCAAACAGACTTCTAATTCGGAAAAAGAAACCGCTCAGCACAAAACTCCTTTCGAGATGGCCATTTAATTTAAGTGTGCCGCTAAATCTCAGCGTTCCCAATCAGACTAAGGGATATGCACCTGCAAACAAGGAAATGGCACATGCGATGAACCTTGGATTCCAAGCCTTGTTCTGTTCAAAATTGGTCAGCCTAAATATTTTCATGTATAGAACACACAATCTTTGGTGCATCGAGAATATATGATTGTTTTGAGTATCCAAGGAGCCGAAGTTTGTCTGACGTCTTAAAGAAATCCTACGGGGCCCGCTCATCGCCCGCCGATCACCTTGCCTCCGCGCGCAGGACGATTTCGCTTGAGATTGAAGGCCTTAAGGCCCTGAGCACCTCGCTTGACGGGCCCTTCTCGGACGCCGTCGAGGCGCTTGGCGCGGCGACCGGCCGCGTCATCGTGACCGGCATGGGCAAGTCCGGCCACATCGCCCGCAAGATGGCGGCGACACTCGCCTCGACCGGCACGCCCGCCCAGTATGTCCATCCCGGCGAGGCGAGCCATGGCGATCTTGGCATGATCACCGGCGGCGATGTGATCCTCGCCCTTTCCTGGTCCGGCGAGACGGCGGAACTCTCGAGCATCATTTCTCACGCGAAACGATTCGCCATTCCGCTCATCGCCATGACTTCGGTCGAGACGAGCGCGCTGGGCAGCGCGGCCGACATCGCCCTGATTCTCCCCCGTGCGGAGGAGGCCTGTCCGAACAAGCTCGCCCCCACGACCTCCACCACCATGCAGCTTGCGCTTGGCGATGCGCTGGCCATCGCGCTGCTCGAGAAGAAGGGATTTTCGGCAAAGGACTTCAGCGTGTTCCATCCGGGCGGCAAGCTCGGCGCCATGCTGAAGCTCGTCCGCGAAGTGATGCATACGGGCGACGAGCTGCCGCTGACCGGCCCCTCGACCTCCATGTCGGAGACGCTTCTCATCATGTCGCAGAAGAGTCTCGGCTCCGTGGGGATCGTGGACGGGGCAGGCAAACTCATCGGCATGATTACCGATGGCGACATCCGCCGGAATTCGGGCACCGAGGGACTGCTGACCAAGACCGCTGGCGACATCATGAACCGGACGCCAAAAACGGTTGCCCCCTCGATGCTGGCCTCCGAAGCCGTGAAGCTGCTCAACGAAAAGAAGATCACCAGTCTTTTCGTGGTGGAGGACGGGAGGCCCGTCGGGCTCGTCCATATCCATGATTTCCTGAAGGCCGGCGTGATCTAGCCGGCCCGCGAAAATGAAAGGCCGGGCGTCGCCGCCCGGCCTCGTCATCATTTTCTCTGTGCCTGCGCCTCAGGGCAGCACGATCGCACCGCGCTCGAAACCCGCCACGCCCTGCACCGCCTTCGCCGTCGGATTGCCATTGGCGGAGATCGTGTAGGCAAGCGCGGCATGGCTCGCGCCGCTGCCGGCCAGCGCACCCGCAACCTTCGCCTGACAGGCCGCATCGGGACAGGCAACGCCGCCAGCCGCAATATCGAGCGTGCCGGAGAAGCCGGCGCCGGCACCGAGCGTCAACTGGCTCGAATTCGGCGCCGCCGTGCCGCCCGTGGTGAGGATGTTGTAGGTGTGGCCGCCGATCGACACGTCGAGATCGAGGCCCACCCTGTTCATGCCGCCGCCAAAGGCAACGGCAATTTCCCCATCGAAGCTGCCGGGCGCGAGCGATCCATCCGCCACGGTCGGATTGGTTGCGCCGACAAGCGTGTATGTGGCGACACCCGATGATGGCAGGTTGGTTGCGGGCGACCAGGCCAGCACATGCATGCTGCGCGCGCAGGTTGAGAGTGACTCAGCCCGGCATTGAATTCGTTGAACTTTTTTGGGAGCCCGTGACTCGTTTCACCGGCTTAACGTGACTCAGATGGGGTGGCTTTCAAGTTCGTCTGACTCAATACGGTCAAGCAACTGATTTCTCTGGATTTTCGGAATCGTGCCACCGAGTGAATATTGTCCGCAAAGTGGGATCACAAGCAGCCTGAACTTGCCCCATCCTAGACCGGCTGGATTGGCAACACCGGTTTCATCCAATGGCTCATCCAAAGGCAGAGTGGCCGCCGTTCAGCATAGTTGCTATTTGTCCAAATATGGACTAAATCTATTTTTGGATTGGAGGCGAAGATGGCTCATCAGGAGAAGCGGCCCATTAGGGAAGGACATGGCTTTCAGCGGCTCGACGTGTCCCGGTTCGCGCCGGCCAACCGCCGCCGTCTCAGCGCGCCTGCCTTGCGGACCTTTGTCACGATCGCGGATCTCTGGGGTCTGACCGAAGAACAGCGCCTCCTGGTCCTGGGCTTTCCGGCCCGGTCCACCTATCACAACTGGTGCAAGCGTGTTCGCGAACACGACGCCATCACGCTCGATGTGGACGTGCTTTTGCGTATCTCCGCGGTGCTGGGCATCCACCAGGCGCTCGGCATTCTCTTTCCCGATGAGCGCTCCGGCGTCGAATGGCTGACGACACCGCACGGCGCCCTTCCGTTCGGCGGCAGACCGCCGCTCGAACTCCTGACAAGCGGCTCCCAGGACGGATTGCTGAGT
Source organism: Parvibaculum sp. (assembly GCA_019635965.1). Classification (GTDB taxonomy): domain Bacteria; phylum Pseudomonadota; class Alphaproteobacteria; order Parvibaculales; family Parvibaculaceae; genus Parvibaculum. The sequence continues at coordinate 5,345 of JAHBYK010000007.1, read as the reverse complement.
GTGCGCCGTTTTCTCGATGGCGCTCGCGGCGGGCTCTATATGCCGCCGGGCAGTATCGACGAAGCATTCGAGCCCTATACCGATGACGAGCTCGTTTTCCGGTGACGGACGCCTATGCCGCCGCGCCGCAGCCGTCCTATCGACTGATCCCTTCGCGATTTCCGCCTGTCGGACTGTTCGACACGGTTGCAACCGCAGCCGACCTCGAAGCCGCGATGGAGCTTGCTGGCTGGACCAACGACCGGCTTGTCGCCGAACGCATCGATCGCCTGCCGAGGGATGAATGGGTCTATGGCGTGCCGAATGCGAGTGTAGTTATGGCCGCCTTTCTTCATGCCGCCCCCGGCGGCATGCGCTTCAACGGCCCGGATCTCGGCGCATGGTATGCCGCCGGCGATATCCGCACCGCGGCCGCGGAAGTCGGGCATCATCTGCGCCGCGAAGCGGTGGCGCGCGGCGTGGCCGGAATGATCCGCGTTTACCGGGCCTATACGGCGACGCTGCAAGGCGCGTATCTCGACATCACGGGACAACAATCCGCGCGGCCCGAACTTTATATGAGCGATAGCTATGCCGAGGCGCAGAAATTCGGCGAGGCGGTTCGCGCGACCGGCGGTGCAGGCATCCTCTACGACAGCCTGCGGCGGCGCACAGGCGTCAACGTCGTCGCGCATCGGCCGCGCAACATTGTCGGCGTCACCCAGGCGGACCACTACGAGATCGCCGTGTCCTCATCCCGACGAAGTATCGAAATCCGAAAATTGCGGGCCTGACGTGCATAAAGCGGCAACGGAGTCAACTGCATGAAGCATCTTGCTGACATCGCCGGAAAAATCGGCGTGGAGCACAGGCATACTGTCGTGCATGTTTCCCTGGGACAAGTCCAACCTGCTTGCCGTCCGATGAAACCGGAATTTATCAGCCCGGCCGGCCCAAGGAAGAGGCAGGTTCAGCGAAACCAAACCAAGAATATCGCTTGGATCTAAGGCTCTGGGCTCCACTCTTTAAGTTTAATCAAACAGACCAATTTGGTAACTGGCGGTATCAATGAAGAGCCATATATTATTTACCAACCGATCCCGACAAGGGAAATGACAAGTGCTCCAAATGCCGCAGCGACCCAATAACTCGGAAAATTTTTTAACATTCTGTCTGTACCCGACATATTTTAACACCAGTCGCCGCACCTGCCCCCCCAAGCCGACAAAGCCCTTGGCTCCGCCAACTCCAGATCCGCCAATTTCAAAAACTCCTTCCAGCAGAGCACCCACACCGCCATATGTAGCGGGGGACGCAAGCGAGACCTTGGAACTCGGGTACTGAACCAGCGCTTGTCGCTCGACTTCCTCGGCGACACGCTGACCGACAGCCGACGTTTCCGCATTCTGGCGGTCGTCGACGACTTCACCCGAGAGCGCCTCTGCGTGGCCGCCGATACCTCGCTCTCCGGGGTGCGGGGTGCGGGGTCGTTCGTGAGCTAGGCAGCGTCATGGCCCCGCGGGGAACACCACTGACTATCGTCAGCGATAATGGAACGGAGTTCAACAGCATGGCGATCTTGGGCTGGTCTCAAGAGGCCCATATCGAATGGCACTACATTGCGCCCCGCAAGCCGACCCAGAATGCCTTCATCGAGAGCTTCAATGGCAGGCTCCGGGACGAGCTGTTGAACGAGACCCTAGTTCCGCCCGCTCGATCACGCGCGAGGTGCTTGCTCTCTGGAAGGTCGATTACAACACCATCAGACCGCGCTGCTCGCTCGGCAACCTGCCGCCTGCCATCTATGCCATGCTCCACGCCCCCGTGATGCAACGGGACGGGACGTCTGAGCTCTGTGGGGGCTCCCCGCCCCGTTGCATCACCAAGCCCAACAGGCTTAAATGATCAACAGACTCCACTTCCAACTGGATGAAAGTTGGGGCTCATGCCCCTTACAATACGGTTTTCTTTTGCGAACAGAAAGACGCATCACCGCATATGTCTTACCCGTATGTGTTCTGGAAGGGTTCATTGGTAGGCAACCTCGAACCGAATGTGATCCGTACGTCAGAAGGATCACTCATTCCATACTATATTTTTATCAGCGTCTCAAAGGACGCGCGACCCAATGATATTCCCCCTCAAGCGTCTTTTGATCTTCGTGAAGACCCGGAGGACGTGTGCTTTTACCTTAGCGGGGGTGACGGGTCGGGGGGAGGTTACAGATCAAACGCTGTGAAGATTCCCAAAAATATCATCGAAGACACCCTTCATCGCTCAGAATGAACTAACTTTTTATAGGCGCAGAGAGAACCAGAGATTAGTACGCTGCATAGAAGAAAGCTGTACTTTTACTCCTGATCTTCAAGTCGGATGTGGACAGCTACAGCTATGACGACAACGGCAACATGACGTCGGGCAACGGGCGGAGCGTCACCTGGACCTCCTTCAACAAGGACAGGCAAGGAGCCACGCTAAACGGACGGCGGATCCCCGCGGGGGGGTATGACCATCGCGTTTTTCTGTGCCTCGGGCTTGCGTTGCCTTCCGGCGTTCTGATCCGGGATGGACCTGCCGGGGCCTTTCGATGTGAGCGAGGAAGGACCGGCACGCTACAGCGTGCCGGTCAACGCTGTGCCGCCGGGCACGAGCAGAACAGTTCCCTCGCTGTCGCTCGACTATTCGAGCCGCAACGGCAATGGCCTTGTCGGCATGGGCTGGGCGCTGACGAGTTTTCTTCAATCGGGCGCTGCCCGAAGATCATGGATCGACTGGGAAAGCCGCTCAATGTCGAGGAGGCTGACAGTGCGGCGTGAAAGTTGGTCAGGTTCTAAAACCGATGTGAGTCGGTACAGGCGGGCCCGAAACAAGCCGAAAGATCGCGTCTTTTGTCTAGCCTTCCGGCCTTCAGCAGCGCTGCGACAGTTCTTGCCACACAAGAATGCTTTGCGTGGCTAAGGCTTCATGTCAGGAATACATCCGGGTGATCGCAGGGCGAGCCGAACCTGTAGACGCGGGACGTTGTACGGGCCCAGCCAAGGTCGGGAGCAATCACAAACACCTCTGAGGTGAGCGCTTTACACGTACCCAGGCGCGGATGTCCCGTCACCCTTCCCTTTCATATGTGGCTTTTCGCCACGTCTGGCTGAACGTGTTGAAATTTCACGGGAATTTGGTCAGTATCGCTCGATGTTTCGTTTCCTCGCCCAGTTTATTGCCGCCAGCCTTTTATGGGGGTGCCTGTCCGTCAGCGCATCCGCCGGCGCGCTCTATGGCGAGGCGGACGGTGCCGTCCTTCGGATGGCGCAGACGGAGCGCGGCATGGACGCCGTTTTCGGCGATCCTGCATCCGCTGCGGCCTGCGATATCTGCCATGTTCTCCAGCATGTCGTGATCACGCCGCGCGGCGAGATGGGCGCCACTCCCGCGGCGACCCATGTTCCCTTTTCCGGCAATGAACGGGCGGCAAGCCGGTTGCTTTCACCTGAAGGCCCTCCTCCCGAAATAGCGATCGCCTGAGCCTGAGCGCGTTCCCGTCCAGGAACGCTCGATGTCTTTCTATCTACAGGTGATCCCATGAAAGGTTCATTCCGCACTTGGCGGAGAGCCATGTCCGGCATTCTCATGTCGGCGGGCCTCGCAATGCCGGTGCTCGCATCGGACACGGCATCCATAACACTTGACGAAGCCATCGCCATCGCGCTTTCGCAGAATATGCAGGCGCGCATCGCTTTCGAGGCTATCGGCGAACGTGCCGCAGAAGCGCACCAAGCGGGCTTACTGCCCAATCCCGAACTCGGCCTTGAAATCGAGAATGTGCTCGGCTCAGGCCCCTATCGCGGCACGGAGGAGGCGGATGTCACGCTCGGCCTCTCCCAGCGCATAGAAACGGGCGGCAAACGCGAAAACAGAATGCGGTTCTCCCGTCTTTCGGAGGCCGTTGCGGCCGCCGAACGGGATGCGGGGGAGCGGCGATTGCGCGAGGCGGTGACACATGCCTTCAACGGGCTGCTCGCCGCGCAGCGCGAGGCAGAAATATCCGCCGAGGCGGCAGCGCAAATCCGTGGCCTCGTGCCCGCGCTGCGTAAGCGCTTCGAACGGGGCGCCTCCTCGGAGGCCGATCTCAACCGCGGACTGCTTGCACTCGCCCTCGCCGAGATCAGGGCAGGCACGAAGCAGGCAGAACTCGGAATGGCGCAGCAGGCGCTGCTTGAGCTCTGGTCGGAACGGAGCCACCGCCCGCTGCGCGCGGACGGACCTTTTACCGTTCCGGCGGTGCCGCTTCCGGGTCTCGATGAGCTTGAAGCCCGGCTCGACACCCATCCGGCGGTGCTGGGCGGGCAGCAGGCGATCGGCGCGCGCCGCGCGGCCTTCGACCTCGAACGGTCGAACGCCCTTCCCGATGTGACACTCGGCGCGGGCGCGCGCCATTTCGCGGGAACGGATGAAAGCGCGCTGCTCTTCTCGGTTTCCATTCCTATCTCCATCTTCGACCGCAATCAGGGCAATATCGACGCCGCCTCGCGCCGTGTCGTGCAGGCCGATCTCGATGCACAGCAGACGAGAGTGGAACTCGCCCGCGAATTGCAGCAAGCGCATCAGACCTATGACAGCCGCTGCCGCGAGGCGGAACGGCTTGGTCAATCAATCGTGCCCGCATCGGTGAAGACGTCCACCGCGATCCGCGAAGGCTATCTTGCCGGACGCTTCGGCGTACTCGATCTTCTCGATGCCTTGCAAACAAATGCCGACAGCCGGTCGCAGGAAACGGGAGCCATTCTCGCCTGCCGCAACGCGCTGGCTTCCATCGAAATTCTGACCGGCCTTTCCGATGACGCGAAATGGACCGAGGGAGACGCACAATGAAAACGATCCGACTTGAAAACCTGCTGCACGGGGCGCTCGTCCCCGGGCTTGCTTTCAGCCTCGCTCTCTATCCGGCATTGGCGCATGGCGATGACGGCCACGCTCACGGCGAGGAGGCCGCCGTGGAGGAACGCCACGATCATCGCGATGAAAATGAGCCCGAGAAAGCACATGACACGCATGGTGAGGATGCTCATGACGGTCATAGCCACGACGAAGAGGATGGTCATGACGAAAGCGGGCATGGGCATGATCACAGTCATGACGACGAGCATGACGGCAGCCACGTGACGCTGACGCCTGCGCAGCTCGGCAATGCACAGCTTGAAATCGCCAAAGCCGGACCGGGCACACTGCACCCTTCGATCACTCTCTTCGGCACCATCCGCCCCGATCTCGACAGGCTCGTTCATGTCGTGCCGCGCTTTCCGGGCATCGTGACAAGCGTGAACAAGCGCCTTGGCGACCGCGTGGAGAAGGGCGAGGTGATGGCGACCGTC
>JAHBYK010000069.1 GCA_019635965.1 Parvibaculum sp. | reverse complement strand
CGGGCATATCGCGCTGTCGCTCGACCGGATGAACAGGATCGAGGAGATCGACGAGGCGGGCGGCACGATCACGGTGCAGGCGGGCTGCGTCTTGCAGACCGTGTGCGAGGCTGCGGACGCGAAGGGGCTCATCTTTCCGCTCGATCTCGGCGCGCGGGGCTCAGCCACCATCGGCGGCAATATTTCCACCAATGCGGGCGGCAACCGCGTGATCCGCTACGGCATGACGCGGGACATGGTGCTCGGGCTCGAGGCGGTGCTGGCGGACGGCACGGTGATGACCTCCATGAACAAGCTCATCAAGAACAATGCCGGCTATGACCTGAAGCATATGTTCATCGGTTCGGAGGGGACGCTCGGCGTCGTGACGCGGGCGGTGTTGCGCGTCTGGCCGAAGCCGCGCTCGCAGGATACAGGCTTCGTGGCGGTCGAGAGTTTCGAGCAGTTGCCGAAGTTCCTTCGCCACATGGAACGGGCGCTGGGCGGCACGCTCTCCGCTTTCGAGGTGATGTGGGAGGATTTCTACAAGCTCGTGACGAGCGAGCCCGCAAAGGGCAAGCCGATCATTGCGCATGGCCATCCCTATTATGTGCTGGTTGAGTCGATGGGCGGCGATCAGGAGGCGGATTCGGCGCGCTTCGAGGCGGCGATGATGGAGGCGCTGGAAGCGGGCGAAATTTCGGACGCGGTGATCGCCAAGAGTCAGGCGGAGCGCGACGCGATGTGGGCGCTCAGGGACGATGTGGGGCAGGTGGTCCACACCTATCCGATGTTCACCTTCGATGTGAGCCTCGGCATTGCCGACATGGAAAGCTATATCGCGGAAGTGCGGAAGGGACTTGCGGCGAAGTGGCCGCAGAGTTCGCTGATGGTGTTCGGCCATCTGGGCGATGGCAATCTGCATGTCATTCCGGGGCGCTTCCCGGATGCGAATATCGAAACGCGGCGCGGCGTCGAGGCAATCGTTTATGGCGAGTTGCGCAAGCGCAAGGGTTCCGTTTCGGCGGAACACGGGATCGGCCTCGAAAAGCGGCCCTATCTCGACTGGTCGCGCAGCGCCGAGGAAGTGGCGATGATGCGGCTTCTGAAGCGCACACTCGACCCGAAGAACATTCTCAATCCCGGCAAGGTGCTTGAGCCGGTTCAGCAAGCAAGGGCAGCGGAATGAAATGGACGATTTTGACGGCGGGCGCGCTCGCCCTTTCCGCTTCGGGTGCGCTTGCCTCGGCGCCGGACGCCTGGGCGGAGCTCGAGGAGGCGGCGAAGGCGGCCTGCATTGCGGCCTCGGCTGTCGATGAACCTGAAGTAGTCCTGCCGGTCACAAATTTCGAGCGCCATGTCTTCATGACCGTGCGGGGCAAATGGCCGGCGGGATCATTTATCAGCGGCGAGGCGACGGAAAAGGCCTGTCTCTACGACAAGGAAGAGGGCACGGCCGAGGCGCGCGAACCGGGCTTTCCCTGAGCGGACTTCGCGGTTTGCAGGCAGACCCTGCCTCGTGCCACACTGACCGGAACCAAGAATCCCGTTTTTGAGGAAGGGGAGGACGCGATGTCCGTTGCCGCAGATTTCCGGGACGTTCCCGTGCGCGAACTTGTGACGGAGGCGGAGTGGCGGGTGCGCGTGGATCTGGCCGCGACCTACCGGCTCGTCGCACATTACGGCTGGAGCGACCTCATCTACACGCATATCTCGGCGCGTGTGCCGGGGCCCGAACACCATTTCCTCATCAATCCCTACGGCATGAGCTTCGACGAGATCACGGCATCGAGCCTTGTGAAGATCGATCTCGACGGCAATATCGTCATGCCGACGGATTATTCGGTGAACCCGGCGGGCTTCACGATCCACAGCGCGGTGCACATGTCGGTGCCGGATGCCAACGCCGTGATCCACACTCATTCCGACGATGGCGTGGCCGTGTCGGCGCAGGCGGACGGGCTCTTGCCGCTGTCGCAGACGGCGATGGTCGTGCTCGAAGACCTTGCCTATCACGACTATGAAGGCATCGCGCTCGAACATGACGAGCGCGAGCGGCTGGTCGCCGATCTCGGCAACAAGCATTGCATGATCCTGCGCAATCACGGGCTGCTGACGGCGGGCGCGACCTGCGCCGATGCCTTCCTGCGGCTCTATTTCCTGGAGCGGGCCTGCACCATGCAGGTGCGCGCGCTTGCAGGCGGCGTGAAGCTCACTATGCCCAATCCGGGCGTGCCGGAGAAAACCGCCGACCAGGGCATGTTCCACAAGAAGCATGGCATCGGCAATCTTGCCTGGCCGGCACTTCTGCGCACACTCGACCGGATCGATCCGTCTTTCCGCGATTGAGCCGCGCTCCGGCGCCTGTCCGCGCTGGCGATATTCCAATCGGGATGCGGCGGCGAAAGGCCGTTACATCCCTTACACATTCGAGTGAGGTCCGTTCATGGTGAAGTTCGGTGTGGGGCAGCCGGCGCGTCGCGTCGAGGATGTGCGTCTTGTTTCGGGCAAGGGGCGGTTCACGGATGACATTTCGCTGCCGGGCCAGCTCTATGCCGTGATGGTGCGCAGTCCTCATGCCCATGCGCGGATTGCGGGCATCGACACAGAGGATGCGAAGGCTGCACCGGGCGTCGTCGCCGTCTATACGGGAAAGGACGCGGAAGCGGCAGGGCTCGGCACGGTCTATTCGCCTGCCGCCGACATGCTGAAGAACCCGGACGGCACACCGATATTCAAGACCACGCGCTGGCTGATCGCGCGGGACCGGGTGCGCCATGTGGGCGATCTCGTTGCCATGGTCGTTGCCGAGACGCCGGCGCAGGCGCGCGACGCGGCGGACCTCGTGACGGTGGATTACGAGGATCTGCCGGCGATTGCCGACACGGCAGGTGCACTCGCGCCCGATGCGCCGGTGATCTGGGAGGAGAATGGCAGCAATCTCGCCTATGACTGGTCGATCGGCGAGGCGGAGCCCGTCGAAGCGGCGATGAAAGCCGCGCATCATGTGACGCGGGTTAAGCTCATCAACAACCGTATCGTCGTTGCGGCAATGGAGCCGCGGGCGGCGCTTGGTTCCTATGAAGCGGCTCGCGATCACTACACGCTTTATGTGTGCAGCCAGGGCGTGCATGGGATGCGCAACTACATCGCCCAGCATTCGCTGAAGATCCCGGTCGAGAAGCTGCGCGTGGTGACGGAGGATGTGGGCGGCGGCTTCGGCATGAAGACGTTTGTCTATCCCGAATATCCGCTGGTGCTGTTCGCCTCGAAGATGACCGGCCGGCCGGTGAAGTGGACGGCGGACCGTTCCGAAAGTTTCCTGACGGACAGTCAGGGGCGCGACCATGTGACGGAAGCGGCGCTCGCGCTCGACAAGGATGGCAAGATCCTCGCCGTGAAGGTCGATACGATCGCCAATCTCGGCGCCTATCAGAGCCAGTTCGGTCCTTTCATTCCCTCGCTCGCGCCGCGCGGGATGCATGTCGGCGTCTATATGGTGCCGGCGATGCACAATCATGTGCGTGCGGTCTATACGAACACCGTGCCGGTGGACGCCTATCGCGGCGCGGGGCGGCCCGAAGCCTCCTATGTGATCGAGCGGCTGATGGAAAAGGCGGCGCGGGAGATGGGTCTCACGCCGGATGAAATCCGCCGGCGCAATTTCGTGCCGCCAAGCGCGATGCCGCTCAATGCAGCGCCTTCGCTGCCTTTCGACTCCGGCGATTTCGAGCGCAATCTCAACGACGCGATGAAGCGCGCCGATGTGGCGGGCTTTGCGGCACGGCGCGCGGCGGCAGAACGGCAGGGGAAGCTCCTCGGGCTCGGCTACAGCTATTATGTCGAGCGCACGGCGGCGGGCATGGCCGATTATGCGCGCATCTCGGTCGATCCGAAGGACGGGCTCGTGCATGTCTGGACCGGACAGCAGACGAACGGGCAGGGGCATGAGACGGCCTGGACGCAGCTTGTATCGTCGCGGCTCGGTATCGACGCGGAAAAGATCAAGGTGCATCTCGGCGACACCGACGTTCTGCCCGGCGGCGCGGGCACAGGCGGCTCCAAGGCGCTTTACATGGCGGGCGGTGCGATTTCGGACGCCTCCGACAAGCTGATCGAGAAGGGCCGCGAGATCGCGGCGAACGAACTCGAAGCGGCGAAGGCCGATATCGAATACCGGGGGGCGGATGGCGAGCCCGTTTTCGCCGTCGCGGGCACGGACAAGGTGATCGATCTGTTTGCCGTGGCGAAGATTGCCGAACGCCAAGCCGATCTCGGCGAGCTCGCGGGCGATGGCGAATATACGCAGAAGGGAAATACCTTCCCGAACGGCGCGCATATCTGCGAAGTGGAGATCGATGCGGAAACGGGTGTCTATCGCATCACGCGCTTCACGGCGGTGGACGATTTCGGGCAGATCCTGAATCCGCTGCTCGTTGCGGGACAGGTGCATGGCGGCATCGTGCAGGGGCTCGGACAGGCGATGGGCGAACATGCCGTTTATGACGAGAATGGGCAGCTCGTGACCGGCTCCTTCATGGACTACTGGATGCCGCGCGCATCCGACTTCCCGAACTTCGATGTCAGCTATAACGAAATCCCCGCGCGCTCGAATGCGCTTGGCGTCAAGGGAGCGGGCGAGGCGGGCACCGTCGGCGCACCGGCGGCCTTCATCAATGCGATGATCGATGCGCTCGCGCCTTATGGCATCGAGGAGATCGACATGCCGGTGACGCCGGTGAAGCTCTGGGAGATTCTCCAGCAGGGCCGCAAGGCAGCGGAATAAGCGCGCTCAGACGGGTTTCGTTGCGCAGAATATGCTGATCGAGCCGGTGTGGGTCGGTACGACATGGCGTTCCTCGAGGGCAGTAAAGCCTGCCGCCGGGATCAGCCGGTCGAGGATTCCGTCCGCGTTCGGCTGGGTGTATTCGAATCCGTCTGCCATCTGCACCTGCCGGAAGAGGGTGCGCATCAGGAAGCTGCGCTGCAATCCGTAGTCGGCGACGACGAGGCGCCCGCCGGGCTTCAGCACACGGAATGCCGATGCGAGGATGCCCGACTTCACATCCACCGGGCATTGGTGCAGGACGAGGCTCGACACCACGGCATCGGCAAAGCGTTCACCCAGATGATCGTGGGTCTCGTCGCCGAAGCCTTCATGCCATTCGATTTCTGCGCCTGCCGCCCCGGCCTTGGCGCGGGCTATGGCAAGGACCTGCGGGTCGGGGTCGATCCCGATCATGCGGATGCCGGGGGTCTGGGATTTCAGCAGGATGGCCTGGCTGCCGGTGCCGGCGCCGATATCGACCACGGTTTCACAAGGGGCGGGGGCCAGCGCCTTCACGACAAGCGGCCGCCAGCGCCTTTCCCGGGTCATGACGGCGATGACCTTGTCATAGGCGCTGGTGAATTCGGGCTTGCCGAGGGCGGGTACGAAATCGCGCTGTGCGGGCATGTGGCTCCTCCATTTCCCGAGAAGCTAGGGGCGCGGCAGGCGGCGGGTCTTGAACGAAACGCTGGCGGGACGATGGACAGCCTGCAAAGTGAGGCTAATCATATTGACATTTTGTCAATAAGGCCCGACCCTTTCTGTATGAGCACGGAGGAAACGGGGTCCAGAACCCGACAAGCCGCAGAAGCGGCCATTCTGGAGGATGGCGAGCCGGGAGATTCGCCCGCACGGACGAGCGTGGCGGAGCCGGGCGGCGTGAGCGGCGGCGCGAAGCGAAAGCTCGAAAGCCGGCGAAAGCTCATGGAAGCGGCACGCAAGCTGTTTGCGGAGCGCGGCTATCACGAAACGCGGCCGCAGGACATTTCCAAGGCGGCGGGCGTCGGACACGGCACGTTCTATCTGCATTTCGAGGACAAGCTCGACTGCTTCCTCGCCTTCACCGACGAGGCGGCGGACGAGCTGCATGAATTTGTCGAGACGCATCACGCGGTGGCGGGTTCCATGGAGGAGGGCATCCGCGAGCTGCTGACCGCCGTGTTCGAATATTCGGACCGGAATCCCGGCGTGCTTGCCGCGGCGCTGACAGATATCAGCGTGCTGTCCACGGGCGATATCGGGCGGCGCGGGCCGGTGGACCGCTGGGCGGAAGTCTGGGCGGAGCTTCTCGAGAAGTGGAAGGCGTCGGGCGATGCCTCGCCGGATCTTGATACGCGGATGATCGGCTATCTCATTGTCGGCGCGATCAAGCAGGGCGGCGCCTATGGCTATCGGCGCAGGCTCGACCGCAAGAAGATGATCGACAGCATGACCTGGGTGTTCGTCCGGGCACTGAAAAAATAATAGGCCGCAGGGCCACACGGGAGGAAGAAGCGATGGCGAAGCTCACCTATACGCGCGAAGAACTGATGGCGAGCCATGACTACGCCCGGCCGCACGAAACGGCAGGCTACCGGCTGCATGGCGGGTTTCTGGCCGATGGCACCTATGTTTCGCCGCGTGTCCTCAATCGCTGGCCGGCGGTTCATGCCTGGCAGGACGCGCTGACGGCGAAAGGCTGGCCGCTGATCGATGCGACCGTTCAGCTTCTGAAGCGCGGCAATTATCCGAACATCCCGCAGGAGCGCTTTCTGCTTTCGCATGGAATCGGACAGCAGCTCTGGAATTCGCTCACCATCACCGGCGTGATCGAGGCGCGGGGGCGCGCACTCTGCGACCTGCAGGCGCCGGATTTTCAGCAGATCATCGTCGACGACATTTCGCAGACCTGCACAGGGCATCTGCACAAGGGGCTGCTTTACGCGCATGGCGCGGATGAAGGTGGCGATCCGGCCGAGCCCGAATTCGGCGCACATGACGCGATGTGGTATGCGGCGCGCGATCTATGCTTCGGCAAAGACCGTTATCCGCTACCGGAGATTCCCGAAAGCATCGGCAGGCCAGATACGGGCCGTCTGATGCCGCAGCTTCCGGCGGGCTTCGAGCAGCTCATCCTTCTCCTGATGAATGTGCTGATGATCGAGGTGAGGGCGGAAAGTTTCTTCTCGTTCTGCTGCGAAATCATGCGCGATCCGGACGCATTCCGCGAGCGGCGTGATGAAGCTCTGGAAGCGGCGGCGATGGTCGAGCGCATCCGTACCGACGAGGCGATCCATGTCGGCTATCTTCAGACCACGGTTTCGGAGATGCGGAGTTTCACCTTCAAGACCGTCGATGGCGGCACGGTGAAGGGTACCGAACTCATCGACCCGATCTGGGAGGGCATGGTGCATTGGCATGCGGTGACGCAGGCTGATTTCTCGCGCGAACAGACGCGCGAAGCGATCCGCGCCGGACTTGAAAAGGCGCCAAACGGCGCAAAACTTTTCGCCGAATTCGACGCTCTCGACGATCTCGCAAAGGCCGCATGATGAAAGACCTTTCCGGCAAGACCGCCTTCGTGACGGGCGGCGCAAGCGGCATCGGCCTTTCCATGGCGCGGGCCTTCGGTGCAGCGGGCATGAATGTGATGCTCGCCGATATCAGCGAGGACGATCTTGGTGTGGCGCTGAAGGATTTGCGCGAACGCCAGATCAAGGCCGAGGGTGTGCGCTGCGACGTGGCGGAACGCGCCTCTGTCGAGCAGGCGGCGAAAGCGACGCTTGATGCGTTCGGCAAGGTACATGTCGTCTGCAACAATGCGGGAGTCGGTGCAGGCGGAGCCATCGGCACGATGAAGCCGGGCGACTGGGAATGGACGATCGCCGTCAATCTGATGGGCGTCGTCTATGGCATGGAAGTGTTCCTGCCGCATATCCGCGCGCATGGCGAAGGCGGACATTTCGTCAATACGGCGTCCATGGCCGGAATCATTTCCGCGCCGGGCATGGAGCCCTACACGGCATCGAAATATGCCGTGGTCGGCATGTCGGAAGGCTGGGTGCAGCAGCTCGCGCCTGAAAATATCGGCGTTTCGGTTCTCTGCCCCGGTTTCGTCAAGACGCGCATCTATGAAAGCGGCCGCGCGCGGCAAGAGAAATATGGCGCGGGCAATGACGAGCGCGACCCGGAGCGGGCAGAAGTCGCCAAACAGTTCGTGCTGGCGGGCATCGACCCGGACCGCGTCGGCGCTCGGGTGGTGGAGGCCATTCTCGGTAATGAGCTTTACATTTTCACCCATCCCGACATGGCACCGCTGTTCGAGGCGCGGGCAACGGCGATCCGCAATGCCTTTGCCCAGGCGGCAGAGAGCCCGGCATTGAAGGGCGTTGCATTCCGGTCGCCGGAGAAAATTGCGCTTCTGGACAAGTGAAGCAGCCGCGCCGCGCAGGACTGTGCTAGGCTGATGCATCTGTTTGAATGATGTATTCGCCGGAGACCATCGAGATGAGAAAGTTCGCCGCATTTGCCATCGGCGCCGCGCTTGCCGCAGGCCTCGCCTCCGGCGGAGCCTTTGCCGCACAGAATGTGACAAGCGGCGAACAGCTTGTTTCCGTCTGCCGGAGCCTGATCGATGGCGGCCATGCGGCAGGCTCGCAGGGCGAGCCGTGCAAGGATTTCCTGATCGGACTTATCATGCCGCAGCAGGAATCGCTGACCATGGGTGAGCCGTTCCGCGCCGAACGGATGGGGCCGAACAGCAACGAGAAGGGCTGCTTCGATCTGCCGAACCAGCTTACCTATCGTCAGTTCGCTCAACATGTCGTCGGCTATGCCGAAGAAAATCCCGGCATCGTGTCGCGCCCGGCCTATGAGCTTGCGGTGCGCGCGCTCGAAGCGAAATATCCCTGCGACCCGGTCTATCTGCAGTAAGGCTCAGACGTTCCGCAGATACCATTCGATGTCGGTGCTGCTTATGGCCGCGAAGAAGCGGTCGCATTCGGCTTCCTTGATGGTCAGGAAGATGTTGGCGAACTCACCAAGCCGTTCATTGATGAAGGCTGAGTTCCGCGCTGTTTCGATTGCCTTCCACCAGTTCGCGGGAAGCGTTGCCTTCATCTTGCCGTAGCCATCGCCGGTGACGGGCGCACTCGGCGCGATTTTCTTTTCCAGTCCTTCAGCGATGCCGGCCAGCACTGCGGCGAGCGCCACATAGGGGTTTGCATCGGCGCCGCAGACACGGTGTTCCAGATGACGGGTTTCCGGGCGGCCTGAGGTGACGCGCAGCGGAACCGAGCGGTTGTCGACCGCCCAGGCCGGCGCAAGCGGCGCATAGGAATTCGGACGGAAGCGCCGATAGGAATTTGCGTTCGGCGCGAAGAAGGCCATGCTTTCACCCATCGTTGCCTCGAGGCCGCCGATGGCATGGGCAAGATGCGGCGTCAGATCGGCGCCATTTCCGGCGAAGAGATTTTCATTCGTGTCGTCGGCAAGCGAGACATGGACATGCATACCGCTGCCGGAAAGGTCGGCATAGGGCTTTGCCATGAATGTCGCGGTGAGGCCGTGGCGTTCGGCCATGCCTTTCACGAGGCGCTTGTAGAGAATGGCATCGTCCGCCGCGCGCATGGCATCGGTGCGATGTTCGAGAACGATCTCGAACTGGCCGGGTGAATATTCCGAGATCAGCGTGCGTGCGGGCAGGCCCATCTTCTTCGCGCCGTCGAAGACGTCGTTCAGAAAGGGAGAAAAATCCTCCAGATCCTGCATCAGATAGGCCTGATGATGCGCGGGCGCGAAGCCGTTTGGCGCGGCCGGCGGCTTGAGGCGCCCCGCGGCAGCGGCATTACGGTCCACCAGATAGAATTCGAGCTCGATGGCGACGACGGGTTTCACGCCGAGCCTTTCGAGCGCGGCGACGGTGCGCGCAAGGGCGTGGCGCGGATCGGCCGGCGTGGGCGTGCCGTCGCGCTCATAGGATGTGAGGATCAGTTGCGCGGTCGGCACGTCGTGCCACGGTGCATGGGTGAGGGTGCCGGCGACCGGAAGGCAGGGGCGGTCACTGTCGCCTTCCTCCCAGACGAGGCCCGTCTCCAGTACGTCGACGCCCAGCATGTCGAGCGAGAGGATGGAGCAGGGCAGCGGCCTGCCATCACGATAGGCGGTTTTCAGTTCTTCCGGCCTGAGCACCTTGCCGCGCGCAACGCCCGAGGGATCGGTCAGATAGGCTTGTATCTGCACGGTTTCGGGGTGGGCGGCGAGAAATTCCGCTGCTTCCTTTTCATGCGCTCGCGTCATGGTCAGCGTCCTTCCCTGCCGCAAAGCGCGTCGAGCGCAGCGCCGAAATTGGCGACAAGCCTTTCGACATCGGCTTCCGTCGTCGATGGCGCGACAAGGGTCATGTTGTGGAACGGTGTTACCAGCACATTCCGGTTGAGAAGAAAAAGGTGGATCGCGCGTTCGACCGTGTGGTCGATGGCGGCGGCGGCTTCCGCGCCGCTTTCAAGCGGACGCGTGGAGAAGACGAGTTCGGCGCGCGCGCCGATCTGCGTCACCGTCCAGGGCAGACCGTGGCGTGCGACCCCGGCGCGCAACCCGGCGGCAAGTTTTTCCGCAAGCGAGGTCATATGCGCATAGTTTTCCGGCGTCATTACTTCTGCAAGGCAGGCGCGCATGGCGGCGAGCGCAAGCATGTTGCCTGAAAGCGTGGTGCCGATGCCGGAATAGCCGGGCGTCTTTTCAGCGAGGACACGGTTCATATCCGCCTCGACCTTCGCGGTGAAGCCGAAAACGGCGGCGGGAAGACCGCCCGCCACAGGCTTGCCGAGAACGAAGAAATCCGGGTCGATATCATGGGTGCGGGTATAGCCGCCGGGGCCGGTCGATATCGTGTGCGTCTCGTCGATGCAGACAAGTGTGCCGTGGCGATGAGCGGCGGCGATGAGCTTTTCGATGAAGCCGTCCTTCGGCAGCACCATCGCGGTATTGGTCAGCGCAGGCTCCGTCAGCACCAATGCGATGTCCTCGCGCGCAAGCAGGGTTTCGGCGGCTGCTATGTCGTTGAAGGGTGCGGCGATGCTGTTATCCGCGATGTCGGTGACCTGTCCGAGCAGGCTCGGCTTCATTTTGGTCTTGCCGTCCTCGAGCTTGACGAAGGCATCCTCGACCTGGCCGTGGTAGCAGCCGTCGAAGACGAGAACCTTCTTGCGGCCTGTCAGTGCGCGGGCCCAGCGCACGACGGCGCGGTTCGCGTCGCTCGCCGTTGCCGTGACCTGCCAATAGGGCAGTCCGAAATGGCTGGCGAGGAGGCGGCCGACTTCCGCGGTGAGGTTCGAGGGCAGCATGGCGGTGAGGCCGTTTTCCGCCTGCGCGGCGATCGCCCTTGCCACCGGCTCGGGCGAATGGCCGAACATGGCGCCGGTGTCGCCGAGGCAGAAGTCGCTATAGGTCAGGCCGTCGACATCCGTGACCGTCGAGCCCCTGGCGGAGCGGACGAAGAGCGGGAAAGGCGTTTCCCAATCGAGCATCCAGTGGAGCGGCACACCGCCGGGGAAATGCGCGCCGGCTTCGGCCGCCATCTGGCCGGAGCGGGGATGCAATTCGGCATAACGGGCCTTTTCGGCGGCAATCAGGGATTCGGCACGCTGCCGGATTTCCGTCGGCATGGGCATGGGAAGGTCTCCTTGGGAAAGCCTTCTCTCTTTAGCCCAAGGCAGGGGGCGGCGGCTAGCCGGACTGCGCCCATTGGACGCGCGGCAGGCTGTCCGGTTCGCCTTTCGCGGCCATTCGTGCAAGCATGGTTTTGCCACCAGAATGAGGAGGAATTCCATGGCATTCAAAGGATTTCTTGCAGCAAGCCTGATCGCCGTGACGATCCCGGCGGGGGCTGCCTTTGCTCAGATGCCGCGCATCACCACGGGCGCGGAGCTTGTCTCGGCCTGCACCGTGGCGCTGAGCCCGAGCGAATCCGCCGAGGACCGCATCGCACGGGCCTCCTGCCACCAGTTCCTCGCGGGGCTCGTTGCGGGCGTTTATGCCTCCGTGGACAAGGGTGCGCCGATGATCGTGCGCCGTCTGGGCGAGAACATGGATGAAGAAGCCTGTTTCCGGCTGCCGGAACGGCTTGCCTTCGAAGATTTCGCAAAGCAGGTGACGGAATATGCGCCGTCGCATCCCGAACTCTACCAGCGGTCTGCCTTCGAGATGGGCGCGCGCACGCTGGCGGAGAATTATCCCTGCCCTGAGTGAGATACCGCCGGCTTCGATGAAAAAGGAAAAGCCGCCCGTGAGGGGCGGCTTTTTCATTTGAA
>JAHBYK010000068.1 GCA_019635965.1 Parvibaculum sp. | reverse complement strand
CTTCGCCGCGGCAACGGCAGCCTCGGGGGTGATGTTGAAATGCTTGTAGAGATCGGGCGCCGGCGCCGATGCGCCGAAGCCGTCCATGCCGATGAAATCGCCATCCGCGCCGATATAGCGGTCCCAGCCATAGCGGACCGCCGCCTCGATGGCGATCTTCACCGTGCCCTCGCCCAGCATGTCCTCGCGGAATTCGCGCGACTGCTGCTCGAAGAGTTCGAGGCAGGGCATGGAGACGACGCGCGCCGGAATGCCGTCCTTCTCCAGCATCGCCTGCGCGGCAAGCGCGATCTCGACTTCCGAGCCCGTTGCGAGCAGCGAGACTTCCGCCTTCGACGAGGCAGGCGACAATTCATAAGCGCCGCGGGCGCAGAGATTCTTGTCCGAGTTTTCGGTGCGGACGGCAGGCAGGTTCTGGCGCGACAGCGCAAGAACGGAAGGCGTTTCCTTCGCTTCGAGCGCGAGCTGCCAGCATTCGAGCGTTTCCACGGCATCGGCCGGGCGGAACACATAAAGGTTCGGCATGGCGCGAAGGCTTGCGAGATGTTCGACCGGCTGATGCGTCGGCCCGTCCTCGCCAAGGCCGATCGAGTCATGCGTCATGACATAGATCACGCGCTGGCCCATCAGCGCCGAAAGGCGGATCGCCGGGCGGCAATAGTCGGTAAAGACGAGGAAGGTGCCCGAATAGGGAATGAAGCCCTTGTGCAGCGCCATGCCGTTCATCGCGGCGGCCATGCCGTGCTCGCGGATGCCGTAATGGATGAAGGAGCCGGAGAAGTCATCTGCCGTCACGGCCTTCTGTTCCTTCGAGCGCGTGTTGTTCGAGCCCGTGAGGTCGGCCGAGCCGCCCACCGTTTCCGGCAGCACGGCATTGATGACGTTCAGTGCTTCTTCCGAGGATTTGCGCGTCGCCCATTTCGGCTTGTCGGCAACGAGCTTTTCCTTGTAGGCGGCAATCGCCTTGCCGAAACCGGCGGGCAGGTCGCCCGAGATGCGGCGCTCGAAATCGGCGCGCTTGTCGGCGGGCAGGGCGGCAAGGCGCTCTTCCCAGGCCTGACGGTCCTTGGCGTGGCGCAGACCGGCAATCCGCCAGGCATCGAGCGTCGCGCTCGGGATCGTGAAGGGTTCGGCGGACCAGCCGAGCTTTTCGCGCGCGAGCTTGATCTCGTCGTCGCCAAGCGGCGAGCCGTGTGAGGACGACTTGCCCGCCTTGTTGGGCGAGCCATAGCCGATCACGGTGCGGCACGCGATCAGGCTCGGGCGGTCGGACTTGCGCGCCTTTTCGATGGCGGCTGCGATCTCGCCGGCATTGTGGCCGTCGATGCGCGTGGCGTTCCAGCCCGCAGCCTCGAAGCGCTTCAGCGCATCGCCCGATTCCGACAGCGACAGTGCGCCGTCGATGGTGATCTCGTTGTCGTCATAGAGAACGATGAGCTTCGAGAGCTTCAGATGACCCGCAAGGCCGATCGCCTCATGGCTGATGCCTTCCATCAGGTCGCCGTCCGAAGCGAGCACATAAGTATAGTGATCGGAAATCCCGTCGCCGAAGCGGGCCGCCATCATGCGTTCGGCAAGCGCCATGCCGACGGCGGTCGCAATGCCCTGGCCGAGCGGGCCGGTCGTCGTTTCGACGCCTGCCGCATGGCCATATTCGGGGTGGCCGGCGGTGATCGAGCCGAGCTGGCGGAAATTCCTGATCTGCTCGATCGTCATGTCCTCATAGCCGAGCAGATAGTTCAGCGCATAAAGAAGCATCGAGCCATGACCGGCGGAGAGCACGAAGCGGTCGCGGTCGGGCCAGTCGGGCTGGCGGGGGTCGATCTTCAGGAATTTGGTGAAAAGGACGGTCGCGATGTCGGCCGCGCCCATCGGCATGCCGGGATGGCCGGAATTGGCCTTCTGCACGGCGTCCATCGCCAGCGCGCGGATCGCATTGGCCATGGCCTCGTGCGAGGCGCCCGATGCGGGTTTGGATTTCTCGGCGGCGGCGGATTTTTCAGTTGGCGTCATGTGTCACTCGAATTGCCCGGAGCGGGCGCTGGGCGGGCAGGCGCAAGCGGCTTTCCGCATCGAGGCGAAAAGCCCCGCCTTTGCTCAAATCGGGCCCTCCCGAGAGCGGCGCCACAATGACCACGGGGCCCCCGTGAGTCAATGCCGGAATCCCCGCATTTGAGCCTGTTCCACGCATCCCGTGTGGTGAATTTGCAAGGCCGCCAGGGGCGGGCCGGAAGAGCCTGCGCCGGGGCGGCGTTGACCTTGTTTCACGGCCCTGCCTATCTTGGCGGGAGATGTCCTCCGGCCGCTTGGGCCGGAACAGGGAGGCCCGGACGCAAGCATGAGCAAACTGGATTCGGCGATGGGCCGCTTCAGCGGCGCGCTGGACAAGCTGGAGGCCGGTATCAACCGGCAGGTTCTGCGCGCTCAGGCGGCAAGGCGCCTGCAGGAAGAGGCCGAAACGCTGAAGCAGGACCGCGCCGGTCTTGCCGAGGAGATCGACCAGCTGAAAGCCGAAGCCCGCCGTCTCAACGAATTGAACGAACGGGCCTCGGAGACGCTTGCCGATGCGATCGAGGGCATCCGCGAAGTGCTGGCGGAGGCTTGAGCGATGGGACAGGTCAAGGTTTCGATCAATGATCGCTCCTACACGGTCGCCTGCGGCGATGGCGAGGAGAACCACGTCCGCGAGCTCGCGGCCTATATCAACAAGCATGTGACCGGGCTTGCGCAGGAAGTCGGCCAGGTGGGCGATGCGCGGCTCCTGCTCATGGCGGGCCTTCTCGTCGCCGACGAGCTCTCCGAGGCATTGCAGAAGGTGAAAATGCTCGAGCAGGAGCTTGAAAACCTGTCGTCGCAGCGCGCCTCGGCGGCGGACCGCACCCGTCAGGCGGAAGACGCCCTTGCCGATGTGCTGGACGAGGCCGCGCGGCGGCTCGAGGATCTGACGCGGCGGATCGAGGCCGCGTGAGGCAAACTGTCCCGGCATTAATTTCACCCCGGCGGGCGACAGGACGGATAGAATGAAGCCGGGTACTGCCCTTCTCGTCAGGAACAATATCTCTCGGGGCCTTACGCTCCTCAAGGGAGCTGTCCCTGAGGGAGACCGTGGTCTCCTTCACACGGCGCCCACCTACGTTAGTAGGTCTCCGAGGAACGAGCTTCCGACGGCCGTGGCGGTCCCACTTTCATGCCCTTGCGGGGGCCCTGGCGCATGAGCGCCTCATCCAAGCATCTCGCCCGCGACGCGGCGAAGCGCCGCCGCGACGCGGCCCATGCGGCGCTCGGGGCTTCGGCGCCTGCCCTGATTGCGGGGCATTTCCTTGCCGCCCTGCCGCTTCCCCCCGTAACCAGCATCGCCGGTTATGCCGCCATCGGCAGCGAGGCCGATCCCTCGGAACTTCTTTCCCAACTCGATGCGGCGGGCCATGTCTGCTCGCTGCCTGCCGTCGAAACGCGCCATGCGCCGCTTGTCTTCCGGCGCTGGCGGCCGGGCGATCCGCTCCTTCCCGGCGATCACGGTACGCGCGCGCCTTCGCCCGAGGCGCCGCTCTGCCACCCGGCGATTGTGCTTGTGCCCCTCCTTGCCTTTGACGGCGCGGGGCGGCGGCTTGGCTATGGCGGCGGTTATTACGACCGCACACTTGCGGCACTGAGGGCCGAAGGTGGCGCCGTTGTTGCCGTCGGGGTTGCCTTTTCGGCGCAGGAAGCCCAAGACCTACCGGAAGATGAATTCGATCAGCGGCTCGACTGGATTGTGACGGAGAAGGAGGCGCGGCGCTTCGGCGCGGCGCCCGGCAGGTGACCATGCGTTTGATGTTCATGGGCGACATTGTGGGCCGCAGCGGGCGCGATGCGCTCGTCGCCGAATTGCCGGCGCTGCGCCGCGAACTCGGCCTCGATTTCGTGGTGATAAATGGCGAGAACGCCGCCGGCGGCTTCGGCATCACCGCGGCGATCTGCGACGACATTTTCGACGCGGGCGCCGACGTCATCACGCTCGGCAATCATTCATGGGATCAGCGCGAGGCGCTCGTTCACATTGAGCGCGAACCGCGCCTCATCCGCCCCGTGAACTATCCGGCGGGAACGCCCGGCCGCGGCGCTGCCCTTGTCGAGGCGCAGTCCGGCGCGCGCGTGCTCGTCGTCAATGCGCTCGGCCGCGTCTTCATGGAGGCGCTCGATTGCCCCTTCGAGGCGGTGGACCGGCAGATTTCCGCCTGTCCTCTCGGCGAGGCGGCGGATGCCATCATCATCGACATGCATGCCGAGGCGACTTCCGAGAAAATGGCAATGGGCCATTTCTGCGACGGGCGTGTGTCGCTTGTCGTCGGCACCCATAGCCATGTACCGACGGCGGATGCGCAGATCCTGCCGGGCGGCACTGCCTACCAGACCGATGCCGGCATGTGCGGCGACTACAATTCCGTCATTGGCATGGAAAAGGACGAACCGCTCAACCGTTTCACGACGCGTATTCCGAGCGGCCGTTTCCAGCCTGCCATGGGCCCGGCAACGCTTTGCGGCGTCTTCGTCGAGACAGGCGCTGACGGTCTTGCGCGCCGCGTCGAGCCCGTCCGTATCGGCGGCCGTCTGAAGCAGGTGCTGCCGGAGGTTTGAGGCGATGCGCATAGTCCTTGTCGGCAACTTCAACGAAAGACGCGAGGGCGCGAACTTCTACGCAACGGTGCGAAAGCTCGCCAATGGCTTCATCCGCAACGGCCATCAGGTCATGGCGTTCAGCGACCGCGATGTTGCGCGCGAGACCGGCAAATGGGGCATCTTTCGTGGCGGCGATGCCCATGCGAACGAGCGTCTCTTGCGGCTCTGCCGCAACTTCCGGCCGGAACTCCTCGTTCTCTTTCATGCCGACAAGATCGGGAACGGTACGGTGCGCGAGCTGCGCGCCATGCTGCCTGCGCTGCGCGTCGCCGTCGTCAATATCGACGCGCTGTTCCTGCCGGAAAATGTCGCGCGTATTCATCGTTTCGCGGAAGTCGCGGACACGACCTTCATCACCACGGCGGGCGCGCGCCTTGATGCCTTCGTCACGCCGTCCCACTCGCTGACCTTCATTCCCAATCCCGCCGATCCCTCGATCGAAACCCTGCAATGCTTCGCGCATGGCGATCAGCCGCACGATCTTTTCTGCGCCGTCGGATCGGAAAGCGCCTCGACGCCGCGCGGCCGGGTCCTGAAGGAGATAGAGACATCGGTGCCGGAAGCGCGTTGCATCTTTCCCGGTTTCGAAGGGCGGCCGCCATTGAGCGGGCAGGACTATTTCGACGGCATCGCGTCCGCGCGCATGGGGCTCAATCTCAACCGCGAGGAGAATTACCACCTCTATTCCTCCGACCGCTTCGCGCAATATGCGGGCAACGGGCTTCTCGTCTTCGTCGCGCGCTCGACGGGCTATGACGGGATTTTCACGGATGAGGAATTTGCCTTCTACCGCGACACGGAGGAGCTTGCCGACAAGCTTCGTTATTTCATCAGGCATGATGGCGAGCGCCAGCGCATCGCGCGCAACGGCCATGAGCGCTATCACGCGCTTTTCGGCGAGCGGCTTGTCGCGCGTTACATCGAGGATGTGATGACCGGGCGGCCCGTCGAGGGCGCCTATGCCTGGCCCACCGCCATTCACCGCGCATAGCCGGAAGCAGAACCGCCCCGTCCCGAGCGCGGCCGAGGTGGGTGAGGCGGCGGGGACGAGGCGGTGTGCCTTCGCGGAGCTGCGTCGGCTTGGTTCCCGGTGCGAACTTGGGCGGGGCCGCAGCCGGGGTCTGCTGCATTTGCCGGAGGGTTTTCCTTCGGGGCGCTGGGCAAACGTCCCGAATCCGCCGGCATGGCCAGTCTCGGCGGGAAATCTTAAATACACGTTAAGCGCGAATATTCTATTTTAATTCTATCTATGCGTGTATTTGGTTGTGGCGCCGGGCGCTATGGATTTTGCCGGGGGCGGACCTTATAAAGGCGCCGAATTTCAGCGTCTTTTGACAGGCTTTCGGAGGCGGAATGGCCGGCCATTCACAATTCAAGAACATCATGTACCGCAAGGGCGCGCAGGATAAGAAGCGCGCCAAGCTGTTCGCGAAGCTGGCCAAGGAAATCACGGTCGCGGCCAAGATGGGCCTGGCCGATCCTGAGTACAATCCGCGGTTGCGCGCCGCCATTCAGGCCGCCCGCGCCGAGAACATGCCCAAGGACAATATCGAACGGGCGATCAAGAAGAGCACGGATCAGGGCGGCGAGAACTACGAGGAAGTCCGCTATGAGGGCTTCGGTCCCGGCGGCATCGGCGTGATCGTCGAGACGCTGACCGACAACCGCAACCGCACGGCCGGCGAAGTGCGCGCGATCTTCTCCAAGAATGGCGGCAATCTCGGCGAAACGGGCTCCGTCTCCTTCATGTTCGACCGCCTCGGCCTGATCGAATATGGCGCCGATGTTGCCAGCGCCGATGCCATGCTCGAAGCGGCGATCGAGGCCGGTGCCGATGATTGCCAGTCGGGCGCGGAAACCCATGAGCTTTTCTGTGCGCCCGATGCGCTGCATGAGGTGGCCTCCGCGCTTGAGGCGAAGTTCGGCGAGCCCAAATCCGCGCGCATGGTCTGGAAGCCGCAGAACACCATCCCGCTCGACGACGAGAAGGCCGAGTCCGTCCTGAAGATGCTCGAAGCGCTGGACGACAATGACGATGTGCAGCAGGTTTATGCGAACTTCGAGATGTCCGATTCGGTCATGGAGAAGATGTCCGCCTGATTTCCGTCCGGCGCATATCGTCTCCCCGTGGCGGGCATGAACCGGACGGGCGCGGCTCCCTTCGCCCCCATCCGCAACGGGGATCGCCCCTGCACATGGCGGCATCGATCACATTTCTAGGCATCGACCCCGGCCTCACCGCCACCGGCTGGGGCGTGATCGCGGTTGAGGGATCGAGGCTCGCCCATGTGGCAAACGGAACCATCGCGTCCAATGCACGGCTGACGCTTGCCGAACGGCTGGTCGAGATCGAGGCGGGGCTCGTCCATGTGGTCGATCGGTATGCGCCTCATGCTGCCGCCGTCGAGCAGGCTTTCGTCGCGCGCGATGCGGCGGCGGCGCTGAAGCTCGGTCAGGCGCGCGCCGTTGCGCTGCTTGTCGCGGCGCGGGCGGGGCTCGCGGTCGCCGAATATGCGCCCAATCATGTGAAGAAATCCGTCGTCGGTGCGGGCCATGCCGGCAAGGCGCAGATCCGCCTCATGGTCGAGATGCTGCTGCCCGGCGCGAAGCCCGGCAGCGAACATGCGGCAGATGCGCTTGCCGTCGCCATCGCCCATGCCCATTCCGGCGCCGCCAATCCGCGCCTTGCCGCCGCCATTGCGGGGGCCGCGCGATGATCGGCAAGCTCAGGGGCATCGTGGATTCGGCGGGCGAGGACTGGGTGATCGTCGATGTCGGCGGTGTCGGCTATCACGTCACCTGTTCGCGCCGCACCTTGCAGAACCTGCCCGCGCGCGGCGAGCCCGTCACGCTCTCCATCGAAACCAAGGTGAGCGAGGAGGCGATCCGCCTGATCGGTTTCGACAGCGATCTCGAGCGCGACTGGTTCCGGCTGCTGCTCGGTGTGCAGGGGGTCGGCACGCGGGTCGCGCTTGGCGTGCTCGGCACGCTGGCGCCGGGCGATCTTGCGCGTGCCATCGCGCTTGACGACAGGAAGGCGGTTTCGGCGGCGCCCGGTGTCGGCCCGAAAGTTGCCGCGCGCATCGTCACCGAATTGAAGGACAAGGCGCCGGACGGCGCCTCGCTCGCGGCAACGCTGGCAGCGCCGGTGAATGGCGCCGGGGCCGCAGATGTTGCCCTGCCGGTGCGCGATGCGATTTCGGCGCTCGTCAATCTCGGCTATCCGCAGGCCCAGGCCGCCGGTGCCATCGCTGCGGCGGCGAAGGCGCTTGAGGATGCGGCGACGGCAGAACAGCTGATCCGCCGCGGGTTGAAGGAGCTGGCGCGATGACGGAGCGTCTCATCGGCGCGGCCAGGCGCGAGGAAGACGAGCTGGAGCGTTCGCTCCGCCCGCAGCTTCTTGCCGATTTCACGGGGCAGGCGCGGGCGCGCGAAAATCTCGCCGTGTTCATCGAGGCGGCGCGCACGCGCGGCGAGGCGCTCGATCATGTGCTCTTTGCCGGGCCTCCCGGCCTCGGCAAGACGACACTCGCGCAGATCGTCGCGCGCGAACTCGGCGTGAATTTCCGTTCGACCTCCGGTCCGGTGATTTCCAAGGCCGGCGATCTCGCTGCGCTCCTCACCAATCTCGAACCGCGCGATGTGCTCTTCATCGACGAAATTCACCGCCTGTCGCCGGCGGTGGAGGAAATCCTCTATCCGGCGATGGAGGATTTCCAGCTCGACCTCATCATTGGCGAGGGGCCGGGCGCGCGTTCCGTCCGCATCGAGCTTGCGCCCTTCACGCTGGTCGGCGCGACGACGCGCACGGGCCTTCTCACCACGCCGCTGCGCGACCGTTTCGGTATTCCGGTCAGGCTCAATTTCTACGAGATTGCCGAACTTGAAAGCATCGTGCAGCGCGGCGCCCGTGTGCTCGGCATTGCCATGACGGCGGATGGCGCGCGCGAGATCGCGCGCCGTGCGCGCGGCACGCCGCGTGTCGCCGGCCGGCTGCTCCGCCGGGTCCGCGATTTCGCCGCCGTCGAGGGCGTCGCCACGATCGACGCGAAGGCGGCGGACAGGGCATTGCAGCGCCTCGAGGTGGACGAACTCGGCCTCGATGCGCTCGACCATCGTTACCTGCGCTGCATCGCCGTCAGTTTCGCGGGCGGGCCCGTCGGCGTCGAGACCATCGCCGCCTCGCTGTCGGAGCCGCGCGATGCCATCGAGGAAATCATCGAGCCCTATCTGATCCAGCAGGGCCTGGTGAACCGCACGCCGCGTGGCCGGGTACTCACCGCCGCTGCCTTTGCCCATATCGGTGTTCCCGTCCCCTCCAGCCTGCCGGCGAACCAGCCGGGCCTTTTCGGCGGGGAGGAGGGGAAATGACTCCGGTTTGGCCCGATCTCGCCGGCCGTATCGAGGGGCGGCTCCACAAGCTCCCCATCCGCGTCTATTACGAGGACACCGACTTCTCAGGCATCGTCTATCACGCAAATTACCTGAAATTCGCCGAGCGCGGCCGGTCCGACTTCCTGCGCCTTGCGGGCGTCCATCACGCCGGCCTCTTCGATGGCGGCGATCCCATTGCCTTTGCCGTTCACCGGATGGAAATGGATTTCCTTAAACCTGCAAGGATCGACGACCGGCTTGAGGTTCATACCCGCTATGTCCGCGCGAGCGGCGCCCGGATCGAGGCCGAACAGAGGATCTGGCGCCTTGATGCGGCGGGCGCGCCCGAGGACGAGCTATGGCGCGCGCGGGTTTTCGCGGCGGTGCTCGACACGGCGGGCAGGCCGCGCCGGCTGCCTTCTGCGGTCCGCGATGCGCTGGCGCCGCTGGTTGCGCCGGAGGCTGACGGGGCGTGATTGGACACGGGCCATGTCACATTGTGTTCCGGCGGACACAGTGGCCGGCTAACCTCTTGAGGACACATATCGAATCCGGGCATGTGCCACGGTAATGACATAATTCAACGACTAACTTCGGCCTCAATTCGGGGGCACACATGCATAGTGGGGCGCATACGGGAACGGTCCCGGTTGCGTAAGGCCGCGCCTGTCATGTGCCGCTCCCTGCATTGAGTCCGAGAGCACGGAGAGGCACTGAATGGATCCCGTCGCCACCCAACAGGTGATCACCGAAACCATGGTCGATGCCGCATCGATGGATTTCAGCCTTTGGGGGCTGTTCCTTCGTGCCGATATCGTCGTCAAGCTTGTGATGCTGGGGCTGGTTTTCGCCTCGATCTGGTCATGGGCGATCATTTTCGACAAGTGGTGGCGCTACGCGCGGATCGAAAAGCGCATCGACCAGTTCGAGCGCGTTTTCTGGTCGGGCCGCTCGCTCGAGGATCTCTATCAGGAAATGGGCCACCGCCCGCAGAACCCGCTTTCCGCGCTCTTCATCGCAGCGATGCGTGAATGGCGCCGCTCGCAGGAAGCCGTCGCCCACTCCTTCGTTGGCCTCAAGGAGCGCGTCGAAAAGGTCATGCAGGTGACGATCAACCGCGAGATGATGGCGCTGGAAAACCGGCTGCTCTTCCTTGCGACGGTCGGCTCCGTCTCGCCCTTCGTCGGCCTGTTCGGCACGGTCTGGGGCATCATGAACTCCTTCCAGTCGATTGCGGTGAGCCGCGACACGAACCTTGCGGTCGTCGCGCCCGGCATCGCGGAGGCGCTCTTTGCGACGGGCCTCGGCCTCATCGCCGCCATTCCGGCGGTCGTCGCCTATAACCGCTTCTCGAACCAGACCTCGAAGATCGCCCAGCGCATGGAAGGTTTCGCCGACGAATTTTCCGCGATCCTTTCCCGCCAGCTCGACGAGCGGGGGTAAGCCATGGCGATGTCGGTCGGCAAGAAGGGGGGCGGGCGCAGCAAGTTCTCCCGTGCGCCCATGTCCGAAATCAACGTCACGCCGGTCGTGGACGTCATGCTGGTGCTGCTGATCGTGTTCATGGTGGCAGCGCCCATGCTGACCGTCGGCGTGCCCGTCGACCTGCCGAAGACGCAGGCCGCGCCGATCCCCGGCGATACCGAGCCGCTGACCATCACGATCAATGGTGAAGGACAGATTTTCGTCCAGGAAACGCTGACGGAGGCCGATGCGCTCGTGCCGCAGCTCACGGCCATTGCCGAAGGCGGCTATGAGCAGCGCATCTTCGTGCGGGCCGATCAGAACATTGCCTATGGACGGGTGATGGACGTGATGGGCCGGCTCAATGCGGCCGGCTTCTCGAAAGTTGCCCTTGTAACAGAGACCGTGACCTCGCCGCCCGCTCCGGCTGGCGGGCGTCGCGCGAACTAAGCGGCGGTAATGCGCAAACCGTTTCTGATCTCACTTGGCCTGCATCTGGCGGTCGTTCTGCTTGCCTTCGTGTCGCTTCCGGGGCCGCGGGAACTGCCGGAGCCGCCCATGCGCACGGTTCCGGTCGAGCTCGTGACGATCTCCGACGTGACGAATCTTGTCAGCCAGCGGAAGGTCGACAAGCCGAAGCCGGTCGAGGAGCCGACGCCGCCCCGCCAGCAGGTCGCCGAGCGCCCGACGCCGACACCGCCCGCGCCCGCCCCGGCGCCGCCGCCGCCACCTCAGGCGAAGCCCGAGCCCGCGCCCGAAAAGGTGGAGAAGAAGCCCGAACCGAAGCCCGTCGAAAAGGCGGTCGAGCGGCCGACGCCCCCCAAGCCCGAGCCTGAAAAGAAGTTCGATCCGAACCAGATCGCGCAGCTTCTCAACAAGACGCCCGACGCCGCGCCGAAGGCAGCGGCGCGCGAGTCCGCCGATGTGGAGCTTGATCTGCCCTATTCGGACGATCCCGCGCTCGCCCTCAGCATGACCGAGATCGAGGCCGTGCGTCAGCGGGTGCAGGAATGCTGGAACGTGCGCGATTTCGCGGGCAGCGCCGATGCCGACAAGCTGCGCGCCACGGTCCGCTTCTCGCTCAATCAGGACGGATCGCTCGCCGGCAACCCGTCCATCACAAGCTCGAGCGGCGGGCCGCTATCGCGGCTTTTCGCCGACCGCGCGGTGCAGGCGATCCAGAAATGCGCGCCGTACACCTTTTTGCCACGAAACAAGTATACGAACTGGCGCAACATGAGCCTCAATTTCAATCTGGCCGGGATGATGTGACCGGACATAGGGGACCCCAAGGGCAGGAGAAGCCGAGATGGTTGACTTTCTCAATGTGACGAACCTTGAGTGCGGGAAGGCCCGGAGACAGATTGCGATCGCCTTCGCCGCGTTCCTTGCCGTGTTGTTCGCCGCCATGCCCGTCCGGGCCGAAGTGTCGATCGACATCAACCGGGGCAATGTCGATCCGCTTCCCATTGCGATCACCGATTTCGTGGGCGGCGCGGGTCAGGAGGCGCAGATCGGCGCCGACATCACCACTGTCATCAGCAACAATCTCGAGCGTTCGGGTCTTTTCCGTCCGATCCCCAAGGCCGCGTTCATCGAGAAGATTTCCGACATCAATGTGCAGCCGCGCTTCGGCGACTGGCGCATCATCAATTCGCAGGCGCTCGTCACGGGCCAGGCCCGCATGGAATCCGATGGCCGTCTGCGCGTCGAGTTCCGTCTCTGGGACGTGCTGGGCGAGCAGCAGCTCACCGGCCTCCAGTTCTTCACCACGCCGGATAACTGGCGCCGCGTCGCCCATCTCGTGTCGGATGCCATCTACAAGCGCCTCACCGGCGAGGACGGCTATTTCGATACGCGCATCGTCTATGTCTCGGAAACGGGCCCGAAGAATGCCCGCGTCAAGCGCCTCGCCATCATGGATCAGGACGGGCACAACCCGCGTATGCTGACCAATGGCGCCGAACTGGTGCTGACGCCGCGCTTCAGCCCGAACTCGCAGGAAATCACCTATCTCGCCTATCGCAACAACCAGCCGCGCGTCTATGTGCTCGACATCGAGACCGGCCAGCAGGAAGTCGTGGGCGAGTTTCCGGGCATGACCTTCGCGCCGCGCTTCTCGCCGGATGGCCAGCGGATCATCATGAGCCTTCAGCGGGGCGGCAATTCGGACATCTACACGATGGACCTCCGCAGCCGGCAGGTGACGCGCCTTACCAATACCGCGGCGATCGACACGGCCCCCTCCTATTCGCCGGACGGGCGCCAGGTCACCTTCGAATCGGACCGCGGTGGCTCGCAGCAGATTTATGTGATGAATGCCGACGGCTCGAATCAGCGCCGGATCAGCTTCGGCCAGGGCAGCTACGCCACCCCGGTCTGGTCGCCGCGCGGCGATCTTATCGCCTTTACCAAGATCACCGGCGGCCGGTTCGTCATCGGCGTCATGCGGCCGGACGGC
>JAHBYK010000067.1 GCA_019635965.1 Parvibaculum sp. | reverse complement strand
CTATCTGTCTTGTATGGACGTCTGCGCAACCAATAGGTGTCACCCCGGCGAAATCCGGGGCCCATGGGCGGCAGCGACATTTTCGTGAGTCAGATGGATCCCGGCTCCTGTCCCGGCGAAAGCCGGGATCAGCCGGAATGACAGCTCTATTCTGGGCGGGCACAGGCGCCTTCCACTACCTCCCCAGCCGCTCCTCGATCCGCGCCAGCGACGCGTTGGCGGCCTTGGTCTGCTCTTCGAGGCGGGCGATGCGTTCGACCAGTTCGCCGATGCGTTCGGTGCGGGCCTCGAGCGCGGTGAGGCGTTCCGCTGCCGCGCCCGCCCAGAGGAGGGCCGCGCCGGTCTGCATGGCGATGGTGAGGATGACGGCGAGCGGCACGCGGCGGTCGAGCACCCACGCCGCCTCCTTTTTCGTGTATGCTTCCGCCTCCATCCCGCTCATCTCCACAAAAGGCCCGATATGACTTCCGAAGAATGGCTGATCGTTCTCATGGGCGCGGCGCTTGCCTGCGGCCCCATCCTGCTCGTCTGGACCGAGGAAAAGACGCGGGACAGGGGCATCGCCATCCCCACAATCTTCTCGATCAAGGGCTACCGTTTCTCGCCGCATAGCGTTTTCAGCCTCGTCGTCGGGATCATGCTGATCGCTCTGTCCTGGCAAATGCGCGGCGCAAGCGTGAGCTTCCTCTTCCTCGTATTCGGCTTTGTCGGGCTTGCCGCCGCCATCCAGAACATCATCCGTTCGAAGAAGCGGGACGCCTGACGCCATAGCCCGCCGCTTCGCGCTTTTCCTCGTCGGTGAGGAAACTGGCGGCGGAGAGGCGCGCCCAGAGCGCATCGCGGTCCGCCGACAAGGCATCCACCTGATCGGCGTCGTACCAGAGGCGCAGTTTGCCGTCATAGCGGGCCCCGAGCCAATGCGTCAGCGCGCGGGCGGTGCGGCCTGCAAGCGGCAGCACCGTGCCGCGCCAGAAGGCGCGGTTTGCTTCCCGCATATTCGCATAGGTGTTGTCGCCCGGAATACCGAGCAGCATGGGCGGTACGCCGAAGGCGAGCGCGATGTCGCGGGCGGCGGCGTGTTTCGCCTCGATGAAATCCATGTCCTTCGGGCTCAGCCCCATGCTCTTCCAGTCGAGCCCGCCCTCCAGCAGCAGCGGGCGGCCGGCGTTGGCGGCGCCCTGATAATTCTCGGCGAGTTCGCGCTTCAGCCGCTCGAACTGATCGTCCGAGAGGTTCGCGCCGCCCTCCCCGCCCTTGTAAACGAGCGCGCCGGAGGGCCGCGCCGCATTGTCGAGAAGCGACTTGTTCCAGCCGCCGGCCGCATTGTGAATGTCGATGGCGCAGGCGGCGGCTTCGAGCGGGCTTAGCCCATAATAATCATCCACCGGGCTGAAGAGGCGGAGATGCAGCACCGCGCTCCGCTCGCCGCCGGGGATCGTCACCACCCGTCCGTTGACGGAATATTCGTAAGCCTCGGGCCAGCCATTGCGGCCGGGAACGGCTTTCATACGGTCGGGCCGGAGCACATGCAGCTCGCGGGGCTCGCCATCCATCTCCACGAGTTCGAGATAGGCATTGCCCGACACCTGCAGGAAGCTATAGCAGCTCTCGAAGAGATCGGCGCCGGATTGCCCGGCATTCGGATGTTCGAGAAGCGAAAGCAGCGGATGCTGGTCAAGCTCGCGCCGCCCGTCATAGAGCAGCCAGGGCAGGCTCGCCGTGGCTTCGGCGATCATGCGGACGGAGCGATAGGCAATGGCATTGCGCCGGTACCCCTCCTCGGCCAGCGCCGCATAGTCGCGTGGCGTCCAGACGGGCCGGCCCTGCATATGGAGCGCGATCATGGGCGCGACGCGGCTATCCTTGGCAGCCGGCGCGCGCGAAAGCATCGCGCGGGCAAGCGCGGTGAAGGGGTTTGGCATGGCTTGTGGTTCCGTCTTTTGGCGGTGGTGCTCTAAAACTCTGTGTCACCCCGGCTGATCCTGGCTTTCGCCGGGATCGGCCGGGGTGACACCGCATTTTTATCTAAAGCCCCCGCACCTTGGGCTCGCCTGCCTCGCCCGTTAGCATCAGTTCCGTCAGGGCCCAGACGAGGGCGTCGAGGCGGTCGGGGCTTTTCTGGCCGGGCGTCCAGTCGCACATCTGGTCCTCAAGTTTCGCAAAGGCGCCGACGTGATGGACGAGGCCGCGCTCGTAAAGCGCGGCGACGGGTTCGGCGCGGGCCACCTTGCCGCGCGTCGCGCGGACGAGGCGGATGGGCGCCAAGGGCAGTTCCTGCCGCATGACGCTTTCGACCATCTCACCCCCCTGGTTCGCTTCCGCCACGATCCTGTCTGCCTCATGCGCGCGGAAGCAGCCCGCGACGCGCTTTGCCCAGGCGAGCGGCGAGAGGCGGCCCATCGAGCGGTCGTCCAGCACATAGACATGGCCGTCCGGTGCGACACCCGCGCAGACGATGCCGCATTCATCGGACTTTTCGCCGCCGGTAATGGGCGGATCGACACCGACGACGACGCGGACAAGCGCAGGCGCTTTCGCAATCCGGCCCTGCTCGATCAATTCGCGGTTCCAGAGTGCATCCGGGTTGTCGCCGATCAGTTCGGCGTCAAGCTCCTGCCGCCCGAGCCGTGTGCCTTCATAGCGCGCGATCACGCTGCGAAAGAAGCCATCCGCGAGATGGGCGCGGTTTGCATGGGTCGAAGCGCGCGTCACCGCCGTCGTGCGATCCGCGATCAGCCGCTTCAGGATCGGCACGGGGCGCGGCGTCGTCGTCATCACCTGCCGGGGCCGCTCGCCAAGCCGCAGGCCGAATTGCAGCATGTCCCAGGCGGCTTCGGCGTAGCGCCATTTCGCAAGCTCATCGCCCCAGGCGGCATCGAATTGGGGGCCGCGCAGACTGTCGGGCTCGCCCGCCGAAAAGACATGCGCCACCGCGCCGTTCGGCCAGACAAGGCGCTTGCGCGTCACCTCGAATTTCGGGCGTTCCTCGCGCGCGATGGCGCGCAGCCCCGAAGGCCCGTCGATCATCACCTCGCGCGCATCGGCAAATGTCTCGCCGATCAGCGCGATGCGGCCGGCGCGGCCCGCCATGACTTCCGCCTGCACCCATTCGGCGCCGGCGCGCGTCTTTCCGGCGCCGCGGCCGCCGAGCACCAGCCATGTCGTCCACTCGCCTTCGGGCGGCAACTGATCGTCGCGCGCCCAGAAGTGCCAGTCATGGGCGAGAAGCGCCACTTCCCTCGGCGTCAGCTTCTCCAGAAAGGCGCGCCGCTTCTCCTGCGGCAGCGAGGCGAGCCAGCTTGCCTTCCAATATGCCGCGCAGGGCTTCGTCTTCCTTGCGGCGGCGGGCTGCATCGGCTGCCGGGTCATCCTTCTTCGCGCGCCTCGCTGCCTGTTCGATTTCGTGCAACTTCTCGATCGAGCGGATCAGCGTCGAAAGGCGCCGTGCCTGCCGCTCGCCTTCCGCCTCGTCCCGCATGGTCTTGCGCTGCTGTTCGAGATCCGCAATCTCGCGTGCGATGAGCTTCGTCAGCCGTTCCGCCAGCGCCCCGGCATCGTCTGCCAGCGCCGTTGCGATGACGGCCTTCTCCGTCACCTGCCCGCGCTTCGGCCAGTCTTCCTTGGTGGCGCGCGAAACGATCTTCTGCGGCGTGATCCTGTGCTCAAGCGCAATCTCGGCGAGACGGCGCATACCAATATCGTATTCGACCCTGATCGTTTCCCAATCTATGTCCTCGTCCGAACGCGGCATGAGGGCCGCCGGCCGCTTTGCCTTCGTCATGTCGATCCACGCAATTCTGGAGATGGATGAAAGGTAGGAAGGGAGCGTGACGCTGACAAGCGGGGATATCTTTGCCCGCGCGTTTTTCTGCATGGCGGTCTTGCGCCATTCCCCGCAAACGGGGAAGCTTCCTGCAAAATTGAATGGCGGAACGGGTGGCATGAAAGAACCGAAATATTACTGGGAAGATTTCCGCGTCGGCGAAGTGGCGGAGTTCGGCGAAAAGACCGTCAGCAAGGAAGAGATCATCGAATTTGCGAGCGAGTTCGACCCGCAGCCCTTTCATCTGGATGAGGAGGCGGGGCGGCAGTCCATTCTCGGCGGGTTGTGCGCGAGCGGCTGGCACAGTTGCGCCATGATGATGCGGCTGATCTGCGATGCCTATCTGCTCGAGACCGCCTCGATGGGCGCACCGGGCGTGGACGAGGTGCGCTGGAAGAAGCCGGTCTATGCGGGCGACACAATCCGCCTGCGCCGCACCTGCCTTGAGCGCCGCCCCTCAAGGAGCCGGCCAGAAATGGGGCTCACGCGCTTCCGTCTCGAACTCGTGAACCAGAAGGGCGAGGTGGCGCTCTCCTCCGAGGGCTGGGCGATGTATGGGCGGCGTCATCCCGGCGCGCCGGTGGAGGCGTAGGTCATGCCCTGGTTCGAGGACATCAGGATCGGCAGCCGGACCGAGCTTGGCAGCCACACTTTCACGGCGGAGGAAATCATCGCCTTCGCGCGGAAATACGATCCGCAATATTTCCATGTGGACGAGGAAGCGGCGAAGGCCGGGCCATTCGGCGGGCTCACCGCCAGCGGCTGGCATACATCGGCGACATGGATGAAGCTTATGATCCGCGCAAGACAGGGCGCCAAGGAACCGCTTGATGCGGATGGGCGCCAGCCGCCTTCCGGCGGGCCCTCGCCCGGCTTTCTCGAGATGAAATGGCCGGCCCCCGTTCGCCCCGGCGACACGGTCACCTATGCTTCGGAAGTGATCGGCAAGATCGACATGAAAACGAGGCCCGGATGGGGCATCGTCAGAAGCCTCAATACAGGCGTGAACCAGCGCGGCGAGCCGGTGCTCAGCTTCATCGGGCAAGGGCTGGTGCAGAGAAGACAAGCGCGTAATGTTTGACTACGGCTGCACATCAATTCAGGAATGTACGAGATGGAGACGCAAGACATCTGGCAAGGATTGATAGGTTGGATCGTTGTTGGGTTTGGAGGCGGATTTTTCTATGCATGGCGACGTCTCTCCAAACAGTACGAACAGGCGTGTGAAACAATTAATTCAATTCCGGAAGTAAATGAAAAGGATCGAGCAATAGCACTGCGATACCAGCTCGGTCTCCGCCTCGGCAGCGGAATTGTTTTTGGAATGATTGGTGCCGTCATCGGATTGGCCGTCTGGTCTCTAGGCTATTTGATTACCCTGATTGCTCAATAGTTTTCTGGATCAGCCAACGAAACAATGACGGGAGAGAGAACAATATGAACTTGGCAACGAGGTTCAAGAACTGGTCCAACCTACCTGACCCTGGCGCTAAACTCCCTATTGGATTTATAATGGGTATGGTTGTGGGTGTGTTTCTTTCTCATCTAGATCGCGCTTTCTTGATAACTGGCTGATCCCATTGATCGGGTTAGATCGAATTTTTCTATTTGGACTGGATGAGGGGGAATACATGGCACACAAGGGCAAGATGGTGACGCTGACGAGCGGCGATGGCGCGGAGATCCTCTGCTATCAGGTGAAGGCGGAGGGCGCGCGCAAAGGTGGGCTCGTTCTCATCATGGAAATCTTCGGCGTCACCGCGCATATCAAGGATCTCTGCGACGGCTATGCAGCGCGGGGCTATGACGTGCTGTCGCCGCAGCTCTACGACCGGCAGGTGAAGGATTTTCAGGCGACCTATGCACAGGAAGACATCCAGCGCTCGCTGGAGCTGCGCGCGGCGAACACCTACGACAACACGGTGCTCGATGTGCAGATGTGCATCGACCGCTTGCGCGCCGATGGCAACGAAAAGGTGTTCATCACCGGCTATTGCTATGGCGGCTCGGTGAGCTGGGTGGCGGCCTGCCGCGCGAAGGGGCTCGATGCGGCATCGTGCTATTACGGCGGCGCGATCAAGCAGTTCATCGGCGAGAACCCGAAATGCCCGACCATCTGCCATTTCGGCGAGAAGGACCACGGCATCCCGATGGAGGATGTACGCGCGATCGAGGCGGCACATCCGGAAGTGAAGGTCTATGTCTACGACGCCGACCACGGCTTCAATTCCGACCGGCGCAACAATTACGACAAGGCGGCGGCGGACCTCGCTTTGAAGCGGACGCTGGAATTGTTCGAGCGGGCGTGAGGCGTCGCCTTCACACCTCTCTTTCACCTGCCCCCGCCCTTCCGCGAGCTTTCGCCCGCTCCCCCCTCTCCCCCAGGGGAGAGGGAGGGCTGAGGCGTGCGGCGCCTGCACAATTCCATTGCGTCATAGGGAATTGCGCCCATATGGTGGGGCAAAAGGACATGCCCATGACGAAGCCGGACGATCCGCTCTCCCTCGATAACCAGCTCTGTTTCGCGCTCTATTCGTCGTCGCTGCTGATGACGAAGCTTTACAAGCCCTTGCTGGACGAGATCGGGCTCACCTATCCGCAATATCTCGCCATGCTGGCGCTCTGGGAGGAAGACGGGGTGACGGTGAGCCGGCTCGGGCACCGGCTTTATCTCGATTCCGGCACGCTGACGCCGCTTCTGAAGCGGCTCGAAAAGGCAGGGCTGATAGAGCGGGAGCGGAATGCGGAAGACGAGCGGCAGGTGCTCATCCGGCTCACGCCCGGGGGCCGCGCGCTGAAGCGGCAGGCGGCGGCGATCCCGCGGAAGGTCGCGGCTTCCGCGGGCGTGCCGGTGGCGGAGCTCATCGCGCTCAGGAAGAAGCTGCAGAAGCTCAGGGCCGGGATGGAGGGGTGAGCCCCCGCCTCGCCCGGCCTCGGGGCGTCATCCCGGCTGATCCCGGCTTGGTGCTGTCGCGAAGTTGGTAGGAATTGCTGATCGACACTTTCCGACGGGCTCATGCTATCGTCTCAAGCCGCCTGGTCAATTGGCTGCAGGTTGATTGGCTCCGCAAGGGTGGGCCAACCATCGACTTTGCGCATCGTGATTTGACCCGAGGCCAGCAGCGCCCAGAACAACATCGGCGCGGTTTCGGCTGCCGGCAAGACGGTCTGGGTCTTGATGCGGCGGCGGAATTCCTCGTGGAGCCGTTCGATGGCATTTGTTGTTCTGGCGGATCGCCACTGGCTTTTGGGCAGGCTGGCGAAGCTGAGGAGCTTGTCGCCGGCTTCTTCCAGGCTGTCGGCGACCGCCTGGCATTTCAGCCGCCACTTGCGCAGGAAGGACTTGCGCTTGGCCTCGATCTCCGCCGCCGTCTCGGCGTAGATCATGTCCCGGTAATCTTCCGTCAACTCGTCATGCATCCGCTTGGGGGCATGGGCCAGCAGGTTTCTGTGCTTGTGGACGGTACAGCGCTGGACCGGCACATCGGGCCACAGGGCGGCAAGTGCGGCTTCGAGGCCCGGTGCGCCATCGACGATGATGAATTCGGGCACCTTGAGGCCGCGGGCCGTCATAGCCTCGAGGAACGCTTGCCACGCTGCCGTGCTCTCGCCGCCCATGTTCTTGAGCGCCAGCAGCACCTTCTGCCCATCCCGGCGCACGCCGAGCGCCACCAGCAGCGAAATGGCGGTTGCCTTGTTATCGATTTTCACTTTCACCACGGTGCCATCCAGGATCAGCCGGACAATGTCTTCGCCACCGAGATCGCGCTCGTTCCAGGCTTCCCAGTCGGTCTTCACCTTGCGCCAAACCCGACTGACAATATCCTTGCCAATGGCGCCGCCGAACAGCGCAGCCAAAGCCCGCCTGACCCGGCGGGTGTTGGTGCCAGCCAAATAGACGCCGGCAATCAGCGCGTCCGCGGCTTTGGTCCGCCGCTGATAGGACCGCAGCG
Organism: Parvibaculum sp.; assembly: GCA_019635965.1. GTDB lineage: Bacteria > Pseudomonadota > Alphaproteobacteria > Parvibaculales > Parvibaculaceae > Parvibaculum. The sequence continues at coordinate 5,706 of JAHBYK010000067.1, read as the reverse complement.
CCTCGCTTCGCCATTCGGTCGTCGAACCATCCTCATCCTTCATGCGGGCGCGCGGAACCTTGATCGACGCCGTGCCAAAGGTGCCGGTCAGCTCACGCTGCCGATGTCCGTGCCGGTGGCCGGCAACCTGACCGGATGCCCGACGAGCGTAGCGCGACCGTCCCAGGGCCTCGGCCAGCTCCTCCTCGATCAGCGTCTCGATAAAACCGCGAACGCGTTCCCGAACACCGCTCGCGATCGGGTCGAACCACTCCTCGGACAATAGCTTGTCGCTCGCCTCCACTGGCTGACCCGGCGACGCCTTCGTGGTAGCTTTATTCATGGCGTAGTCTCCTGCCCGGCGCGTCAACGCCGGTCTTGCTGGCTTCCCCAAGCCGGAAACTACGCCCGCTCAAATTCCAACCAAACCCGAGACAGCACCCCCGGCTTTCGCCGGGGTGACAATGAATTTTGAACGATTGCCATGTTTGCGGCCCCTTTTTATATTGTGCACAATCTAATTGCCTGCTATTTATAATCCCATCGCAACCATTCCGGAGACCGGCCGCCATGAGCGACAAGGAAAAGACGATTTACGATTTCGAGCTGAAGACGCTCCGGGGCCAGCCGCTGCCGCTTGCGGCGCACAGGGGAAAGGCCGTGCTCGTCGTCAATACGGCGTCGAAATGCGGTTTCACGCCGCAATACAAGGAGCTTGAGGCGATCTGGCAGAAATACCGCGACGAAGGGCTCTTGGTGATCGGCGTGCCTTCAAACGATTTCGCGGGTCAGGAGCCGGGCAATGCGGACGAGATCGAACAGTTCTGCGAGATCAATTTCGGCGTCGATTTTCCGCTCGCCGAAAAGGTCCATGTGACAGGCGCCGACGCGCATCCGCTGTTCAAATGGCTTGGCGCCCAGGGCGGGATTCTCTCGAAGCCGCGCTGGAACTTCTACAAATATGTGATCGGACGCGACGGGAAGCTCGTCGACTGGTTCGCCAGCACGACGGCGCCGGGCTCGGCCAGGGTCGAGAAGGCGATCAGGAAGGCGCTGGGGAAGTAAGCCCCCACCCTTCCCTCTCCCCTTCGGGGAGAAGGAGAGAGGGCGAGGGGTTACGGCCGCCGCCCATATGTCCTGAACTTCTCGACATTCACCGCCATCTCCTCGTCGGACAGGAGATCCGGCGTACCGATCTGGAGCGCGCGCCAGTATTGGGCGGAAAGCGTCTCGACTTCATGGGCAAGGTGAAGCGCCGCCTCGACGGTTTCGCCAAAGGCGATCTGGCCATGATGGGCGAGCAGGCACGCGCGGCGGCCGTCGAGTGCGGCGACCGTGTTGCGCGCAAGCACGGCCGTGCCGAAAGTTGCGTAATCCGCAACGCGGATGTTCCTCCCTCCCGCCACCGCCACCATGTAGTGGAAGGGCGGTATCTCCCGCTTCATCACGGCAAGCACGGTCGCAAAATCGGAATGGGCATGGACGATCCCGCCCGCTTCCGGAAACGCCTCATAGATCGCCACATGCATCTGCCATTCGGAGGATGGCGCATGCGGCCCGGCAAGCACCTTCCCGTCCATTGCGATTTCGGAAATGTCGTCCGGCGCCAGCGCCGTATAGGGAATACCGGATGGCGTGATGAGGATCGTCTCTGCGTTGCGTGCCGAGACATTGCCGGACATTTGCGGCGAGAGCCCGCTCGCCGCAAGATCGAGCGCGGCGGCAATGATGCGCTCGCGCAGCGATTTATGCCGCTCCGCCATTGCGGCGCTCCGGATAGAGCGAGAGCAGGCCCTCGCGGCTCGCCGCGCAGACGCCGCGCTCGGTGATGAGCCCGGTCACATATCGCGCCGGTGTCACGTCGAAGCCGTAATTCGCCGCCGGGCTGCCCGGCGCGGCGATTTCCACCGTGACGATCTCTCCCTTCTCCGTGCGGCCCGTCATATGCGTGACCTCGCGCGCGCTGCGCTGCTCGATCTCGATTTCGCGCACGCCGTCCGAGAGCGTCCAGTCGATGGTCGTGTGCGGCAGCGCGACATAGAAGGGCACGCCATTCGCGTCCGCCGCCAGCGCCTTGAGGTATGTGCCGATCTTGTTGGCGACATCGCCCGTTGCCGTGGTGCGGTCGGTGCCGACGATGCACATGTCGACAAGCCCATGCTGCATCAGATGCCCGCCCGCATTGTCCGGGACGATGGTGTGCGGCACGCCGTGGCGGCCAAGCTCGAAGGCGGTGAGCGACGCGCCCTGGTTGCGCGGCCGCGTCTCGTCCACCCAGACATGCACGGCAATGCCCTCATCATGCGCCATGTAGATGGGCGCGAGCGCCGTGCCCCAGTCGACGCAGGCGAGCCAGCCGGCATTGCAATGGGTGAGAATATTGACGGTAGCGCCCTGTTTCGCTTCGGCGAGGCCGCGAATGATGCGCAGGCCGTTCTCGCCGATCAGGCGGCAGATTTCGACATCCTCATCGCAGAGGCGCGCGGCGGTTGCATAGGCCGTCTCGAGGCGCGCCGCCCCGGCAAGCGGAAGAAGCACCTCGCGCATGGCATCGAGCGAATATTTCAGGTTCACCGCGGTCGGCCGCGTCGCCAGCAGCATGTCATAGGTGCGGGCAAGCGTTTCGTCCGAGGCATCCTTGCGCAGCGCGAGGCAGAGGCCATAAGCCGCGGTGGCGCCGATCAGCGGCGCACCACGCACCAGCATGTCCTTGATCGCGCGGGCAGCATCATCCGCCGTTTCGAGCCGGACGATCGCAAATTCATGCGGCAGGCGCGTCTGGTCGATGATCTCGACGGACCAGCCATCATCGGCGACCCAGATGGTGCGGTAGTGGATACCGTCGATTTTCATGGCCGCTTTCCTTCCTCGCGGAACCTCCGGTCAGTGCCCTTCGAAGGAGCAGAGCGAAAGCACCTCGATATCGAGCGCCTCGAGCCGCTGACGGCCGCCAAGTTCCGGCAGCTCGATGACGAAGCTCGCCGCGGCCACCGAGCCGCCTGCGCGCGCAAAGAGCTTCACCGCCGCTTCCGCCGTGCCGCCGGTGGCGATCAGGTCGTCGATCAGCAGGATACGCGCATTCTGGGCCACGGCATCGGCATGAATCTCCACCGTGTCCGTGCCGTATTCGAGATCGTATTCCTGGCCGATCGTCTTCCAGGGCAGCTTGCCCTTCTTGCGCACGGGTATGAAGCCGAGGCCAAGCTGATGTGCGACCGCGCCGCCAAGGATGAATCCGCGCGCCTCGATGCCCGCCACCGCGTCGAAGCTGCCCTTGCTGTGCAGCGCCACCAGCGCATCGACCGCGCCGCGAAAGCCCTCGGGGTCCGAAAGCAGCGTGGTGATGTCGCGGAACTGGATTCCAGCTTTCGGATAGTCCGGGATGGTGCGGATGAATGTCTTGATGTTCATGTTGGTCGGTTCCAGTTCTGCAACTTCGTTTCCGAAGAGGGAAGCGTTATGCGGCCTTGTTCCATCTCAGTGTCACCCCGGCGAAAGCCGGGGTCCGCCGGGATGACATATTTGGGTGTAGCGGGTGCCCGGGCACATCGGTCGTCCTCTCACGCGCCGTGCAGCACACGGCCGGCAACGGCGTCGAGTTTCTTCACGAGCTCGGGGTCGCGTTTTGCGGGCGCGGTAATCAGGGCGGTGTCGAGCACACGGTCATGGCCTTCGGGCGACGGCTCGCGCTCGGGGCCGAAACTTTCGGCGACGGAGCGGATCAGCGCGCGGGCATGACCGGCATTTTCCTCGAGCACGCGGACGACGTCGGAGACTTCCACATGGGCGTGGTCGGGGTGCCAGCAGTCGTAATCCGTGACCATGGCGACCGTCGCGTAGCAGATCTCCGCTTCGCGGGCGAGCTTGGCTTCGGGCATGTTGGTCATGCCGATCACCGAGCAGCCCCAGGAGCGGTAGAGATTGCTTTCGGCGAGCGTCGAGAATTGCGGGCCTTCCATGACGAGATAGGTGCCGCCGCGCTGGTAGCGGATATTGTTCTTCCTGCACGCTGCCTCGATATGGTCGCCGAGCCGGGCGCAGACGGGATGCGCCATCGAGACATGGGCGACGAAGCCCTCGCCGAAGAAGCTCTTTTCGCGCGCGAAACTCCTGTCGATGAACTGATCGACGATGACAAAGGTGCCCGGCGGCAATTCTTCCTTCAGCGAGCCCACGGCCGAGACGGAAATGATGTCGGTGACGCCGGCGCGCTTCATCGCGTCGATATTGGCACGGTAGTTGATGCTGGACGGCGAATGGGGATGGCCGCGGCCGTGGCGCGGCAGGAACACCATCTCCACCACGCGGCCGTCGCCAAGCGGCAATTCGCCGAAATGCAGCGCGTCCGAAGGCTCGCCCCAGGGGCTTGCCACATGCTCCCAGCGGTCGTTCCGGAGGCCCGGAAACTCATAGACGCCGCTGCCGCCGATGACGCCGAGAACCGTCTTTGCCAATCTCGTCTCCCGTTTCTCATTTGCCGGTCCGCTTTCCCGGTCCGGTATAACAAAACGGCGCGACGGCGCCATGAAAAAGGGCTCCCGAAGGAGCCCTTTTCCGCAACTCGTATCTCGCCGCGATCAGTGGGCGTCGGCCCAGACCTTGCGCATGGCGAAATAGAGGATGCCGGTCAGCGCGATCAGATAGATCAGCACCTGGAAGCCCAGGCGGTGACGCTGCTCGAGCTTCGGCTCGGCCGTCCACATCATGAAGTGGGTCACGTCCTTCGCCATCTGCTCGACGGTGTTGGGCGTGCCGTCCTCATAATCGACCTGGCCGTCCGAGAGCGGCTTCGGCATGGCGATGAGGTGGCCGGGGAAGTACTTGTTGTAGTGGCCGGTCGTGACCTCAAAGCCTTCGGGCGCTTCTTCGTAGCCGACGAGGATCGAATAGACGTAGTCCGGGCCGTTCTTGCGCGCCTTGTTCATCAGCGACAGATCCGGCGCATAGGCGCCGAGCGCGGCGGCCGACGCCTCGCGGTTCGGATAGGGCTTCGGGAAGCGGTCCTTCGGCTCGCCCGGACGCTCATACATTTCGCCATCCGAATTCGGGCCGTCGATGACGGTGATTTCGGCGGCGAGCGCCTTGACCTGGCCTTCGGTGAACTCAGGCCCGCCCGGTTCGGCAAGGTTGCGGTAGCGCACGAATTCCATCGCATGGCAGACGGCGCAGACTTCCTTGTAGACCTTGTAGCCGCGGCGCAGCGCATCGCGGTCATAGGTGCCGAACAGGCCCTCGAAGGACCATTGCAGGTCGATCGGCTTCTCGGCGGCACCGGCGGCCTTTGCAGGCCCGGCCGGGAGAAGCGAGAGACCGATCGCGGCAACGGCGGCGAGGGTCAGAGCGCGGAAGAAGGTCTTCATTTCCATTTTCACTTTCTTCTCCCCCTCAGCTCGCGGACTTTTCCGCCGGCAGCACCGAAGCGGCGATGCTTTCCGGAAGAGGTTTCGGCTTCTCGACAAGCCCGAGAACGGGCAGCACGATGAGGAAGTGCGCGAAGTAGTAGAAGGTCAGGATGCGCGACAGGTCGGTCACGTCGAAGCCGCCATCGCCGACATGGATCAGGATCTTGTCGGGCGTCTGGCCGCCGCAATAGCCGAGGCCGAGGCAGGCCACCACGAAGATCCAGAAGAACTGCTTGAACAGCGGGCGGAACCGCGCCGAGCGCACCTTCGACGTGTCGAGCCAGGGCAGCACGAAGAGGATCGCGATGGCACCGAACATGAGGAT
>JAHBYK010000066.1 GCA_019635965.1 Parvibaculum sp. | reverse complement strand
TGCGGCAGCGGCGATCAACGAGGGGCTTTGCAAAACGGTTCTCATCACCCATGCGGAATCGGGCCGCTCGCGCGTCGGCGCGCGGCGCTTCGCCCGCGACCCGGCAAGCCAGCAAGGCCAGTTCGAAGTGCCCTATGGCATCACCAACCCGCCTTCGATGTTCACGATTCCGGCACTGCGCTACATGAAGACCTATGGCGTGAGCGAGGCGGACCTTGCCCATGTCGCTGTCGTGCAGCGCGAATGGGCAGCGATGAACCCGCGCGCCTCCTTCCGCGATCCGATCACCGTCGATGACGTGCTGAACTCGAAGATGATCGCCTGGCCTTTCCGGCTGCTCATGTGCTGCCTCGTGACCGATGGCGGCGGCGCACTCATTCTCACAAGCGCCGATCGCGCGAAGGACTTCCCGCAGAAGCCGGTCTATATCCTCGGCACGGGCGAAAGCTGCGAAACGCCGATGATCTCGCAGATGGAGGACTTCACCACATCGAAGGCCTTTCGCGTCTCGGGCAAGAAGGCCTTCGGCGAGGCGGGCATCAAACATTCGGATGTCGATCATCTGATGATCTATGACGCCTTCGCGCATCTGCCCATCTATGGGCTCGAAGATCTCGGCTTCTGCGAGCGCGGCGAGGGGGCGGCCTTCATCCGCGAGGGCCATACGCGGCCGGGCGGCAAGCTGCCGCTCAACACCAATGGCGGCGGCCTCTCCTACATGCATTCCGGCATGTATGGCATGTATGCCTTGCAGGAAAGCGTGCGCCAGATGCGGGGCATCGCACCGGCGCAGGTGCCGGGCGCGAAAATCTCCATTGCGCATGGCGTCGGCGGCATGTTCGCTGCCTCCGGCACCATCGTGTTCTCCAACGAAGCACCCTGAAGCGTTTTCAGGAAAAGGGGACTCCGGCTTTCCGCCGGAAAACCCGCCAACAATTAAAGGAGAGGCCGGCATGGAACTCGCAAAACCGCGCATCGATGTCGGTCTCTTCACCACCAATCTCGAGCCCATGCTCGACTTCTGGCAGAACGAGGTGGGGCTTCCCTTCGATCACCTGCTGCCGCTTGGCGGCGGCTTGCAGCAGCATCGCCACGATCTTCTCGGCTCGGTGCTGAAGATCAATCATGCGAGGAACGCCCTGCCCATCGCCGCGCCTTCCGGCTACCGCGAACTGCTGATCGCGCGCGAAGGATTGCGCGCACCCAGGCGCCTCGCCGACCCGGACGGCAACAAGGTGACGCTGGTACCGCCCGGCACGCATGGCGTCGAGCGCATCGGCATCCGGCTCGGTGTGCGCGACGTGAACGCCCATCGCCGCTTCTATGCCGTCGCGCTCGGCCTGCCGGACGTGCCGGAACAGGGGGGCCTCAGCTTTCTCTGCGGCGACAGCGTGATCCTGTTCGATGAAGCGAAGGACGCGATTGCCGATGCGGCCTTCGAGGGGCCGGGCTGGCGCTACATCACCATCCAGATCCGCAACGCGGACAAGGAACATGCCGCGATCCTCGCCCGCGGCGGCGCGGAAGGCCGCGCCCCGCAGACGCTCGGCAAGGTCGCGCGCATATCCTTTGTGCGCGACCCCGACGGCAACTGGATCGAGCTGTCGCAGCGCGCCTCGCTCGTCGGCGCGCTGGACTAGCCGCTACCGCCGCGTGATGCGGCGGCGGAGTTCCTCCGGCACAAACATCATGTCATTGAGATGCGAGGCGTCGAAATTGATGCCGGCCTCCTCGTTCTTGAGGTTCTGCACGACATAGCGCCCTTCCACGAGATCGTAGACGACGTCCGACGCATTGAAGCAGGTGGGCACGTCGTAATACTGGATCATATGCGCCTCCTGCACACGCCAGAGCCCGCCGCGCGCATCGTAAAGCTCGCCCGCCACCATGTTGTAGCCATCCTCGTCGAAATAGGCGGTGCGGCGGCTATAGACATGGCGCTGCGTCGGCTTCAGCGTCGCATCGACGATCCAGACCCTGTGCTTTTCGTAGCGCACGAGATCCTGGTTGATGTGACCGGGCTTGATGATGTCCGCATATTTGTGGGCGGGCGAACTCAGCTCATAGGAATTATAGGCGATGTAACGCTCGCCGCGCCCGACCACCGTCCAGTCGAAGCGGTCGAGAGGACCGGAGAACACATCGAAACTGTCCGCCGTCGACATGGCGTCGGAATAGATTTGCGGCGTGTCGTAGTTGATGGCGCTGGTGCGCTGCACGCGGGGCGATGAATCCGTGCGCCCCGTCGTATATTGCCAGGAGCGCCGCTCGCCGAGCGCGGGATCGAAGGTCTCATGGACGAGAAGAAGCTGGCCCGCACGCCGCGCCGGCGAAATCGTTTCCTGCAGATAGCGGAACGAGGTGTTGTTCAGCGCCTTGATCGAGGAAATGCCGGGCGCCGAATAATCGAAGACGAGATCGTCCTGCACCTTGATCGGCGTGAAATTGCCTTCGCGCGTCGGCGCCGCCGAAACGAAGGTGCGCGACACCTTGTAGCCGCGATAGCGCAGATTGTGGTTCCAGACGATCTCGTTCGCGCTCGACGGGATCGGGAAGGGAATGCCGCGCAGTACGCCGGTCAGCGTGTCGCCCTTGCCGCCGAGCGAACCCTTCACCGCATTTTCGCGCACCGCCTCGTAAACCGCTTCCGGCAAGGCGCAGCTCCGCCGCGACGGATAGACATTCATCTTGTAGGACGGATAGGTCGCGAGCATCGCGCGCTGGCCGGGCGTGAGGAAGGCGTCATGCGCATCCGCATTCGCATTGGTGACCGTGGCGATCACCTGATCGTCAGCGAAGGGATCGTTGTAATGCCCGCGGCCGGGCGCCCATGAAACATTCTTGGGAACGCTCGAAAGACCGCCATCCCAGGCCGGGATCGTCCCGTCCGCATTGCCGGCCCGCTCCGCCCCCATCGGCGTCAGATCGCGCAAGAGACGATCCGCCTGCGCCTGTGGCACGCCCGCCGATGCCGCCCCCGCAAACAGCATCAATACGGCCGCGGACGCACAGATACGCTTTGACAAACTCATGTTCCTCCCCCCAACTTTGTAACAAGGTTTTACTAATCCTGACCCAATTCCCGGCCCGCGGCTACCCAAATCGGCCATCGCGGACCGGGGCGAATGAGGCAGAATGTGAAACCGGGGGATGCGAGGGGGAAATTCCGTGAACGCTGTCGAGTTCGTCGTCTTCAAGACGCGGGCGCTCATTCTGCTGGCGCTTGCGATATTCACGATTGCGATGGGTTACTACGCCGTGCAGCTGCGTATGGAAGCAGGCTTCCTGAAGCAGGTGCCCACCGGCCACGAATATGTGCAGACATTCCTGAAATATGAAAACGAGGTGCCGGGCGCAAATCTCGTTCTCGTTGCGGTGAAGGCGCGCGAAGGCACGATCTGGCATGCGGACTTCATGCGCCGTCTGCACGCGGTGACGGAGGAACTCACCTTCCTGCCCGGCGTGCGGCGCACCACCGTGCGCTCGCTCTGGTCCACCACGACGCGCGTGACCGAAAACACCGAGGACGGCATCAACGCCTATCCGGTGATCCCCGAAGGCGTGACGGTCACAACAATAACGGATGCGGATGTGGAAACGATCCGCGACCGCGCGCTGAACGGCAAGCACGAGGGCTTTCTCTTCTCGAACGATCACCGCGCGGCCCTCGTGATGGCGGAGCTGCAGGAAATCGACCCGCTGACGCGCGAGGAACTCGACTATCTCGACCTTGCCGCAAAACTGGAATCGCAGATCCGCGGGCAGTTCGAGGACGAGGCGATCGAAATCCAGATCGTCGGCTTCGCCAAATTCATCGGCGACATTGCCGACGGCGCAAGCGACGTAATGATCTTCTTCATTCTTGCTTTTGTGCTGACCACGCTGTCGGTCTTCATCTATTCGCGCTCGATCCAGCTCACCTTTCTCGCGGTCTTCTGTTCGCTCGTCTCGCTCGTCTGGCAATTCGGCCTGCTCTATCTGATGGGGCGCGGGCTCGACCCGCTCGCCGTCCTCGTGCCCTTCCTCGTCTATGCCATCGGCGTCAGCCACGGCGTGCAACAGATCAACCTGATTGGCAGCGAGCTGAGCGAGGGGAAAAGCGCCGACGAGGCCGCGCGCGCGACCTTCCGCCGCCTTCTCGTACCGGGCTCGCTCGCGCTCATCACCGATCTCGCGGGCTTCGGCACACTTTACCTCATCCCGATCGAGGTCATTCAGGATCTCGCCATCATGGCGGGGCTCGGCGTGGCGCTGAAGATCGTGACGAACCTCATCATGCTGCCGCTCGTCGCCTCCTATCTGCCGGCGGACAAGGATTACGCCGAAACATTCGCCCGGCTGCGCCGCTCGCGCGAACGGATCATGGGTTTTCTCGGACGGATCGCAAATCCTGTGCCCGCGGCATTCACGCTCGTTGTGTTCGCCGTGCTGCTCGCCGCCGCCATCTACCAGACGCGCGAGCGCCATATCGGCGACCTGACGGAAGGCTTCTCGGAACTGTGGCCGTCCTCGCGCTACAACCGCGACATCGCCGACATCGTCAGCCGCTTCTCGATCTCGGCCGACGCGCTGATCGTGGTCACGGAAACGCCGGCCGATGCCTGCATCGACTACAGGACCATGCGGCTCATCGAACGCTTCTCCTGGGCAATGCGCAACGTGGAGGGCGTGAACTCCGTTCAATCGCTTGCTCTTTCCGCGCGGGAAACGGCGGCGATCTGGCGCGAGGGCAATCTGCGCTGGGTGGCGCTGCCGCGGACCGAGACGGACCTCATTCAGACGACCTCGATCTATGAGCCTTCGAGCGGACTTCTGAACGAGGCCTGCACCATCCTGCCCGTGATCATCTATCTCGACGACCACAAGGCCGGGACGATCGAGCGCGTGATTGCAGCGGTCAAGAATTTCCGCTCTACCGACCGCGAGGCCCTTTCCCGTCCTGATGTGAATTTCCGCCTTGCGATGGGCGGCGTCGGCGTGATGGCGGCAACGAATGATGTGATCGAGGCGAGCGAACTGCCCATGCTTGCCTGGGTCTATGCCGTGATCGTGGTGCTCGTCTTCCTCGCCTATCGGGACTGGCGGGCGATCATCTGCTGCTGCATGCCGCTCCTCATGGCGACCTTCCTCGGCTACTGGCTGATGACGGCGCTCAATATCGGCCTCAAGGTCTCGACGCTGCCCGTGCTCGTGCTCGCCACCGGCATCGGCGTCGACTATGCGTTCTATATCTACAGCCGTCTGCAATCCTATCTCGACGAGGGCAAGCCAATGGCGGAAGCCTATCCGCTGGCGCTCAAGCAGATCGGCGTCGCCGTGATCTTCACCGGGCTCACGCTTTCGGTCGGCGTTTCCACCTGGGCCTTTTCGGGCCTGAAATTGCAGGCCGATATGGGCATCCTGCTCGCCTTCATGTTCCTTGCGAACATGGTGGCGGCGATCTTTTTCCTGCCCGCCTTCGCGGCGACCCTCGACCGGCTTTTTCCCCGTGCGCCCTCTCGCAGGCGCCAGCCGTCTCCGCTAGAGTGAAAGGACCAACATCGCAGGCGCCCGCAAGAGGCGCATGAAGGGAGACATCATGCTCAAGGTCTATCACGCGAAGAACACGCGCTCGGTGCGCGTTGTCTGGCTCTGCGAGGAGCTGGGCATTCCTTACGAACTGAAGGTGCTGAACTTCTCGCCCGCCGATCTCCAGTCGGCCGAGTATCTGGCGGTGCATCCGCTCGGCAAGGTGCCGGCGATCGAGGATGACGGACAGGTGCTGAACGAGTCCGGCGCGATCCTCCAGTATCTTCTGGAAAAACACGGCAATGGAAAGCTGGAGCCGAAGCCCGGCAGCGCAGCGCGCGGCCGCTATCTGCACTGGTTCCACTTCGCCGAGGCAACAATGATGGTGCCGATCGGCAATATCGCGCAGCACTCCTTCATCCGCCCCGAAGACAAGCGCATTCCACAGGTGGCGGCGGAATCCGTCGAGAGCACGAAAAAGATGCTCGGCATTCTCGAGAAGGAACTCGCGGGCAAGGATTACATCTGCGGTTCGGACTTTACCGCCGCCGACATCATGCTCGGCTACGACCTGCTGCTCTGCAAGATGTTCGGCCTTCTGAGCGACGATCTGAAGAATGTGAACGCCTATTTCGGCCGGCTCGCCAGCCGCCCGGCATTCCAGAAGGCGACCGCCTGAGCGGACGAGGGAGGCCTGACATGGGATACAAGACAATCACCGTGAAGCCGATTTCCGGCGCGCTCGGCGCCGAAATCGAGGGTGTCGATCTTTCGAAGGATCTTTCCAATGAAACCTTCGACGACATCCATCAGGCCTTCCTCGACCACATCGTCATCTTTTTCCGCGACCAGAACCTGACGCATGAACAGCACAAGGCCTTTGGCCGCCGCTTCGGCACGCTGAACATCCATCCCTATGTGAAGGGGATGGATGGCCACCCTGAAATCATGCAGATCATCAAGGAGCCGGAGGACCGCATCAATTTCGGCGGCGGCTGGCATTCCGACATGTCGTTTCTGGAGGAGCCCGCGCTCGGCTCGATCCTTTATGCCAGGGAAATTCCGCCCTATGGCGGCGACACGCTCTGGGCGAACCAGTACCTCGCCTATGAGACGCTGTCGTCCGGCATGAAGAAGATGCTCGAGGGGCTGAAGGCCGTCCACACGGCGAAAGGCGAATACAGCGAGCGCGGCGCCTCCGCCCAGAAGCGCAAGGGCATGGAAGTCTCGACCGCGGGCGACGATACGCCCTCCTTCGAACATCCGGTCGTGCGCACACACCCGGAAACCGGCCGCAAGGCGCTCTATGTGAACCCTGCCTTCACCGAGAAATTCGCCGGCATGACGAGGCGCGAGAGCCGGCCGCTGCTCGACTTCCTGTTCGAGCACTGCACGCAGGAGCCCTATACCTGCCGCTTCCGCTGGACGAGAAACGCCATTGCCTTCTGGGACAATCGCGCGGCCCAGCATTTCGCGCTGAACGACTATCACGGCCACAGGCGACATATGGAGCGGGTCACGGTTAACGGCGACCGTCCCTTTTGACCGAAATGCCGCTTTTTCCTTGGAACGGCCGGGCGCTCCGGGCATCATCGCGGCGTTGAATCGGACCAGGGAGGGGAAATTGGCCGGATCATCCGCAAGATTGCTCGGGGCTGCCGTGGCAGCCTTGCTCGCCTGCACATCGGCTTTCGCACAGGTATCGCTGCCGCCGGAAAACGAACCGGAAGCGCGCGGCCTCGCCATCGCCGAAGAGATGGACCGGCGCGACCGGGGCTGGGGCGATGCCACCGCCGACATGAAGATGATCCTGACCAATGCGACGGGCGCGACGAGCGAGCGGGAGCTGCGCCTCTCCATGATGGAACGCACCGGCGAGGGCGAAGGCGACTGGAGCCTGATCGTCTTCGACCGGCCGCTCGATGTGGCAGGCACCGCGCTTCTCACCCATGCCTATGTCGCAAAGCCCGACGACCAGTGGCTTTTCCTGCCCGCCGTGAAGCGCGTCCGCCGTATTTCCTCGGCCAACAAGTCCGGGCCCTTCGTCGGCAGCGAATTCGCCTTCGAGGATCTCGCGCCGCAGGAAACCGGCAAGTTCACATGGGTCTGGCTCCGCGACGAACCCTGCGGCGAACGCAGCTGCCATGTGGTGGATCGTATTCCCGCCTATGAAGGTTCCGGCTATACGCACCAGACCGTATGGATCGACACGGACCACTATCTGCTGCGCAAGATCGACTATTACGACCGCAAGTCGTCGCTGCTGAAAACGCTGACAGCGGGCGAGTACGACCAGTATCTCGACAGCTATTGGCGGCCGCGCGACCTCGACATGGTCAATCACGAAAGCCGCAAGCAGACGAAGCTCGTCTGGCAGAAATATCAGTTCCGCACCGGGCTGAAGGAAAGCGATTTCACGCCCGCCGCACTCGAACGCACGCGGTGATCGCAGGGTTCGGCCGGGAGGAAGCGGGATTGTTGCGTCTGTTGCATTCGGGGTGAGTGACGTGGGGCATGGCAAGGGGAACAGAACGGGGCTGACGCTCTCGCTCGGCGCGGCGGCCATTGCCCTGTCCGCCCTCCCCGCGATGGCGGAGAACGTCACGCTGCGCGGCTATATCGAGCCGGAGCTTCGCGTCTTCACGCAGAATGCATCGAGCCCCCGCCAGAAGGACACGACAGCTTCCGTCGCCGGCGAGATCACCGTGCAGTATCTCCCGGAAAGCAATGACCGCTCCTTCGTCTTCACGCCCTTCGCCCGCCTCGACCAGCGCGACGGCGAACGCAGCCATTGGGACATCCGCGAGGCGCGCCTCGCCTTTTACGGCAGCGACTGGGAAGTGCGCGCAGGCTTCGACAAGGTTTTCTGGGGCGTCACGGAAGCCGTCCACCTCGTCGACACGATCAACCAGGTCGATCTCATGGAAGATCCGATCAAGCAGGAGGTGAAGCTCGGCCAGCCCATGATCCGGCTGCGCAGCATGCAATCCTTCGGCACGTTCGAAGCCTTCCTGCTGCCATGGTTCCGCGAGCGCAATTTTCCAGGGCCCGATGGCCGCCCGGCGACCGACATTCCGGTCGAGCGCAAGCTGACGGCCTATGAAAGCGGCGCCGGGGAATGGCACCAGGATTTCGCCGGGCGCTACTCGAACACATTCGGCGAATTCGATCTCGGCCTGTCCTACTTCCAGGGCACGGCGCGCGATCCGGTTCTGCTTCCCGCGCTCGATGGCGGCGGCAACCTCGTGCTCGCCCCCTTCTACCCGCAGAAGAAGCAGGCCTCGCTCGACCTGCAGGCGACCTTCGGCCCCTGGCTCTGGAAGCTCGAAGGCTATGGCAGGCGCGAACTGGGCGAGAATTACGGCGCCGTGACCGGCGGCATCGAATATTCCTTCTATGGCGTCTTCGGCAGCGAGGGCGACCTCGGCACGGTCGTCGAATATGCCTATGACACGCGGGGCATGAACCAGCGAAACCCCTATCAGAACGACGCCTTCTTCGCGCTGCGCTGGGCGGCGAACGATGCCGCCTCGACAAGCGTCCTTGCCGGCACGACGGTGGATACGGAGACGGGTGCCCTCGGCTTCCGCCTGCAAGGCGAGCGGCGGATCGCGGAGAATTACCGCCTCTCGCTCGAAGGGCATTTCTTCACGAATGTGCCGCAGCAAGACCCGGTCTACAGCGTTTCCGACGACGACTATCTGCAGATCAGGATCGCGCGCTTCTTCTGAAGCCTATTCGGCAGGCAAATGCGAGGCAGCCGCCTTCGCCGCGAGACGTCTTTCACGCCAGCTTGCGATCAGCAGATAGACCGTCGGCACGACGAAGAGCGTCAGCAGCGTACCGAAGGTGATGCCGCCCACGATGACATAACCGATGGAGCGGCGGCTTTCAGCGCCGGCCCCGGACGCCAGCGCAAGCGGCACGGCGCCGAGCGCCATCGCGCCCGTCGTCATCAGGATCGGCCGCAGGCGAAGGCTCGCCGCCTCGATCACCGCGTCATAGACGGACAATCCCTTTTCGCGGAGCTGGTTCGAGAATTCGACGATCAGGATGCCGTGCTTGCTGATGAGACCGACCAGCGTGATCAACCCCACCTGACTGTAGATGTTGAGCGAGGTATTCGTCAGGAAGAGCAGCATCAAGGCGCCGGCGATCGACAGCGGCACGCTGATGAGGATGACCAGCGGGTCTATGAAACTCTCGAACTGCGCCGACAGCACGAGATAGATGAAGATCAGCGCCAGCACGAAAGTCACCATGATCGTGCCGGAGGATTTCACGAATTCGCGCAACTGCCCGTCCACATCCGTCTGCGCCACGGGCGGCAGGATGCGCGCCGCCGTCTCGTCGAGAAAGGCAAGCGCCTCGCCCGTCGAATAGCCCGGCACCAGGCCCGCCGAAATCGTCGCGGCGCGGAGCTGATTGAAACGGTTGAGCGAATTCGGCGCCACGACCTCTTCCACCGTGACGAGGTTCGAGAGCTGCACCATCTCGCCCTTGCCGCCACGCACATAGATGTTGCTGATGTCGGTTGGCGTCCGCCGTTCTTCCTCCGCCACCTGCACGATCACGTCATACTGCTTGCCGCCCTGCTCGTAGCGCGTGATCCGGCGGCCGCCGAGCAGCGTTTCGAGCGTGCGCCCGACCGTCGCCACGTCGATACCGGCATCGACCACCTTTTCGCGGTTCACGGAAATATCGAGCTGCGGCTTCTGCAGCTTGAGATTGGTGTCGGGATTGGTGAAGCCCGGATTGGCCCTGATCTCGTTCAGCATCGCCTGCACATAGCCGTCGAGCTCCTCATAGGTGCCGGACGCCTGAATGACATATTCGATGGGCTGAGAGCGGCCGCTCTGCCCGAGCGAGGGCGGATTGATCGCAAAAGCCATGATGCCGGGGATGCGATTGAGCTTCGGCTGAAGCTCGGCAACGATTTCCTGCTGCGTGCGGCCGCGATCGCTCCAGGGGACGAGCCGCGAGAAGGAGACGAGATCGGTAATCTGCGGAAAGCCGGAGACGACGAGATAGCCCGCGACTTCGGGTATGTCGGTCAATATGCCTTCGATCTGCTTGGCGTAGCGCCGCGAGAAATCGAGCGTCGCGCCTTGCGGCGCCTGACCCACCACGAGCAGCGTGCCGCGGTCTTCGAGCGGCGCAAGCTCCTGCTGGAGCAGCGCGAAGAGACCGACGCAGGACAGCGCCACGGCAAAGGCCGCGCCGACCACGGCGCCCTGCCGCGACAGTGCCGTCCGCAGCGCATTCTTGTAGGCCGCATCCAGCTGTTCAAGCCGCTCGCGCAGCCAGCGCTGCACGCGCGTTTCCTTCACCTCGCGGCGAAGCAGCTTGGAACAGAGCATGGGCGTGAGCGTGAGCGCGACGAAGCCCGAGACGAGCACCGCGCCCGCAAGCGTCAGCGCGAATTCGAGGAAGAGCTTACCCGTGCGGCCTTCGGCGAAGCTCACCGGCGCATAGACGGCAACGAGCGTCAGCGTCATGGCGATGACGGCGAAGGTGATTTCCCGCGAACCGTCGATAGCCGCCTGGAAGGGAGTCTTTCCTTCCTCGATATGCCGGTAGATATTTTCGAGCATCACGATCGCATCATCGACCACAAGGCCGATGGCAAGCACCATGGCAAGCAGCGACAGCGTATTGATGCTGAAACCGAGCATCAGCATGATGCCGAATGTCGTGATGAGCGAAATCGGGATCGTCACCACCGGAATGAACGAGGCGCGCACCGTGCGCAGGAAAACGAAGATCACGAGAACGACGAGAACCACCGCCTCGAAGATCGTTTCATAGACCGACTTGATGGATTCGGCGATGAAGATCGACGTGTCGTAGCCGACGAAGGAACCCATGCCGGCGGGCAGCGTCGGCGCGATCTCGGCAAGCGTCCGGCGCACATTGGCCGCGACATCGAGCGGATTGGCGGTTGCCTGCTTCACGATACCGAGAGAGATCGACGTCTCGCCATTATAGGTTGCCGAACGGCGCTCATCGGCGGCGCCCACTTCGACGCGCGCGACCTCGCCGAGCTTCACCTGAAAGCCGCCGCTTTCCTTGACGACGATGTTGCGGAATTCCTCCGGCGTTTGCAGGGCCGTCTTGGAAACGACGGTAAATTCACGATCGAGGCTTTCGATGCGGCCCGACGGAATTTCGGCGTTCTGGGTGCGGATGGCGTTTTCCACGTCCTGCACCGTGAGATTGTAGGCGGCAAGACGCTCACGATCGACCCAGACGCGCATCGAATATTCGCGGCCGCCGAAAATGCCGACCTGCGCGACGCCCGGCTGGTTCTGCAACCTGTCCGTGACGATCCGGTCGAGATAATCGGTAATCTCGAGCGACGACATGCGGTCGCTCTTGAACGCGATATACATGATCGGCTGCGCGTCGGCCTCGACCTTCGCAATGATCGGTTCCTCGATCTCGTTCGGCAGCAGCCCGCGCGCGCGGCCGACACGGTCGCGCACATCGCTCGCGGCGACATCGGGATCGGTCTCGAGCGTGAAACGCGCCGTGACCTGGCTTTCTTCGGCGCGGCTCGTCGAGGAGAGAACCTCGATGCCTTCGATGCCGGCCATCGAATCTTCGAGCGGTTGCGTCACCTCGCGTTCGACCACCGCCGCGCTCGCGCCGCGATAGGTCGTCGTCACCGTCACCACCGGTTCGTCGATTTGCGGATACTCGCGCACCGACAGCCGGTCATAGGACACGATGCCGATCAGCATGAGGATCAGACTGACCACCGTGGCGAAGACCGGCCGGCGTATGAAGAGCTCGGAAATGTGCATATCGGCTCCCCCGCCTAGTTCGCGGCCGCTTCAGCCGCGCCGGCGCCGGCACCCGGCCCCGCCGGTGCGAGGATTTCGACCTGCCCGCCATCCCGCACGCGAAGCTGGCCTGCAATGATGACGGTATCGCCCGCCGATACGCCTTCGAGAATTTCGACCGCACCGGGGCGGCGCTCGCCGATGCGCACGGGCATCATTTTCGCGTGGCCATCCACCACCTCGAATACGGCGCTGCCGCCCTGCGGCGATGCGACAATGGCGCTTTCGGGCAGGAGGATCGAGTCGCGCGTCTGCGTGACGATCTCGACGCGGCCGAAAAGCCCCGGCCTGAGTTCGTTTTCATCGTTGCGGATGAGCGCGCGCACGCTGAGAGAGCGGCCATCGATGCTGACCACCGGATCGACGGCGCTGATGATGCCCCGGTATGTCTTGCCCGGCAGCGCATCGAATGTGACGACGGCCTCCTGCCCCTGACGGATCTGCGTCAGAAAGACTTCGGAAACCTGAAAGTCGATCCTGAGATTGTCGACTTCGGCCAGCGTCGCAATCGGCTGGCCCGGCGTGAGAAACTGGCCGACGCTGACCTGACGGAGCCCGATGATGCCGGAGAAGGGCGCGGTGATCGTCGCCTTGTCGAGCGCGGTCTTCGTGGCCGCGACTTCCGCTTCCGCCGACTTGAAATCGTTGAGTGCCTCGTCGCGCGCCCGCGCGGTGCCGGAACCCTGATTGAGCAGCCGCTCGGCACGCTGGTAGTTCGCGCGGGTGAGCGTGAGGCGCGCTTCGGCCTGCGCCAGCCGCGCGTTGAGATCGCGGTCATCGAGGCGGATTACGACATCGCCCTGTTCGATGCGCTGACCGTCCTCGAACTCGATACTGGTGACGATGCCGGTGATTTCCGGCGTGATCGTGATTGCCTGATCAGCCTGCAACGTGCCGAGGGCGGAAACGATCGTCTCGACCTTCTCGGTTTTCGCCTCGACAACTTCGACCACCGGCGTCGGCCAGCCATAGCCGCCATGCCCCGCTATGCGCCCGTAAACCCGGTAGAAAAAGACGACGACGATGAAGGCAAGGAACAGGATCGCCACGATCATCGCAATCCGGCGGGGCGGCATATCCTTGAGCGACTGTAGGTTCAACGGCATGGAGTACTGCTCTGGCTGGGTTGCCCGAAATGGGGCCAACCCGGATGTATAGTAGGCCCGGCCGGGCTTTCCGCCGGGGCACAGGCAAATGCGGCTAACTGGAATAGGCCATTTGACGCAGCGCTAAAATGGCAATTTGCCAGCATTTGACCCGCTTTTCGGCATAATCAGGTCAAAGCGGGTGTACGTCGCGGTCTGGCTGGGAAGCT
>JAHBYK010000065.1 GCA_019635965.1 Parvibaculum sp. | reverse complement strand
TCTTCACTTCCGTTTCTTGATTGGGAATTGTTCCAGAGACGCTGGCGGATCGGCTCCGGCAGGGGCACGGCCTTGCGCGTCGATCTGTCGAAGAGAAGTGCTGCGCCTTCCGCCGCACAAGCGGGTTCGCCCGTGTCGCCGCTAAACAGCCAATGCCGGTAGCGCAGCGTCTTTCCTTCCGTTTTCAGGATTGCGGTCCGCACGAAAAGCGTTTCGCCCGCGCGAATTTCTCGCAGATAGGTGAGGCGCATTTCGACCGTGGCTGTGGCAAGGCCGCGCGCCGCCTGCTCATGGCGGCCAAGCCCGGCTTGTGCCCACATATGGCCCTGCGCATCGGAAAAACGTGCCATGAAGAAGCGCGCATTCATATGGCCGTTGGTATCGCATTCCCAGGTATTGACCACCGAGCGGTTGGTTTCCGTCATTCCCTCTGCGTCCGCCCGGGCGAGCGAGACATCGCGCTCCACGGCCTCGCGCGGCAGCGAGCGGGCTTCGGCCTCTTGCGGCAGCGCGACGCGCATCCTCTCCGCATTGGCGCGCACATGATCCGGCCAGGGGGCGAGGCGGCGCGTTTCGAGATCGAGGCAGCCCGTGTCGACCACGTAGGTTGCGGCGAGACGGTCATCCAGCGCCTCGCGCATTTCCTGATAGATGCGCATGGTCTTGTCGCGGATTTCGACAATGCCGGAGCGGATGGTGACAAGATCGCTCGCACGGAGTTCGCGGTGGAAGCGAATGTGGTGTTCGAGCGCGACATAGCCTAGCCCCGATACCGCCTGATCGAGAGCCGCATGACCGAGCGCCACGCGCAGATTGTAGGAACTGTCCGAGCTTTTCGAGATGTAGTGCTGGATGTTCATATGGCCCATCTCGTCGCATTCCTGCAACGAGACATAGCCCTTGTAGGTATCGATCATGCCGGTCATGCGAGCGGCCTCACATGGGGAAGTACCGCCGCACGTTCGTCATCGGTGAAGGCGACCGTCTTTCGCGCATCGAGATCGAGCATGACGGCAATCGCCTCGCCCGTTGCGGCGAGGAGACCCGTTTCCGCATCGAACATGAAATGAACGAAAGTGAGGGTCTTGCCTTCGACGCGGGTGAGCGTGCTGCGGACCACAAGCATCGCACCTGAGCTGACCTCGCGGCGGTAGTTGAGGCGCATTTCGAGAACGACGGTGCCGCGCCGCCTGTCCAGCATGTCGCGCTTGCCGAAGCCGAGCGCCTGCCAGAGATGCCCGGCGCCATCGGAAAAGCGCGCCATGTAGAAGCGCGAATTCATGTGTCCGAAATCGTCGCATTCCCAGGGCATGACCGCGCCGCGATAGATCTCGATGAAGTCCGTTGCATCTTCGAGGCGGAGATCGGGCAGGCGCTTCTCGCGCTCGACGCCGCGCGCTTCGGCGTGCGGCGGCAACGGCCCGAGAAACGGCGCCGCACGGCGGCGCGCCTCTTCCGGCCAGGGAATGAGCTTTCGCCGGTCAAGATCGAAATGACCGGAGACGGCTGTCACGGTCGCCGACACTTCGCCGGTCGAGGAATTGAAGAGTTCGTGAAAGCTCACCAGCGTGCGTTCGCGGATTTCGACGGGGCGCGAGCGCATATGCATGATGTCACCCGCGCGCAGCTCGCGGTGAAACCGGATGTGTTCCTCGAGCGCCACCATGGCGCGGCGTTCGCCGCGCACCTGCGATGGCGAAAGGCCCAGTGCATGGCGCAGATAGAAGGCGGCATCGGACGCGCGGGCGACATAGAACTGCACGTTCATATGGCCGACTTCGTCGCACTCCCATGTATTCACGGTGCCGCGAAACGTATCGAGAAATTCGGTCATCAGGACATTGAGAGGTTGAATGGCGGGTGCCGAAGCATAGGGTCCGCTTCCGCGCTTGTCATGCCTTGGGCAAGGCGGCCAGCCGGTGTGCGAGAAGGCCCTCCGCGTTGAAGCCGAGAGGGGCGAGCCGACCGGACGCCTCGAGCACGCGAAGGCCGATGAGAAGGGCCGCAAGGCAGAGGATTTCGCGGTGGGCGGCCTCGCCTTCAAGGCCGGTTGCAGCGCGCAGCGGGCCGCCCAGCGCCTCGAGAATGGCGATGACGCGGCCCGTCACCGTCCGGTCGAGATCGGCGGGAAGGGGCTCCGGCGACATGAGACGCCCCGCAAGGCGGACATGGGGGGCGTTGCCCGCCGTTGCCTTCAGAGCCTCCTTTGCCGCCGCTTCAAGGGCGGCGGCAGGCCCCTCCGCGCGCTCCGCGGCCTCGCGCATCCGCCTTGCAAGATGGCCAAGTTCTTCGGCGGTGAGAGCGATCGCGAGTTCATCGATCCCCGCGAAATAGGAATAGACCGCGCCCGGCGCATAGCCCGCTTCCGCCGCCACGGCGCGCATGGTCAGTGCCTCCGGCCCGCCCGTATCGCAGACGCGGCGCGCGGCAGCGAGGATCGCCCTGCGCTTCATGTCGCGCAAATCCTCGCGGCGCTTTTCGGCGGCGTTGCGCATCAGAATTTGTAGGTCGGGCGCGAGACGCCCTCGGCGATGGGCGCGCCGCTGTCGCGCTCCTTCACCGCCTGCTGGAAGCCGACCGTCTCCGCGCGCTGCTTGAACCAGACACCTTCCGGCGAATGGCGCGTGATGCCGTCGAACAATGTCGCAAACATCTGCGTCGTTTGCAGGCCCATATTTTCATAGGCCTGATTGACCATCAGCTTCTGCATCATCAGCTGATTGCGCGGCACGCCGGCCATGCGCGCGGCAAGCGCCTCGACACGGGCATCGAGACCGGCTTCGGGCACGGCCTCAAGCACGAGGCCCATTTCGGCGGCCTCCCTGCCGCTGACGAGATCGCCGGTGAAAAGCATGCGCTTCGCGCGCTCCGGCCCCAGCCGGTAGACCCACATGGCGGTGGTGGGGCAGCCCCAGACGCGGGCCGGCGGGTAGCCGATCTTCGCATCCTCGGCCATCACCACCATGTCGCAGCACAGCGCAATATCGGAGCCGCCAGCGACCGCGAAACCCCTCACCTTGGCAATGGTCGGCTTGTAGGAGCGCCAGAGCGACATGAAGTCTCTCGTGTTGGCGAACATCATGTTGAAGTCGACCATCGGGTCCCAGGGCCGCGCATCGCCCGTGGCGGTGCCGGTCCCGCGATTGCCGGCGGGCGCCTCGGCAAAGTCCTTCAGGTCGTAGCCCGCGCAGAAGGCCCGGCCCGCGCCGGTCAGCACGATCACATGCACCCCGTCATCCTCGTTGGCCCTCTCGACGGCGGCGGCAATCTCGCGCGGCATACCCGACGCAATGGCATTGAGCCTGTCCGGCCGGTTCAGCGTGATGGTCGCCACGCGGCCCTGCCGCTCATAGAGAATATGTTCGTAGGACATGGCCTTCTCCGGGTTTTCCGTGAATAATTGAACAGATATCATTTTATTGAACAACGTTCAATTCTTCGACCGGAAACAGGCGGCGGGCATTGCTGCGCCGCCGCCCAGGGGAATTCAGGCCGCGAGGCCTTTCAGGAAATCGTCCATCCGCTTGTTGGCCGCCGCTGCAAGCGCGCCGGGGAAGGCGATGAAGCCATGCGCGCCGCCGGGGAATACGGCAAGCTCGGCCTCGTTCCCCGCCGCGATCCAGCGCCCATACATGAAGAGCGAGTCATCGAGCAGCGCGTCGCGCGTACCGATGGTGAAGAGCGCGGGCGGCATGTCGTGGAGACGCGCGTAAAGCGGCGAGACATCGGGATCGCGCCGGTCGATATGCGCCGGCAGGAAGGCATCGCCGAATTTTTCGATATCGATCGTGCGCAGGATAAGCCGCTCATTGCCGAAGGCCCTCTGGCTTGGCGTCATCGACATGTCGAAAGCGCCAAAGACGAGATTGGCGCCCTTGAAGCCGGTGAAGCCGTGCCGGTCGCGCATCCGCAGAAGCGTGACGGCGGAGAGATGGCCGCCGGCGGATTCGCCGCCAATGGCGAGGAGGTCCGTGCCGAATTCTGTCTTCGCGTTCTTTGCAAGCCAGATCGCCGCCGCCTCGCAATCGTCCGGTCCGGCGGGATAGGGATTTTCCGGCGCAAGGCGGTATTCGACGCTGACACAGGCAAAGCCCGTATTGTCCGCAATCCGCTCCAGCATCGGATCCTGCTGGTCGGCGCCGCCCAGCACCCAGCCGCCGCCATGAATGTGGAGATAGACGCCCCTGGGGCTTTCCTGCGGCGCGAGGATGCGCAGCTTCACCTTGTTGCCCTTGCCATCGATCTCGATTTCGCGGGCGCGCGGCGATTTCGGCGCCAGCGGAAAGGCGCCCTCGCCGCGGGCGCGCTGATCGCGGAAGGTCTGCACGCCGATCTCCCACCATTCGGGCAGATCCTTCATGCCTGCGATGATGAAATCGTTGATGCTTCTGGTTTCGGCGGAAATGGCGTCTGCGGTGAAAAGCTTCGGATCGAACGGATTGCTGCCTGACATGGTCCCCTCAAGGCAAATTGTTGTTTGAGAGGATTAGACCGGATGAAGCGGCATTGCGCCAGCCCCGCCTCGCCCGATGCCGCTCAGACCGCAGCGGCATAGGGCGGCGCGGGATCATACTGCATGGCGCGCTGCGTCTTGCGGGCATGGTCTTCGCCATGCATTTGACCGACGAGCCAGAGCGCCATGTCGATGCCTGCGGAGACACCCGCCGCCGTCACCACATTGCCGTCGCGCACATAGCGCACTTCCTCAAGCACGGCCGCGCTCGCATCCATCTCGCGCAAGGCGGGAATGAAACTCCAATGCGTGGTAACGCGCTTCCCCTTCGCGGGGCCCGCGACGCAGAGCAGCAGCGATCCGGTGCAGACGCTTGTCACCCATTCGCATCCGGCAGCCGCCTTGGCGATCCATTGCAGCAGGCCCGTGTTCTTCGCCTCGCGGCGCGTGCCCATGCCGCCCGGCACGAGGATCACATCGAGCGGCGGTGCATCGGCGATCGAGACATGCGCTTCCACCGTCATGCCCTTGGCGCCGGTGACCTTGCCGCCCGTTTCCGAAATCAGGATCACGCGGTCGGGTCGTTCGCGGCCTTCATAGCCATGCACCTCGTTCGACATGGTGAAGACTTCATAAGGACCGACGAAATCGAGCTCCTCGACGCCGTCGAATATCAGGATACCGATGGTGCGGTTGCGGGTCATGGCGCGCCTCAGAGCTGCGGTTGAATGAAACGGGGTTCCTTCGCCTTCATCAGCGCTTCGAGGCCGCCCCCTTCCGCCGAGCCGATCACGTCGTGCAAATGCGCCGGAGCGTCGTCCGCCGAGCCATACCCGAAAGGCGGATGCGGATAATATTCGATACCCAGCTGGATGATCTTTGCGACATCTTCGCCTGCGATCAATCGCGCAAGATAGAGCGCGCCGTCGATTCCCGCCGAAACACCCGCCGTCGTGACGATCTTGCCATCGCGGCGGTAACGATCGGCCACGACATTCGCACCGAAGGACGCGACGGACTGACGTGCGAAATAGTTTGTCGTCACCGTTTTGCCTTTCAGGATTCCCGCAGCGGCGAGAATTTCGACGCCATTGCAAACGCCGAAGGTCCATGTCGAGGTCTCATGCAGACGGCGCACGAATGAGAGCGTCGCCTCGTTCTTCATCTGGGCTCCGGCTCCCGGCCCGCCAGGCAGATAGAGAATGTCCGTGCTTTCGACTTCCGAATAGTCGCGCCATGCCGCAAGCCCGCCGGAGCGCAGGTCATCGGCAATGACGGTCTTGCGTTCGGCAACGAACTCGACCTCGGCGCCGGGCAGCCAACCGAAAACGGAATAGCCGCCCACCGCATCGAGCATGGTGAAGCCGTCATAGATAAGAATGGAGATACGCATGGGCGTGACCTTCCTGATGAATTGGCGCATCGCGCCGGGCGGTGTGGAATCTTTCGCGGTAGCGGCCGGGCGTTACGCCGAGATGCCGGATGAAGGCACGGCGCATACGCTCGGCAGCGCCGAAGCCCGCATCGGCTGAAACGGCGTCGAGCGAAGCATTGCCGCCGGCAAGCCTGCGGCATGCCTCGTCCAGCCGCGCACGCTCGACGAATTGTGCAGGCGTGAAGCCTGTTTCCGATACGAAGTGACGCGCGAAGCTGCGCTCGCTCATGGCGGCGCGGGCGGCGAGCGCGGGCACCGTCAGATCGGCGCGCGGATTCTCGATGATGTAGGCGCAGATGCGTGCGAGGCGTGCGTCACCGGCATACTGGGCGGCAAGCTGCGCCGAAAATTGCGACTGGCCGCCGGGCCGCATCAGATACATGACATGATGCCGTGCGAGCGTGAGCGCCATGTCGCGTCCAAGATCTTCCTCGATGAGGGCGAGCGCGAGATCCATGCCCGCGGTGACGCCGGCGCTCGTCCAGAACTTGCCGTCGCGGACATAGATCGCATCATCGTCAACGGCGACATCCGTGAAACGCTGGCGCATTGCCGGCGCATAGGCCCAGTGCGTCGCAGCACGGCGGCCCTTAAGAAGCCCCGCCGCCGCCAGGATGATGGCGCCCGTGCAGATCGATACGACGCGGCGGGCGGGCCGTGCCGCCTTTCGCACGAAGGCGAGCAGCACCTCGTTCTCCGATTCCGCGCGCGAGCCATTGCCGCCGGAGACGATGAACGTGTCGGTACGGGCGAGGTCGGCAGGCGCGAGATCGTCAAAGCCCTTGTCCGCCGTCAGCGTCAGGCCGCTTGTCGTGCGCACGGCGCCGCTTCGCTCCGCAACCAGTTCGACCGCATAGGCGGGTCGCCCCGTGGCCGGATCGACCGCCGCCGAAAGAAGCTGGACCGGGCCCGCAATATCGAGGATCTGCGCATCTTCATAGATGAGCATCAGCACCCGGCGGGGCCGGGCTTGCCGTGGCGCTTCGGATGATGATTTGGCGAATCTGGACATGGGGCAAGCCTAGGCCCCGCCTGTCTTGGCGGAAATGACAAAGAACAAGCATTTTCCGCCAATCCGGCCCGCCGCCCGCCAGATGCGATATGCGGGTATTGAGTATCAACTCAGATTACGTAGCGGCACAGGGGCACAAAGCTCAATATAGGCGAAAATTGCACTCATTCTCCGGGCATTCTGACGGTATTCGCTGCAGATCAGTTCGCATCTACTGATCCCATCCCAATGTGGATATTCGTTCATAAGTTGGAAAATATATATTATTTTTCCGAATAGTCTTGATTCACCTATCTCGATTGCCGAAAGTGCCCCCCCGCAACAGGAATACCGGCTGGCCCGCGATCTGTCAGGAAAGCGCAATGCGCCAGATGGCGCATCACCCAGGGAGGGGTGGCAGGCCGGTAGAGGGGAGGACTTCATGTGCATGGCAATGTGCGTCCGTTCATCTCGCCAGACGAGAGAACCAGCGCGTGGCCGTGCCGTCCTGTCGCCACGGACCGGGAATCGCTGACGGCTCACGCCCTCTGCCCGATCCGGCGTTCGCCTTCCTTCACGCCAGGTTGCAACTAGCGCGGTCCTGTCCGGTCTGGAGAGGCCGCAAGGTGAGCCTGTCCCTTGAGGGGCATGAAGAGGGAGAAGACAAGACGATGCCATTGAAACTGGGAGGAGCAGGGCTGCCATCACTGGCGGCGGGCGCATTGATGGGCACGGCGATGGCCGTACAGCCAGCCAGCGCGGCAGATTTCAAGTTTGGCGACGTGTCGCTGTCGATCGACTCGATCGCCTCTGTCGGCATGACACTTCGCGCATCGAAACAGGACTGCATGTATATCGCGGTCGTGAATGGCGGCTGCCCGGACGGGATCGGCCAGTCGGCGAACATCAATACCGATGATGGCAACATCAATTTCGATCAGTGGGACGTCGTTTCCGCGCCGGTGAAGATCGTCACCGATTTCGAGGCACGCTGGGAAAACTGGGGTGCCTTCGCGCGTGTGCGCGCCTATTACGATCATGCCATCTATCATGAGGCCGGTTAGAACAGCACCGCTTATGGCGTTCGTCCGCTCAGGGACCAGTTGCGCGGCGACGATGCTCGCAACTCGGCGCGCGGAATCGACCTGCTCGACGCCTTCGTTTTCACGAGCTTCGATCTCGGCACGGTGCCGACGACGCTGCGCGCCGGCAAGCAAGTCATCAACTGGGGCGAAAGCCTTGCGCTGCAGGGCGGCATGAACCAGTTCAATGCCGTAGATGTGGCTGCCATCCGCACGCCGGGCGCGGAAATCCGCGAGGCGCTGCTGCCGGAGGAAAGCATCTATGCAAACTTCCAGCTTCCCGCCGGTCTGAGCCTTGAAGCCTTCTATGCCTTCAACTGGCGCAAGACCGAGCTCGACGCTGTCGGCACATTCTTTTCAAGCGCGGATCTGTTCGGGCCCGGCGGCGCCTATGTGAATACGGTCGTTCCCGAACAGCCCAATCCGGAAGGTCTTGGCACACTCTACCGGGCAGAGGGCAATCTTGCCGACGATCAGGGTCAGTATGGCGCGAAGATCGGCTATTGGGCGGAGTGGCTGAACGACGGAACCGAGCTTGCCGCCTATTTCGTCAATTATCACTCGAAGCTGCCGATCCTCGAATACAGCAATGGCGCACCGCCCGCGATCAATGGCGCGCTTTGCGCACCGGCGCCGTCCTGCGGCCTGCCTGCCCAGTTCTACCGGGACGCCTATCCAGAAGACATCAAGTATGTCGGTGCGAGCTTTGTGACCACGGTTCTCGGATCGACGCTTGCAGGCGAGGCGCTCTATTCCTGGAACACGCCGTTCCAGATTTCCTCGGGCGAGACGCTCGGCGCACGCTGGCTGCAAAACGGTACGGGCCTGCCCGTGACCGCCCTCCCCTATGACCAGACGCCGGGTGCCTTCCCGCAAGGCTATTTCCGGGAGAAAGTGATTTCGGGTCAGCTTTCGACCATCACGATCCTCAATCCATCCGAGAATCTCGTGAAGGCGATCGACGCCGACCTCGTGACCTTCATCACCAACTGGGGCTTCCAGCACCTGCCGAGCATCAGCGATGCGCGCGCCTCCGTGCTGAGTGGCGGCCGCGGTTCGGAAATCACGCATCCGAACGCCATCGTTCAAGGCGCGCTCTACAATCCGAACCAGCCGCTTGTGAAGGCCGATACGTTCTCGCATGGCTACCGCCTGATTGCGGTTGCCGACTACAACAATGTGCTGAACACGCCCTGGACGCTGAGCCCGACCATCCAGTGGGGCCAGGATTTCAAGACGGCGGCAGGCCCGATCGGCCCCGGCTTCCTGAAGGACCGCAAGACGGTGACGATGGGCGTCAATGCAAGGCAGGGAAGCTGGCTTGCAAGCCTGAGCTACACCAATTCCTTCGGCAACAAGTTCCAGAATTTCATGCAGGACCGCGACTTCGTCTCGATGAGCGTTTCCTACGCCTTCTGACGCGTGACGAGAATCCGGAGGCGGGCTGAACGCCGCCTCTGGCAATCAATAACAAGCGGACACGGCAGCGCCTCCCAATCCCCCCGATCTGGCGAGCACAAAGCCAAAGTCGGCATCCCTCACCACCTGACACGCGGCTTCCCCCCGAAGCCGCGTTTTCTTTTGCGCCCGGCGCCAATGAAAACGCCCCGCCTTCCGGCGGGGCGTTTCGGGTGGTTGGTGGAAGTCACCAGTCGTAACGCAGGTAAAGGCCGACGCCATAAGAGGTTGCATCCGAGCGGAAATCGCCGCTCGCCTGCAAGCCAAGCCGCAGAGGCTCGCCGGAAAATGCTTCCGCGCCGAGATTGGCAACCAATGCATTCTTCGACTGGGTATTCGTTTCAAGCGTGAAACTAGTCGCAGGCGCCCCCGCAAATGCTGCCGTCACGCCCTTGTCTGCCTGCCGCAGATCATGCCCCCAGCGGATATCGGCCGAGGGAACGAACTTGCCAAGGAAGCCCGTCTCTGCGACCGCGGCAAGCTGCACGCCGGCGGTCGAGCGGACATAGTAATCGTCGTGGCGCGCGAACCGCAGATTGTAGCCGCCGGCTCCCGTTTCGGTGTAGCTGTCCGTTCTGATATGGCCCGCATCTAGCCCCGCGACGGGGCGGATGATCGTGTTTCCACTTTCGATCGCATAGCCCGCCTCGACATTCGCCGCGACTGTCGTGCCGTCATAGTCGGCATTTGCACGGATCGGCCCCGGCACGAGACGGGACGATTTGAAGGCGTTGAATGCGACGCCGATCTGCGCGGAGAGATCGACCGGACCGGCAAGCGTCGTGCCATAGGCACCGAGCAGCCAGCTGTCCGCCTCGCCATCGCTGCCTGCACGATCCGGGTCGAATTCGACACGCGCATAGCCAAAGGCGACGCCGAGTGCCGTTTTCTCTCCGGCGGCGAAGTCGATGCCGCCCTGCAGGCCGCCACCCTTGTAGCTGAAGCCATTGGCGCGTCCGGCCTCTGAATCGACATCGCCAAAGGCGCCGAAGGTGCGGCCCCAGAGCCCTGCCTTCGCGCCCGACCGGAACGAGGGAGCGCCGATGAGCGACGCTGTCAGGTCGCCCGCCATACCCGACGAGGCAAGCTGCGTCGTGGGTTCGCCGCCGCGCCAGGCGGCCTGCATGTTGCCGAGACGGCTCGATACGCCCCCCTGAAAGAGCTGCATGAGCTGCTGCATGGCGAAGCCCTGTGCATTTGCCGTGTCAGGCTCCATGCCTGCCATGATCGTGCGAATGTCGTCTTCATCGAGCGTCGCAAGATAGCCGAGCAACGCCCTCAATTCGGCATCTGCCGCGCCGCCTGCCTCGATCCTGTCAAGGGCTGCGGCGATGACCGCATATCGCGGCGTGGCGAAGCTCTCATAGGTCGTCGCATTGCGGGCGAAGCTGAGGAAGACATCGTTCGCGCCATAGGTGACGACTGGTGTGAGCAGGTTCGAGCTCAGCGCCGAGATCACATCCGAAAAGCCGCCGCTGACGCCACCCGAAGCCGAGAGCACCGTATAGGTGAGATCGGAGCGGAAGGCCTTGCCCAGATTGTTGACAACGATCCCGCCATCGAGAGCCGCCGTGCCGGAAATCGCAATGCGGCTCACGCCGTCATAATCGATCCCGGCCGTGATGAAGCCAGCCGCTCCTTGCGCGAAGTCGCCATTGATGGTCATCGTCCCGATGGAAAGAGCATTGTCCACCGGATCGACATTCATGGCGAACAGGAAGCCATCATTTGTGAACAGGCCGGTCGTCGCGGTTCCCGTTCCGAATACCACACCGCCGTTCGTGATGCTCGTCACGCTGGTATATGTACCAAGCTCGATGAAGCCGTTCGTAATCCCGGTGATTTCGAAATTGATGAATCTGCCGTCGTCCAGCAAGAAGCGGTTGTCCGGATCGGAAGGCAGGTCGATGTTCAGCGTGTCCGCGCCATCGCCGCCATCGACGATGCCCGTGACGGAGCCACCCCACCAGTTGAACGTGTCGTCGCCATCGCCAAGCTCGACCGAGATGGCGCTCGTTCCCGCGATCGTGCCGTAGTTCGTCACGATGTCGTTCCAGGCGCCGATCAGCCGGATCGCAAAACCGTCAAGGCCCTGAATGGTGCCGTGGTTCACGATTTCGGTTTCGGCAAAGGCGGCACCGCCATTGCTGTCGTCCACCAGAATGCCGTTATTGGCACCACTGATGAGCGCGTTCTCATAATCTGCGTCGCCGTTGCGGATGAATCCGCCGCCAAAGGCGATGCCTTCGCTCTTGCTCGGAGTGAACTCGCCCGGCTTGATGCCGATCGAGCCGGTGCCCTGAATGACGCCGTAATTGTAAATGGTGCCGGTGAGATCGATGTCGACGCCGTCGCCATCGCCGAAACAATCGGGATCGGCGTCGCAATAGGCGAGATTGGCCGTGCCCGTGATCGTGCCATAGTTGACGACCGTGCCGGTGCCGTCCGAGCCTATGCCGGAGCCGTTGGCGCCGGTGATGACACCCTCATTGAAGACCGTGATGCTGCCGTCGCCGGTGATGCCATGACGGGCGCCGGTGATCGAACCGGTTTCGTAGTTGTTCACGCTGCCGTCATGCGACTGGAAGTCGATGGCATCATTGCTGTTGTCGGTGCCGGGAAGCGAGGACTGCGAATAGATGGTGCCGTAGTTCTCGACCGTGCCGCTTGCGCCCGGCCGCACCGCATCGGCATTGGTCGAATAGATGATGCCGGTCTCGCGGTTGATGATCGTCGTTGTCGCGCCCACCGAATGGCGAACACCATCGAGGTCGATCGCCTGGCCGCCCGCCGTGCCGAGCGTGCGGATCGTGCCCGCGTTGTCGATCACGATATCGCCGACGCTGACGGGATTTCCCGAAATGCGGACCGCGTCGTCGTCGGATTCGATCAGCGCGTCTTCGCTGTTATTGACGGTGAAGGATGTAATCGTGCTCGCATTTTTCACGTTGATCGCGCGCATGCCGGCGGCCTGAGCACGAATGATGCCTTCGTTATCGATCAGGATCGTGCCGGAGCCGGGGCGAATCGCATCGTCGGCCGTGGATTCGATGATGCCCGTGGCACTGTTGAAAATGTCGACGATCATGGTGCCGCCGACAAGCGTGGCGAAGTCAAGCGCCTGGCCGCCATTGGAACCGATCGTGCCGTCATTGTCGATCGTGATCGTGCCGCCCAGAAGCGCGGCATTGATGCGGAACGCATCATTTCCCGTACCGATGACGCTCGCGCCTTCATAATTGCGAAGGGTGAGGCTTCGCGCAGTCGTATTGCTCGAACTGTCGATGGCCCGGGTCGAGCCCTGAATCGTGCCGGAGTTGTAGATATTGACGCCGGTGCCCGCGGCATTGGTCCAGTTGATTGCCGTGCCGCTCACATCGAGCGCCGCATCCTCCTCGACCGTGCCCGTATCCGAGCCCGAAACGCTTTTTGCCACCGTGTCGGTCGTGCCGGTCGTGACCGTGAAGCTGGCTGCAGAGGCAGAGGCCGCCCAAAGAAGGGCGATCGCCGAAACCGTGCAGAACCGTGAAGCGCCGCGCATATCGCGCAGACGCGCCTTGCCGTACTCGAAAAACATGAAGCCCCCGTCAGCTGCTTTGGTTGACGAGCGGTTAAAGCGCGATGTGATGAAGGTGGAGATTCAGTTTTGCGACGGAGGAATGACAGAGCCCGCGCGCGTCACAAAAGCAACACGCCCGGGCGATGGGCCCGGGCGTGCTCGTCTTGCGTTACAGAGGCAGGATCAGGCGGCGGCCTTTTCCTTGCCGGGCGCGAAGCGGCCATAGAAGGTTTCGCCCTTCGAGGCCATGTCGCGCAGGAGCTTGTTCGGCGCGAAGCGCGGACCGTATTTCTGGGCGAGCTTGTCGCACTGCTCCACGAAGGCCGCCGTGCCGACCATGTCGATCAGCGAGAGCGGACCGCCGGCCCAGGGCGCGAAGCCCCAGCCGAGGATTGCGCCCACATCCGCATCGCGCACGTCGGTCACCACGCCTTCCTCGAAGCAGCGGGCCGCTTCCAGCGCCTGAATGTAGAGGAAGCGGTTTTTCAGCTCCTGCACATCGATGTCGTCCGGGTTCTGGCTCTTGCCGATCAGATCGGCGAGGCCCGGCCAGAGCTTCTTCTTGCCGTCGGCCGGATAGTCGTAGAAGCCCTTGCCGGCCTTCTTGCCGACGCGGCCGAGGTCCACCACCATCTTTTTCACCAGATCGTCCGCCGGCGAGCCGACATATTTGTCGCCGAGGTCCTTCTTCGTCTGC
>JAHBYK010000064.1 GCA_019635965.1 Parvibaculum sp. | reverse complement strand
TCTGCGCGAGGTCATGGCGGAGCCGGAAAGCGCGCAAAAGAGGCTCGACAAGATTGTCGTGCTGATCGCCGCCAACATGGTGGCGGAAGTGTGCTCCGTC
This sequence comes from Parvibaculum sp., assembly GCA_019635965.1. Taxonomy (GTDB): domain Bacteria; phylum Pseudomonadota; class Alphaproteobacteria; order Parvibaculales; family Parvibaculaceae; genus Parvibaculum. Next base: position 13,917 of record JAHBYK010000064.1, on the reverse strand, counting down.
TATCTGATGAACAGCGCGCGGGAGCTTGAACTTTCCGCAACCGAGGGCTTGAAGCCCTCCGCCGTTCACACGACGCGCCTCAAGGTCGGCGAAGGTCTCGTCGGCGACATCGCCGCTCATGCGCGCCCGCTCAATCTCGCCGATGCGCAGTCGCATCCGGGCTTTGCCTACAGGCCGGAGACCGGCGAAGAAATCTACAAGTCGCTGATGGGCGTGCCAATTCTCAGAAGCGGCAAGGTCGTCGGCGTGCTCGTCGTACAGAACCGAACGAAGCGGCACTACACCGAAGAAGAAGTCGAGGCGCTGCAAACCGTTGCCATGGTTCTGGCGGAAGTCGTCGCGGCTGCCGACCTCATCAGTGCTGCGCCGGACGATTCAAGTTTCAGGCTGCAGCGGTCGCATCATATTGCCGGCACTTCATTTGCCGAAGGTATCGCGCTTGGCCATGCGGTGTTGCACGAACCGCGCGTTCACGTCACGAAGCTGATTGCCGAAGATACGGAGCTCGAATTGAAGCGGCTCGAACAGGCGGTCTATGCGCTTCGGGGTTCGATCGACGACATGCTCGAGACGGAAGATCTCAGCCATGCGGGTGAACATCGCGAAGTGCTTCAAACCTATCGCATGTTCGCGAACGACCGCGGCTGGTTGCAGCGGATGCTCGAGGCGGTGAATACGGGCCTCACGGCGGAAGCCGCCGTCGAGCGCGTGCAGAACGACACGCGCGCGCGGCTGCAGCGCGCCGCGGACCCCTATATTCGCGACAGGTTGCATGATTTCGACGATCTGGCGAACCGGCTTCTGCGGCAGCTCACCGGCGTCACGCTCGCCTCGCTCTCGGCGAACCTGCCGAACGATGCCATCATCATCGCGCGCAACATGGGTCCGGCGGAGCTTCTCGACTACGACAAGGATCGGCTGCGCGGCCTTGTTCTTGAGGAAGGCGCGCCGAATGCGCATGTTTCCATCGTCGCGCGCGCGTTCGGCATCGCAACCGTCGGGCGCGCAGAGGATATCCTTCAGTATGTGGAGCCGGGTGACGCGATCATTGTCGATGGCGACACGGGCGAGGTTTATCTCCGGCCTTCGCAGGAAGTCATCGCTTCCTATTCCGAGAAGGCCCGCTTCCGTGCGCGCAAGCAGGAACAGTACAAGGCAATCCGCGGTGAGCCTGCCATCACGCTCGATGGCGAAAAGGTGGACCTTTATGTGAATGCCGGATTGCAGGTCGATCTGCCGCATCTCGATGAGGCCGGAGCTGAAGGCATCGGACTTTTCCGCACCGAGCTGCAATTCATGATCGCCTCTACGCTGCCTTCGCTGCGGGATCAGATCGAGCTTTACCGCGCGGTTCTCGATGAGGCAGGCGACAAGCCGGCCGTATTCCGGACACTCGATATCGGTGGCGACAAGATGCTGCCCTATATGAATCTTGCCGCGCTCAAGGAAGAGAACCCGGCGCTTGGCTGGCGCGCGATCCGTATCAGCCTCGACCGTCCTGCCCTGCTGCGCCATCAGATTCGCGCGCTGCTGACGGCTGCTGCCGGTCGTTCCTTGCGCATCATGTTTCCGATGGTTGCCGAGATCGCCGAGTTCCGGCGGGCGAAGGCATTGGTCGACAAGGAAATCGCGCGGCTTGAAAAATTCGGCAAGGAGAAGCCGGCCCTGCTTGAGATCGGCACCATGCTGGAAGTGCCATCGCTCGTCTGGCAACTCGACACCTTGCTTCCCGAGGTCGATTTCGTGTCGATCGGGTCGAACGATTTGCTGCAATTCCTCTTTGCCAGCGATCGCGGCAATCCGCGCGTCGCCACGCGCTATGACTTCCTGAGCCCGATCGTTCTCAGCTTCATCCGCCACATCGTCCAGACCTGCCGGGCACACGGCAAGCCGCTCACGCTTTGCGGGGAGATGTCGGGCAAGCCGCTTGAGGCCATGGCGCTGGTGGGACTCGGTTTGCGGCGCATCTCCATGTCTCCCGCCGCCATCGGGCCGGTCAAGATGATGGTGCGCTCGCTTGATGCGGCGAAACTCGCTTCCTTCATGGAAGGGCTCTATGGCTTGCCGGACCGGAGCGTCCGCGAGCAGCTCGCCCAGTATGCCCAGGACAATGGCATTTCCATCTAGGCCGGGAACGCCTCGCGGGTTTGGTCCATATCGCACCCAACAGATCGCCAAAGCCAGAAAAGTTGGCCCTTTTCATGGGGTTGGGCCAATCTCTGGTTGCGATTTGTCAATGGATTTGTTCTATTCTTGCTTAATCGGTTGCATTTGGGCACAGATGAAGCGGCTGTCCTGCGGGGGCAAGGGTGCCGCATTACGAAACGCTCATGGCAATCCAAAGGCCGAAAGCCTTGGTCGGATTGAGATGGCTCAACTCGGGAAGAGCCCTGATTGATGAACAAGATCACAATGCTTCCGACGGGGGATGAAGGGTCAGAGCCCCGGCGGCGGTTGCATCTTCGCGACATCACCAATGAAGTCCCTGTCGAGGCGGAGTCTGTCGGCGCGGATTTGCGCGCCGCGCGTCTGCGCCGCGGTGAGGATATTCGCGGTATCGCGCAATCGCTTCGTATCCGCCGGGACCAGCTGGAAGCCCTCGAGGAAAGCCGCTATGACGCGCTTCCGGCCCGGGCCTATGCCGTCGGTTTCGTCCGTTCCTATGCGGAATATCTTGGTCTGGACAGCCGCCACATCGTCGATCGCTACAAGGCCGAGCTTGATCGCCGTGAGGCCGAGACGGCTGATATCCGCTTTCCCGATGGCCCCCGCGAAGAGCGGCGGTTGCCTCGCGGTACAGCGCTGATCGTCGCTCTTGTTGTAGCTTCGGGTGCCTATGGCGGCTGGCTCCTCACCAAATCCACCGATGACATGGTTGCCACACGGGTTGCCGAGAACGCACCTCAAACCGGCGCCAACGAGCCGGCCGCGGCCATTCCGCCGAGCCTTCGCGCCGGACGCGGGGACATTGCCTCGGCTGCGACGCCGCGCGAAGGCATGGTTCCGGCTGTGCGTGGTCCGGTCACCGCCGGTGCGGCCGTGCAGCCGGGGGCCATTTATGAGCCCTCGCCCCTGGCAGCGCAGGAAGGCGAGACGGGAGAAGCCTGGGGCGCCGGTGCCTCCGATGCCCCGGAGATGGCTGCCGAATTGCCGCCCCTGCCGGAAGGCACCCCTTACGGCGCTGAGAATGTGGATGGCCGGGTTGTTGTCCGTGCGCGCCGCGATGGAGCCTGGATCCGGGTCGAAGATGGCGAAGGCCGTGTGCTGATCGAGCAGACGCTCAAGGCAGGCGACAGCTATCGCGCGCCGCGCGTGCCGGGTGTCATTCTGGTGGCGCGCGACGCAAGCGCCTTCGAGCTCATGGTCGATGGCACGTCGCTCGGTCTTGCCGGCCCGCCGACCCTGGTTCTGACCGGCAAGTCGCTCGATCCGGATACGCTGCTCGCGGCGGCTCCGCGCCAGATCCAGCCGGAAGATGCAGCCGAAGCCTTGCTTGAGCCTTCGGAACCAGCGCAGACGACCGTCCGATAGCCCGGTCGCGGCCCTGCCATATTTCTGCTAAGACGAAACGCGATTGTAAGGCCCGGCCGGGCCCGATGGCCGGTCATGGCGGACGAGAGGTGCGGCGGCATGGTTCCGCTGCAACAGGCATGAGCATCAGACCCTGGCGCGACATCATTCGCAGGAAGAGCAGGCAGATACGTGTAGGTTCTGTGCTGGTGGGTGGCGATGCGCCGATTTCCGTCCAGACCATGACGAATACGCTGACTTCGGATGCGAAGGCGACGATCGAGCAGATCCGCCGTATCGAGGAAGCAGGTTGCGATATCGTGAGGGTGTCCTGCCCGGATGAGGAATCGACGGCGGCCCTCCGTGAAATTGTGCGCTCGACCAAGCTGCCAGTCGTTGCGGATATTCATTTTCACTACAAGCGCGCCATCGAGGCGGCTGAAGCCGGGGCCGCATGTCTGCGGATCAATCCGGGCAATATCGGTTCGGAAGCGCGCGTGCGCGAAGTGGTGCAGGCGGCAAAGGACCATGGCTGTTCCATGCGGATCGGTGTCAATGCCGGGTCTCTCGAGCGCGATCTTCTCGAGAAGTATGGCGAGCCCTGCCCGGAAGCGATGGTCGAAAGCGCGCTCGATCACGCCCGAATCCTTCAGGATCACGATTTTCACGAGTTCAAGATCAGCGTGAAGGCGTCTGATCCTTTCCTCACGGTCGCTGCCTATCAGCAGCTTGCTGAGGCAATCGACTGTCCGCTTCACATCGGCGTCACCGAAGCCGGCGGCCTGATGACCGGCACGATCAAGTCATCCATCGGCCTTGGTATGCTCCTGTGGGGTGGCATCGGCGACACGATCCGTGTCTCCCTCTCGGCCGATCCGGTGGAAGAGGTGAAGGTCGGATTCGAAATTCTGAAATCGCTCAATCTGCGCCATCGGGGCGTTACCATCATTTCCTGCCCGTCCTGCGCACGGCAGGGTTTCGATGTGATCGGCACCGTGAAGGTGCTGGAGGAACGTCTTGCGCATATCGCAACGCCAATGACGCTGTCTGTGATCGGCTGCGTCGTGAACGGACCGGGCGAGGCGGAGCAGACCGATATCGGCTTCACCGGCGGCGGTGCCGGTTCCGGCATGGTCTACCTGGCGGGGCTCAGCGATCACAAGATCCGGAACGAGGAAATCGTCGATCACCTCGTCGAACTTGTTGAGGCAAAAGCGAAGGAAATCGAGGCGGCGCGGGCTGCGGATGAAGCGGCAGCCGAGCCGCGCGCGCTCGCGGGCGATTAGCGGGACGGATTTCATCCGCTCCCGGCTTTCTTTCATTCGCCCCAGGGCCCCTCCATGATTCCCCAAGAAAAACTGCAAAGCGTGCTGGCTCGTTTCGAAGCGGTAAAATCGGAAATGAATTCCGATGTGCCGCGCGAACGTTTTGTGCAGTTGTCCAAGGAATATGCGGAGCTTTCGCCTGTCGCCGAGGCGATCGGAAAGCTCATAGCCGCGCAGCGCGAGCGTGAAGAGGCTGAACAGCTCTTGCGCGTCAAGGACATGGCGGAAATGGCGCGTGAGGAGATCGACCGCCTCGACGAGCTTCTGCCGCAGCTTGAGCGCGAATTGCAGCTGATGCTTTTGCCCAAGGACGCAGCGGATGAACGCAACGTCATTCTGGAAGTGAGGGCGGGTACCGGCGGCGACGAGGCAGCCTTGTTCGCAGGCGATCTTTTCCGCATGTATGAAAGATATGCTGCCTCGCAAGGCTGGAAGGTCGAACTTATTTCGGCGTCGGAAGGTGAAGTTGGCGGCTACAAGGAAATCATTGCGAGCATTTCCGGAACCGGCGTCTACGCCAAGCTCAAGTTCGAATCCGGCGTGCATCGCGTGCAGCGTGTGCCGGTAACTGAAGGTGGCGGACGTATTCACACGTCCGCGGCAACGGTAGCGGTTCTTCCGGAGGCGGAAGAGGTCGATGTGCATATCGAAGATAAGGATCTCCGGATCGATGTGTTCCGCGCGAGTGGTGCCGGCGGGCAGCATGTGAACAAGACCGAAAGCGCCGTCCGCATCACGCATCTGCCGACAGGCATCGTCGTTGCGCAGCAGGATGAGAAATCGCAACACAAGAACAAGGCGCGCGCGCTTCAGATCCTCCGCGCCCGCATCTTCGATGCCGAGCGCGAACGGCTCGACCGGGAGCGCGCGGCGAACAGAAAGGGCCAGGTCGGCTCCGGTGACCGCTCCGAACGCATCCGGACCTATAATTTTCCGCAAGGCCGCGTCACGGATCACCGGATCAATCTGACGCTGCACAAGCTCGATCAAGTGCTGGAGGGCGACGCTCTTGGGGAATTGATCGACGCCCTGATCGCCGAAGATCAGGCGGCGCGCCTTGCGGCCATGGAAAGCGAATCGTGACCCTGACGACCCGCGATCACGCGATGCGCATGTTGGGAGTGAGGCTTCGCGCGGCTGGCCTGTCCACACCCGAGCTTGATGCCAGGCTGCTTGTTCAGGGTGTTACCGGCGCCAGCGATATCGAGATGCTGCGCGAACCCGGGACGAGGATGAGCGATGAGGAAGAGGCCCGGCTTGCCGTTTTCGAAAGGCGCAGGCTCGCCGGAGAGCCTGTGTCGCGCATCCTCGGCATGCGGGAATTCTGGGGCCTTCCCTTCGCGGTGACGCCGGCAACGCTGGACCCGAGACCCGACAGCGAAACACTGGTGGAGACGGCGCTCGCCCTTCTGCGCGAAACGGCGGAGCCACGGATTCTCGATCTTGGAACCGGCACAGGCTGCCTCCTCCTGTCGCTGCTTCATGAGCGCGCCGATGCGCAAGGTACCGGCATCGATATTTCCGATGAAGCGCTGGCCGTCGCCGCATCCAATGCGGCGAGGCTTGATCTTTCGGCACGCGTATCGTTCCGGCGCGGCAACTGGACGGATGGCATTGGCGGGCGGTTCGATCTGGTGATCTCGAACCCGCCCTATATCCGTCGCGGCGATATCGAAGCGCTCGAAAGGGAAGTGCGGGAGCACGATCCACTACTTGCGCTTGATGGCGGTGAAGACGGCCTCGATGCCTACCGGGCGCTTGCCGCTGCCATTCCGGACGTTTTGACGCAGACCGGCCATGCCGTGATCGAGCTTGGCGAGGGGCAGGGAGAGGCGGTCCGGGCCATCTTCGAACCGGCCGGAATGGCGGTTCTCCGCATCGTGCCGGACCTTGCGGGGATCCCGCGCGCGCTCGTGGCGGCGTTGCCACGGGGCTGAATTTCCCGGTCCCTGACGTGAGAAAACGATTGGAATTGCGTGCTTCAGGGGCTAGTTTGGGCGCAGGGAAAAACGAGCGGGTGAGTGCGCCTCTCTTCTCGGACCCCGTCCTCCGACAATCAGGGACGACAGGCTGAAGCGGATTGCCGCTTTTCGGCCGGGTTCGAAAGGCGATGCAGGCGGCCCGCATTGAATGGGCCTTTTGAACGTATCGTCGCGCCGGGGCTGGGCCGCGCGATACAGGCCGGAACCTTCTTGGCATTCGGACTGGCCTTTCCGCAAGGGTGGCCAAGTGTGTGCTGGGGAAGCCCGCATTGCGAACGCCTGTTGGGCGCATGCGCGTGCCGGCGGTCTGCCTGTGTGGAAGCCGCCATCCAGAATTCTTGAGACAAGACCCTGAGTTAACCAGTAGCGAGAAATCAAAGGATATGAGGCAGGGGCAGAATAACTCCAAGCGCTCTCGCGGGCGTGGACGCAAGCCGCAACATTCGGCAAACCGCGCCTATGACAGCAATGGTCCCGATGTGAAGATCCGCGGCAACGCCGCGCATATTTGCGAAAAATATCAGCAGCTCGCACGCGATGCGATTTCGGCCGGCGACCGTGTCACCGCCGAAAACTACTATCAGCATGCCGAGCATTATTACCGGCTGCTGATGGCGACGCAGCAGGGCCAGGATGGCCAGCAGCGCCAGCAGACCAATCTCGGTTATCGTCCTGACGAGGATGAAGAGGGCGATACGGATTTCGCGCCGGATGGTCCGCAGCCGCGCCTGTCGGGTCAGCCCTGGCATCAGCAGAATGCTGGCGGGCAAAATGGCAATGGCCAGTTCAATGGCGGCCAATCCGGCCAGCGCGGGGGTGAACCCGCATCCTCCTACGATGACGAAGGTGACGAAGCGGTTGATGCGGCCGGCTCTGCCGAGGCCGAACATCGCGCCGAGAATGAGCAGGGCGAGGCACCGCCGCGCCGCCGCAACAATCGCCGCCGCCGTCCGCGCGGGGAGGGCCCGCGCGCCGATGCGGCGCCGGCCGAAACGAGCGCCGACTAGGCGCTTTCATGCATCGAACGTGATCTTGTCGCCGGGCCGTAAAACGCCCGGCGATTTCACGATGGCATAAAGGCCGAGGTCGCTGTGGTTCCAGTGGCGGAGGAGCGTCTTCGGTATTTCCATGTCGCGGGCGCCGGTGTCGGGATCGACATTCGTTGCCGCGCAGCGCTCCGTCCTGTGCACACCCTGAAATTCCACCTCGCCAATGCGGAAATGTCTCCCCACCCAGTCATGGTCCTGGAATGGCGCGAGCCCTTCGAGATAGACATTGCCGCGAAAGCGCAGCGGGTGAACATGAGCGCCGATCTTCTCCTCCAGCGCGCGCACGGAAGCCATGTTGATGAATGAGATGAGTTTCGCGGGCGCGTCGGAATGGGAGAAGCCGGGCGCATGGACGACCCGCGGCGCGCCTCTCAGCTCCGCCGCCATGTACCCCGCCATGAAGTCCTCAAGCGTCTTGCGCCCTTGCGGCGTCATCAGGTTGGCAGCGAGCACCTCCCTGCCATCCAGTGTCACATGGAGCGTCGTGTCCTCGTCCGTGAAGCGGGTCTTGAGCCGGGCGAGGCGTTCGTCCCGCATCAGCATCAGAAACTTGATCTTGGGAAAGTGCTTCGGTGCTGCCGGGTCAAAGTCGTGCTTGCCGTTCTCGATGGCGAAGGCCCGGTCATTTGGGAAGGTGCCGCCCGGCGCCAGCCGGACCTCGGCCAGCGCCTCCGGCGAGAGGCCCTTGACCGGGTAGCGGTAGAGGCCGACGATCCTTGCGCTATCTCCCATGGGGCGGTTCCTCCGGCTTCACGATTTTGGCGGGTTTCTGCGGCAAACTGTCTGGAGATTGCCCCTTGTGTGACTATCAGGCAACACCAATATCTGCCAAAGGCCAATGCCTCGAAGGGGGTTGGCAGGGTTGCAGAGGCGTTGAAGACGGTGCGGCACGGCCGGCTGTCGAAAAGCGTGCTTGAAAGGAAGACAGATGGATCTTGAAAAATTCACGGACCGGAGCCGGGGCTTCATCCAGTCCGCACAGGGACTTGCCGTTCGCTCCGGGCATCAGCGATTTACCCCCGAACATCTTCTGAAGGTTCTGCTCGATGACGAGGAAGGTCTCGCCGCCGGGCTTATCCGTGCTGCCGATGGCCGGCCCGATCAGGCGCTGACAGGGGTGGAGACGGCGCTTTCAAAGCTGCCGAAAGTCGAGGGCTCAGGCGCTGGGCAGCTCTACCTCGCGCCTGAAACGGCGAAGCTCTTCGATCAGGCCGAACAGCTCGCAAAGAAGTCCGGCGACAGCTATGTCACAGCCGAACGTCTTTTGCTGGCCATGCTGCTCGTGCCGGGCACGGAATCGGAAAAGATCCTCAAGACAGCGGGTGTGACCGCCCAGTCGCTCAATGCGGCAATAGAGCGGGTGCGCAAGGGCCGCACGGCCGACAGCGCCAGCGCGGAAGACGCCTATGATGCGCTGAAGAAATATGCGCGCGATCTCACCGCCGATGCGCGTGCGGGCAAACTCGACCCCGTCATCGGACGCGACGAGGAGATTCGCCGCACAATTCAGGTGCTGTCGCGGCGTACGAAGAACAATCCGGTGCTCATCGGCGAGCCGGGCGTCGGCAAGACGGCGATCACGGAAGGCCTTGCCCTGCGCATCGTCAATGGCGACGTGCCCGAAAGCCTCAAGAACAAGTCGCTGATGGCGCTTGATCTCGGTGCACTCATTGCCGGCGCAAAATATCGCGGTGAATTCGAGGAGCGGTTGAAGGCGGTGCTCGCCGAAGTCTCGGCGGCCGATGGCGGCATCATTCTCTTCATCGACGAAATGCACCAGCTGGTCGGTGCAGGCAAGACCGACGGCGCAATGGACGCCTCCAACCTGCTCAAGCCTGCGCTTGCGCGCGGCGATCTCCACTGCGTGGGCGCGACGACGCTCGATGAGTACCGCAAGTATGTCGAAAAGGATGCGGCGCTGGCGCGGCGCTTCCAGCCGGTCTTCGTCGATGAGCCGACGGTCGAGGACACGATCTCGATCCTTCGCGGTCTGAAGGAGAAATACGAACTCCATCACGGCGTGCGCATCTCCGATGCGGCGCTTGTCGCTTCGGCCACACTGTCGGATCGCTATATCGCCGACCGTTTCCTGCCGGACAAGGCGATCGACCTGATGGACGAGGCCGCCTCGCGGCTTCGCATGCAGGTCGATTCGAAGCCCGAAGAACTCGACGAGATCGACCGGCGTATCATTCAGCTCAAGATCGAGCGCGAGGCGCTGAAGAAGGAAAAGGACGAGGCATCGAAGGATCGTCTCGGCAAGATCGAGACGGAACTCGCCGACCTCGAAAAGAAATCCGCCGACCTCGCGGCCGCATGGTCCGCCGAGAAGTCGAAGCTTGCCTCGGCGCAAAAGCTCAAGGAGGAGCTCGACAATGCGCGCAGCGAACTTGCGCGCGCGCAACGTGCGGGCCAGCTGGAGCGCGCGTCGGAACTTGCCTATGGCATTATTCCCGATCTAGAGAAGCGGCTCGCGGAAACCGAGAAGCGTGAACAGAAAGGCGCGATGCTGGAAGAGGCTGTGACCGAGCAGCATATTGCTCAGGTCGTCTCGCGCTGGACCGGTATTCCCGTCGACAAGATGCTCGAAGGCGAGCGCGAGAAGCTGATCGGCATGGAGAAGGCTCTCGCGGCGCGCGTCGTCGGCCAGTCGGAGGCCGTGTCGGCCGTGTCGCGTGCGGTGCGCCGTGCCCGTGCCGGCTTGCAGGATCCGAACCGCCCCATCGGCTCGTTCCTGTTCCTCGGTCCGACCGGCGTCGGAAAGACGGAGCTGACCAAGGCGCTCGCCGAATTCCTGTTCGACGACGATCAGGCGATCGTTCGCCTCGACATGTCGGAATATATGGAAAAGCATTCGGTCGCCCGGCTCATCGGCGCGCCTCCCGGCTATGTCGGCTATGAGGAAGGCGGTGCGCTCACCGAAGCGGTCCGGCGCAGGCCTTACCAGGTTGTGCTGTTCGACGAGATCGAGAAGGCGCATCCCGACGTCTTCAACGTGCTTCTGCAGGTGCTCGATGATGGCCGTCTGACCGACGGGCAGGGCCGCACGGTCGATTTCAAGAACGTGCTCATCATCATGACGTCGAACCTTGGCGCGGAATATCTCGCCGAGCAGAAGGCGGGTGAGGATGTCGAAGGCGTACGCGAGCAGGTGATGGATGTCGTGCGCTCACGCTTCCGGCCCGAGTTCCTGAACCGTCTCGACGAAATCCTGCTGTTCCACCGGCTCAGCCGCGAGCAGATGGACACGATCGTCGACATCCAGATGAACCGGCTCAGGAAGCTGCTTGCGGACCGCAAGATCGAGATCGTCCTCGACGACGCGGCGCGGACCTGGCTCGCCGATGCAGGTTATGATCCGGTCTATGGCGCGCGTCCGTTGAAGCGCGTGATCCAGCGCAATGTGCAGGACCCGCTGGCGGAACTTCTGCTCACCGGCGAGATAGCCGATGGCGAGACGGTGACGGTTTCAGCCGGCGCCGAAGGCCTCATCATCAACGGCCATGAAGTGGGCGCCGATGCCGACATGCTGACCTCGCGCCGCCGCGGCGACGGCGAAGAAGGCCGCCGTATCGTGCACTAAGAGACGCTCGCCGAATCAAAAGGAAAAGGCCGCCTCGATGGGCGGCCTTTTCGTTTGGTGCGTGACCGGCTTAGTTGGCGCCGCTGCTGCTTGTCGCGGCCTGGGCCACCCTCGTCGCGGTGGGAGCTTCCGCCATCTGCGTGGCGAGCGTTTCGCGCTGGGCCTTGAAGGCTGCAAGCTCGCGGCCTTCCAGCTTGCGGCCGGTCGGCACTTTCAGGGCGAGCGGGTTCATCTTCTTGCCGTTAACATGCACTTCGTAGTGCAGATGCGGGCCGGTGGACCGGCCGGTCGTGCCGACATAGCCGATAATTTGTCCCTGACGGACGCGTGAGCCGGTTTTCACGCCGCGCGCAAAGCCGTTGAGATGCGCATAGGCCGTCTCGTAGCCGTTTGCATGGCGGATGAGGATGTAATTGCCGTAGCTGCCGAAATAGTTTGCGCGCTTCACGGTTCCGTCGCCTGCGGCATAGATCGGCGTGCCGCGCGGCGCCGCGAAGTCGACGCCCGCATGCAGTTTCGAATAGCCGAGAATCGGATGCTTGCGCATGCCGAAGCCGGATGACAGCCGCGCACCGTCGATGGGCGTCTTCATCAGGAACTTCTTCATGCTCTGGCCGTTTTCGTCGAAATAGTCCCACTCGCCATTGCCGGGATCGAAGCGCCAGAGCTTGTGGACCTTGCCGCCGACGGTAAGAGAGGCGTAGTGCACATCGCCTTCCTTCACCGGGCGGTTCGCCTGGTCGAACTTGCGGCTGAAATAGACCTCGAACTTGTCGCCCGGCTGGATCTCGCGCTGGAAGTCCACGCTGTAGGAATACATGCGGATCATCTCGGCGATGATCTGGACGGGAACGCCCGCGCGTTCGCCATCAAGGAAGAGCGAATTGTCGATCTGACCCGAGGCTCGCACGAATCCTTCCGTGAACTCGTGCAGGGTTTCGCGGCCTTCGAAGGAGCCATCGCTGTTGCGGGTTACTTCGATCACGCGTTCGAGATCGGGCTCGAGCGAAAGGCTCGCAAGATATTTTGCAGGAGTGCCGCTCTCGCCTTCGGCGATCGCGTCGGGCTGCTCCATGAGCGTGAGGGCGATTTCCTGGCCGGCGCGCAGCTTGCGGGGGCTGAAATGCGTCGTGAGCGCGGCAACGGCGTGGTAGGAGTCGATCCGGTCAATGCCCGCGTTCTGCAGCACTTCCATCAGCGTCTGGCCGCTTTCGAGCGTCACGACAACTTCCGCCGGCTGCGGCTCGGCCGGAATTGCCGCGGCTTCCTCGGCAAGGCGCTCTTCCGTCAGCGGATCGAAAAGGCCCGGGTCGCCAATCGAAGCCGTGCGCAGATCGGCCGTATCTGCCTGCCCGTCATCGAGTGCAACGACAACGGAGGGCGATGCAATATCGTCCGTAGCCGGACGGATTTCGGCAGCGGCGACGGCCGTCACGCCGGTTGTGCTTGTTGCGACGACGCGCGGTGCGCGTTCTGCCGTCAGCGAGGCCGTTGCGACGCCTTCATAAGGGGCAACGAGCGCGGCGATGCCGGTGCCGACAAGGCCGAGCGAAAAGACGCCAAGAACGGCAGAGGCGGCTATCCAGCGCGACTGGCCGAGGGCGAGCCGGCTCGCGGAACCATAGAGTTTCAGGGAAAATTTGGTGGTGCGGCGCAGGCGGCGCCAGAGGGTGTCGCTGGCAGACAGGTCGTTGGCGTCTGCCGAGCGTTTGGCGTCTTTATTCACGTGTCTCCCCGTGTCGTACAAGTCGCTGCCCCCCGGCATGAATCTGGTTGGCCTTAAAACTCAGCTTTTGCCCCGTTTTAAGGCCGGGTCCTCGATCTGCTGCGTAACCGGCGGAATGCCCCACCGCCGAAACAATCTGTAACGTGTCGTGAAATGGAACGATGCCCCGGGCCACGCTTTACTGTCAACGCGCGGATTGTCCAAAACATTGTATTTTCACATCTTATCAAGGTTTCTACGCCGACTTTCCTTCAGTTTTGCGACCCGGTTCCATAATGGCCGCCTCCCGGTGTCCGGTAACTGTTCCATAGCGGCACAGACGGACCCAAATGACCGCAAGGAACATCTCCCTGTCACTCCAAAGGTGCAGGGATCGGGCCGTTTCGCCTCCGAATCTATCCGCGGAAACGCTGGGGCGGCGTGATGGCAGGGTGCGAAGAGAGTCAAGTCCCAATGCGTGTGATTTTTTTGAAAAAAGCGCGAAAAAGGGGTTTGACAGGCCGTAGGCACCCCCCTATAAACCGCCTCCACGAGGTCACGGCGGCCTGCTCCTTCGGGACGGCGCCACCCCTCAGGTGAAGAGTTCAGAAGGGCTTGCCCAGGCGTTCTCTTTGTGGCCTAGTAAACGATCCAACGATGGATGACAGCAGGCCCGGCTTCCTACGGGAAGACGAGGTGAAGCTGTCCTTCGGGTCGGTTACGACCCTGGTGTTTCGGGACGTGTAAGCGTCGTGAGACTCAG
>JAHBYK010000063.1 GCA_019635965.1 Parvibaculum sp. | reverse complement strand
GGGCCTCATGGCGATCGGCGAAGCGGCCTGCGTCTCGGTTCACGGCGCAAACCGTCTCGGCTCCAACTCGCTGATCGACCTGGTGGTGTTCGGCCGCGCTGCGGGCCTGCGCGCCGCCGAGCTTGTCGAGCCCGGCCAGCGCCAGCCGGAACTTCAGAAGGGCTCGGGCGAAATCGCCATCGAGCGCCTCGACCGTTACCGCAATGCCAAGGGTTCGACGCCGACGGCGGAACTGCGCCTAACCATGCAGCGCGCCATGCAGGAAGATGTCGCCGTGTTCCGCACCGGCGAGACGCTCGAATCCGGCCGCAAGCGCGTCGCCGATGTGGTTGCCGGCATCCCGGATATCCGCGTCACCGACCGGTCGCTGATCTGGAATTCCGATCTCATCGAGACGCTCGAATTCGACAATCTCATCGTGCAGGCGGTGGCGACCGTCGAAGGCGCGGTCAACCGTCAGGAAAGCCGCGGCGCCCATGCGCGCGAGGATTTCCCGGAGCGCGACGATGCAAACTGGATGAAGCACACGCTGTGCTGGGTGGACGAAAAGGGCAAGCCCGCCATCGACTACCGTCCGGTCCACGCCTACACGCTCTCCAACGACATCGAATACATCAAGCCAAAGGCGCGCGTTTACTGAGCCGCGCGGGGGTCTAGATCATGGTCCAGTTCCGACTGCCGAAAAATTCCACGATGAGCGAGGGCAAGACCTTCAAGGCCTCGCCGGATGCGAAAAACGTCAAGCGGTTCCGCGTCTATCGCTGGTCGCCCGATGATGGTGCCAATCCGACCATCGATACCTATGAAGTCGACCTCGACAAGTGCGGGCCGATGGTCTTGGACGCGCTCATCAAGATCAAGAACGAGGTCGACCAGACGCTCACCTTCCGCCGCTCCTGCCGCGAAGGCATTTGCGGCTCCTGCGCCATGAATATCGACGGCGCGAACACGCTTGCCTGCACCAAGGGCATCGACGAGGTGAAGGGCGATGTGAAGATCTATCCGCTGCCGCATATGCCGGTGATCAAGGACCTCGTGCCCGACCTCACCAATTTCTATGCGCAGCACGCCTTCATCGAGCCCTATCTGCAGACGAAGTCGCCCGCGCCGGAAAAGGAATGGCGCCAGAGCCATGACGACCGCGAAAAGCTCGACGGGCTTTACGAGTGCATTCTCTGCGCCTGCTGCTCGACCTCCTGCCCCTCCTATTGGTGGAACGGCGACCGCTACTTGGGCCCCGCCGCGCTGCTGCAGGCCTATCGCTGGCTGATCGACAGCCGCGACGAGGCAACGGGCGAGCGCCTCGACGCGCTGGAAGATCCCTTCCGCCTCTATCGCTGCCACACCATCATGAATTGCGCGAAAACCTGCCCCAAGGGTCTGAACCCCGCCAAGGCCATCGCGGAAATCAAGAAGATGATGGTGGAGCGGCAGGCGTAAATCCTAACCGTCATTGCCGGGCTTGACCCGGCAATCCAGCTTCTTCGAAGAAAACCAAAAGGCCGCCTCCGGGCGGCCTTTTTATTTGCGGCTCCCCCTCACCCTTCCGCCGTCTCCGACGGCTCCCTCCCTCTCCCCTCCGGGGAGAGGGAAAGATGGGTCGCTCCATCTCCCTCTCCCCCTTCAGGGGGAGAGGGAAGGGGCCCACCGAAGGTGGGAAGGGTGAGGGGGAACAGCCTCTCGTTTGCCCCGGTACGCATCAGATCAAAAAATGTCATCCCGGCGAAAGCCGGGATGACACCCGGTGTTTGAGGGGAATCACTGGCGTCAAATTCCATCGTGACCCGTCCGCGCCTGCCTCCCCAAAACCGGGGATAAGTTTTTTCGCTATTTCCGCATGCGGAACGACAGAACTTATCCCCTTGAAAGCGTCACGCTCATTCCCACCTATATTTCCATCTCCAGAATTGCGCCCTCTCATAAGCGTCACCCCGGCGAAAGCCCGAATGACATGCGAGGCTGGCGCTGAATCCAACTGACCGACAACAAGCCCGTCATGGCCCGCTTTATGCGGGCCATCCACGTCTTCCTTGACCCGACTCGCCATCCGCCGCTTGATAGTCATGAGACGGAGGATGGAGCGAAATCTATGGGGCTGCCACAGGCATTTGTCGAATTGATATTCGACCTGATGGACGACATTGCCCGGATCGGAAACTGGTTCCGCAAGAACCCGATTGCAGGTCTCGGCGTCGTGTTTCTGATTGTCTTTTTGGGGCTGTTTGCACAGCGTTGGTTCGCTGAGAGCGCAATTTTCTCGGCAGAGTTTTGGGAAAGGGACCCAGAGGGAATCCGGAATCTCATCTGGGCATTGGCAACACTCTTTGCCGGTGCCGCAGGTCTCTACGGCCTATTACTTGCTGGCCGTCGTACCGCTGCTTTAGACCGGCAGGCGCAGATTGCGCATGATCACCGGGTGCTTTCTGAACAAGCGCAAATCACAGAGCGGTTCACAAAAGCTGTGGAGCAGCTTGGGCACTCTGAAGTTGCCGTCCGCCTCGGCGCAATTTATGCGTTGGAACGGATCGCTAAGGACAGTGAACGCGACTTTGTGACGATCATGGAAACTTTAGCTGCATTC
The DNA here is from genome assembly GCA_019635965.1 of Parvibaculum sp. Taxonomy (GTDB): domain Bacteria; phylum Pseudomonadota; class Alphaproteobacteria; order Parvibaculales; family Parvibaculaceae; genus Parvibaculum. Next base: position 11,879 of record JAHBYK010000063.1, on the reverse strand, counting down.
GTGCGCGAAAGAGCGCCCTGCTCAACGCCGCTTAGTTTGGAAGACGATGAGATGGAGGAATTGCAAGACGATGGAATGGCAAGGCTGAAAATTGACATTGCCGCCGCAATCTCGGTTCTCGCCAGAAGTATACCTTTGAACTCACCCATAAGAGTTGGTCCGATAACTGAGAGAGTTGATCTGCGTAATGCAGACCTTCGCGGCTTGGATATGCCGGGTGCGCTGCTGGCAGGATTTCGGTTTGATGGTAGTGATCTCAGTTTTGCTGTGTTGACCGACGCTAATCTCGATGAAGCATCGCTAGCCAGAGCTCGGTGTATCGGTATAAATCTGGGGTCAGTGAAGGCCAATCGCGCAATCTTTAGAGGCGCATTGCTGGTTGGCGCGTCGCTTGATGGCGTAAAGTCCAAAGGGGCGTCGTTCGCTAATACCAATCTTCGTGGTGCGACCATGTCTCTAGCGAAGTTTGAGGAATCCAATTTTGTTCGAGCGAAACTCAGAGAGTGTGATGTTGTTCTGGTTGAATTTTCCGGCGGTGACTTTGGCGGGGCAACTTTCGTAGGTTCATATCTCTCTGGGATTACTTTTGAACGCTGTAACTTCTCGGAAAGCAATTTTCGTGGTGCGATTTTGAGTAGGGTTGTTTTTGGTCGCAGCAATTTGAGTGATACAAATTTTGGTGAGACGAGGTTTGAAGATTGGGAAAATCAAAGAGATGGCACGTTGCGGTGCAGTTTTGGAGAGAGTGATCTATCCTCTGCTGATCTATCAGAGTGCCTTGGGCTCCGTCCCGATCATTTAGACGGAGCCTTCTATCGAGTTGGCAAGAATCATCCCCTGTTACCTCGGGAGATTGTCGATGTGCGCCTCCATAGGCTCGGTTGATGCTCTCGCTCTGGTTTCTTGCGCTGAACAAAAAACCCGGCCGTCGGGGGGACGGGCCGGGTTCCTGTTGAGGCGAAGGATGTGCCGGGGCGAAAACGCAGCCGGGGCCTTGCCCTTGAAGTCACGCCGCAAAAGAGGTTCAGAAGCGCGGCATGGGAGAAGCCTAAGCGCCAATCCCTGAACGTCCGGTGAACGGGCGCAAACATTCCGCATCCGGATGGTTTTACGGTCTATTCACCACGATTTCCCGGATCGCGATGTCGGGCGGCGCTTCGGCCAGCTCCCGCGCCGCCGCCATGAACTCATGGCAATAGGCCTGCGCGAAATGGAAATCGACCGCGTCGCGGTCCCGCCACTCCTCGTAGAAGAAGAAGCGGCCGGGCTCCATCCGGTCTTCGTAATAGGAATAGGAGATATTGCCCGGCTCGGCGCGCGAAAGCCGCACCTGCCGCTCGGCCACAATCTCGAAGGCGGTGCGGTTTTCCTCGGCCACGCGCGCCGCGCCTGTAATCACGATCATGAGGTCCCCCTGTTGCCGGGCCGAGCATAGCGCGGGTCGCCACAAAAGTTTCGGCCCGCGCGCCCAAGGGGGAGGAGGGCGGCGCGGGCCGGAGCGCCATCCCGGGGAGGGGCGGGCGCATGAGGGTCGTGAAGGGCGGGGTTCGAGGGGGGATCGCCCCCGCCTGATCCATCTAACGGCGCCACCGGAAAATTCCGTCGCGCGGGCGGCGGGGGTCTTGACGGGAGAGTATATTTCGATAATTATCGAAATATGGAAATGGAAACAGCCATTACGGCCCTTTCGGCCCTCGCCCAGGAAACCCGGCTCGCAATCTACCGGGCCCTTGTCCGCGCCCATTCGCCCGCCGAGGCGGAAGGCGGGCTCGCCGCCGGCGAGATTGCCGAGGCGCTGGGCGTGGCGCCGGCCACGCTGTCCTTTCATCTGAAGGAGCTCACCCATGCGGGGCTGATCGTTCAGCGCCGCGAAGGCCGCTCCCTCATCTACAAGGCGGACCTTTCGGCCATGCTCGGCCTCACCGCCTATCTGCTCGACGATTGCTGCCAGGGCGCCTGCGGGACCTTGTCCCCCTGTGCGCCGGGCGATGCGAAACTTCTAGAACGCTGCTGAACCTCATCAGGGAGTACCGCCATGAGCGGCGAAAAGACCTACAATGTGCTCTTTCTCTGTACCGGCAATTCGGCGCGCAGCATTCTTGCCGAAGCCTATCTGAACTCGCTGCCGGGCGGCCGCTTCAGGGCCTATAGTGCCGGCAGTCATCCGGGCGGCAAGGTGAACCCCATCGCGCTCGACGTGCTGCGCAATGCGCGCATCCCCACCGAGGGCCTGCGTTCGAAAAGCTGGGACGAATTTGCCGCGCCCGGCGCGCCGCATATGGATTTCGTCTTCACGGTCTGCGACAACGCAGCCGGCGAAGTCTGCCCGATCTGGCCGGGCCAGCCGATGTCCGCCCATTGGCCCTTCGCCGATCCCGCCGCCTTTGAAGGAAGCGAAGCGGAGAAGCATGCCTTCTTTCTCGATGTTTTCCGGCAGATCCGTGCGCGCATCGACATCTTCACCAATCTTCCGATTTCGAAGCTCGACAACCTGTCCCTGAAAAAGCGGCTCGACGAAATCGGCCGTGACACCGCGCAGGCAAGCTGATGAGTGCGAAAGAAGAGCCGCGCCGCCTCGGTTTTCTTGACCGCTGGCTCACCCTCTGGCTGCTCGCGGCAATGGCGCTTGGCACGCTTCTTGGCAGTTTCGTCGATGGCGTTCCGGCCTTTCTCGACGGGCTTTCGATCGGCAGCACAAATCTGCTGATCGCGGCGGGCCTCCTGCTGATGATGTATCCGCCGCTTGCGCGCGTGCGCTATGAAGAGCTGCCGCGCATCTTCGAGGACCGCAAGGTGCTCGCACTTTCGCTCGTGCAGAACTGGCTCATCGGCCCGGTTCTCATGTTTGCGCTGGCGGTGATCTTCCTGCGCGACGAACCGGCCTATATGACTGGGCTCATCCTGATCGGCCTTGCGCGTTGCATCGCCATGGTCATCGTATGGAACCAGCTTGCGCGCGGAAGCAATGAGTATGTCGCGGCGCTCGTCGCCTTCAACAGCCTCTTCCAGCTTGCCTTCTTCAGCGTCTATGCCTGGTTCTTCCTCGCGGTGCTGCCGCCGCTCTTCGGCATCGAAGGGCAGGTGCTTGCCGTCGGTTTCTGGACGATTGCGGGCGCCGTCTTCCTCTATCTCGGCGTACCCTTTGCAGCGGGCTATCTCACGCGGCGTTATCTCCGTCCGCGCATCGGCGCCGCGGCCTATGACAATGGCTTCGTGCCGCGCATTGCGCCGCTCACGCTTGCCGCTCTCCTCTTCACGATCTTCGTCATGTTCGCCTTGAAGGGCGAGGCGGTGCTGGCGCTTCCCTTCGATGCGGTGCGCATCGCCGTGCCGCTCGCGCTCTACTTCTTCATCATGTTCATGGTGAGCTTTGCGATGAGCCGGCTGCTCGGCGCGGATTACCAGCGCACCGTCTCGCTCTCCTTCACGGCCGCGAGCAACAATTTCGAACTTGCGATCGCGGTGGCAATCGCAGCCTTCGGCATTGCCTCGCCGGTCGCCTTCGCCACCGTGATCGGGCCGCTTGTCGAGGTGCCGGTGCTCGTTGCGCTGGTCAGCGTGGCGCTCTGGCTGCGAACGCGCTGGTTCAAGCGGGAACTCGCCCAGGCCGCTGCCGATTGACGGAAAAGAAGACGGAAAAGAAAAAGGCCCGCGCCGTGAGGCGCGGGCCAATCTTGCACGGTCCGTTGCCGGACCGGCAGAGCGAATTATTCGCCTTCGGTCTTGGGCTCGGCTTCCGGAGCAGCTTCTTCGGTCGCTTCTCCCGTGCCCTCGACGGCTTCTTCCACGCTGTCGGCCGTATCCTGAGCCGCTTCCTCGGTCGCTTCCACGGCGCCGCTCACGGCTTCTTCTGCCGCGTCCACCGCATCGGTTGCGGCTTCGCCGGCCTGGTCAACGGCGTCGCCCACGGTCGTGTCGCTGCCGCCGAACTGCTGCCAGGCAATCACCGCCACCACGGCGATGACGATGATGGCGATGGCGGTCTTCATGAAGTTGGACATGGTCTGTTCCTCTTGGCGTCGTTTCGCCCAGTGTTTCACCACGGCCGCAAGATCCCCCGCAGCCGATCAGGCCCCCCGCTTGATGTTCTCCCACGGATTATCAGGCGCCCGGCCGCAATGTTAGGGATGATTTGGCAGAAAATGCCACAGCGAATGGACCATTCCCGCAAATCTTTTCGCATTGTTGACGTCAGGGCACGGCTGGAACGGAGCCGGAACACGCGCCGGACCGGTATGCGCAGGGCACGGCCCTTGCCGTTCGCGGCGGCGGCGGGCTAAACAGGCACGGCTTGATCACACAAAGGGAGACGCGGCGGCGCAAGCCTCTCGCGGGCAAGGGCTATGGCAAAGGATCTCACGCATTTCATCGGTGGCGCCCATGTGCCCGGCAAGAGCGGCCGTTTTCTCGATGTGACGAACCCGAACACGGGCGAGGTGACGGCGCGCACGCCGCTCGCCACGGCGGCCGAGCTTCGCGCTGCGGTGGAAGTGGCGGCGAAGGCCTTTCCCGACTGGGCGGCGACCAATCCGCAGCGCCGCGCCCGTGTCATGTTCGAGTTCAAGCGGCTTCTTGAAGCCAATATGGACGAGCTTGCCCATATGCTTTCCGCCGAGCACGGCAAGGTGATTGCGGATTCGAAGGGCGACATCCAGCGCGGCCTCGAAGTGATCGAATTCGCCTGCGGCATCCCGCATCTCATGAAGGGCGAGTTCACGGAAGGCGCCGGCCCCGGCATCGACATGTATTCGATGCGTCAGCCGCTCGGCGTCTGCGCCGGTATCACGCCGTTCAATTTCCCGGCCATGATCCCGATGTGGATGTTCGGCGTTTCGGTTGCCTGCGGCAATACTTTCATCGTGAAGCCGTCGGAGAAGGATCCTTCCGTGCCGCTCCGCCTCGCCGAGCTCTTCATGGAGGCGGGCGCGCCTGCCGGTGTTCTCAATGTCGTCAATGGCGACAAAGAAGCGGTCGATGCGATCCTCACCGATCCGACGATCCAGGCAGTGAGCTTCGTCGGCTCCTCCGACATCGCGCAATATGTCTATGCGACGGGCGCTGCGAACGGAAAGCGCGTGCAGGCGATGGGCGGCGCGAAGAACCACGCGATCATCATGCCCGATGCGGATATGGACCAGGTCGTGAACGATCTCATCGGCGCGGGCTATGGTTCGGCGGGCGAACGCTGCATGGCAATCTCGGTTGCCGTGCCGGTGGGCGAGGAAACGGCAAATCGTCTCGTCGAAAAACTTGTGCCGCGCGTGCAGGCGCTGAAGGTCGGCATTTCGACGGCTGCCGACAGCGATTACGGTCCGCTTGTCACCAAGGCGCATCTCGAAAAGGTGAAGTCCTATATCGACATGGGCGTAAAGGAAGGGGCGGAGCTTCTCGTCGATGGCCGCGGTTTCAAGCTGCAGGGCTATGAAGGCGGGTTCTTTCTCGGCGGATCGCTGTTCGACCGCGTGACGCCCGACATGGAAAGCTACAAGCAGGAAATCTTCGGCCCTGTTCTGCAAATTGTCCGTGCGAAGGATTTCGACGAGGCCGTGTCGCTGCCGACGAAGCATCAATATGGTAATGGCGTTGCGATCTTCACGCGGAATGGCGATGCGGCGCGCAGCTTCGCCTCGCGCGTTCAGGTCGGCATGGTCGGTATCAATGTGCCGATCCCCGTGCCGCTCGCCTATCACACCTTCGGCGGCTGGAAGCGTTCCGCCTTCGGCGACACCAACCAGCACGGGCCGGAAGGCGTGAAATTCTGGACACGGATCAAGACCGTCACGTCGCGCTGGCCGAGCGGGCTGGCGGAGGGCTCCTCCTTTGTCATTCCGACAATGAAATGAATTTCCTCACTGATATTTGATCAGGTATCTGTTGCAAGAATGGCGCTTCCATTATGGAGGCGCCATTTCCATATGGAGCGGACCCTTCCCGATGGAGCCTGCCATGAGCGATGACACGACAATCGATCTCGACGCCTATTTTGCCCGTATCGGCTATGACGGCCCGCGGACACCCACGCTCGAGACGCTGAAGGCCATTCACCACGCTCATGCGCTGACGATCCCCTTCGAGAATCTCGATGTGCTGGCGAAGCGGCCGATCAATCTCGATCTCGCCTCATTGCAGAAGAAACTGGTTGCCGACAGGCGCGGCGGCTATTGCTTCGAGGTCAATGCGCTTTTTGCGGCGGCGCTTCGCGCGCTCGGCTTCGAGTTCACGACGCTGATCGGCCGGGTGCGCTGGATGGCGCCGGAGGAGGCCGACACCGCGCGTCTTCACATGCTGATCCGGGTCGATCTGCCCGAAGGCTCCTACATTGCCGATGTCGGCTTCGGCGGTCTTACCATGACGGGGCCGATCCGTTTCGAAACCGGCATCGAGCAGCAAACGCCGCATGAGCCGCGCCGGCTTCTGACCCATGAGGACGGTTTCGAGCTGCAGGCGAAGATCGCCGGTGAGTGGACGCCGATCTACCGCTTCACGCTGGAGCCGCATCGTGAGACCGACTATGAGGTGGCGAACTGGTACACCTCGACGCATCCTTCCTCGATCTTCGTGCAGGTGCTGATCGCCGGCCTGCCGCAGGAAGGCAAGTGGCTCTCGCTCCTCAACTGCGACTTCAAGATTCGCGGCCTCGACGGCAAGGCCGAGGCACGAAAGCTCGAAAGCGTCGATGAGATCGCCGAGGTTCTTGGCACCTATTTCGGCATCCAGCTTTCCGAGGAAGACAAGGCGCTGGCGATCGCGCCCTATTTCGAGCAATGGCGGGCGATGTCGGCCTGAGAAGTTTCGGGATGAAAGGCCGGGCGTTTCGCGCTATGTGGGTGCGGTCCTCTCCGCTTCCCGACCGGTTTTCCTGAACCCGCATGACCTCCGGAACGCTCTCAGCCTATCGTGAGAAAATCGCCCGCGGCGAGATCGCCGAGGACGCGGCGCAGGCGATTGTGGCTGCGCGGTTGCAGCGTCTCGCCGATGAGCTGGCGGAGTGGCGGCCGGGCCAGAAAGCCGGACCATTTGCGCGTTTCGGTTTCGGCAAGAAGGTCACGCCACCGGAAGGGCTCTATATCTGGGGCGGGGTGGGACGCGGCAAGTCCATGCTGATGGACCTCTTTTTCGAGACGGCCCCGATCGCGCCAAAGCGCCGTGTGCATTTCCATGCCTTCATGCAGGAGGTGCATGAGCGCATTTTCGATTGGCGGCAGAAGGAAAAGGCGGGGATCGTGAAGGGCTCCGATCCGATCCCGCCGGTTGCCGAAATGGTCGCGCGCGATGCCTCGCTTCTCTGCTTCGATGAATTCCAGGTGCATGACATTGCCGACGCCTCGATCCTCGGGCGGCTCTTCGCGCAGCTTTTCGAGCTTGGTGTGGTCGTCGTCGCGACATCGAACCGCGCGCCGGACGGGCTCTACGAGGGCGGGCTCAACCGGCACCGCTTCCTGCCCTTCATCGATCTCGTGAAGACGAAGATGGATGTGCTGCATCTCGACAGCGCGACCGACTACCGGCTCGACCGTATTCGCGGGCTTCCCGTCTATTACACGCCGCTGGGTGAGGCGGCGGATGCGGCGCTTGACGATGCGTTCGAGAAACTCACCGATGCCGCGCATGGCGAGCCGATGACACTTTCGCTCAAGGGCCGCGCGGTCGAGGTGCCTGAAGCGATGCATGGCGTGGCGCGGTTTTCCTTTTCGGATCTCTGTGCGCGGCCGCTCGGTGCAGCGGACTATCTGAAAATCGCACAGAGCTTCCACACGGTCATCATCCGCGACGTGCCCGTGATGGGCGCGGAGAAGCGCAACGAGGCTAAACGCTTTGTGACATTGATCGACGCGCTTTACGAGGCGAAGACGAAGCTCATTCTTTCGGCGGAAGCGCCGCCCTCATCGCTCTACAGGCAGGGCGATGGTGCCTTCGAGTTCGAGCGCACGGTGTCGCGGCTGATGGAAATGCAGAGTGCGGACTACATCGCACTGAGAAGCGCGGATTGAAGTCTCAAAGACCCATATAGGGCGAATGCGCCGGGCGCAGGCCGAGGCTCGTCGCCGGCGCCTGCTTCGGCGCGGCTGCCGCCACTTGCTGTCCAGTGCCCGTATCGGGCTTCATGTCGAGGTCATAGGCCCAGGACTGGCCGAATGTCGCCGACATCATGCCGAAACTGATCGCCTTGTTCGATCCGTTGCGCGCTTCGTTGCGGGCGATTTCGAGCGAGAACTCATGCGCCGCATGGCGGTCCACCGGCGCGAAGCCGAGAACCATCGGATTGAGATCGGCAGCGGCGACGGCCGTTTCGGCCTTGGTTCCGTCTTCCCGTTCGAACAGGGCGATGATGCCGCCGAAATCGTCCTTGGTCGCTTCCGATCCGCGATCCTCACAGAAGGAGCGGCCCTCGCGGAGCGCCGCCTCGAGGAAGCGGCAGTCCTTGCCGGTGAGGACCGAGAGCGCATGTTCGCCAAGGTCGCGGCCGGTCATGATGGTCGAGGAAATGCCGGCAATGGTCAGGACTTCGGCGACCGTCAGGGCGCCGATAGCCGGTGCGGCGCAGCCCGGCAGGGCAAGCAGCCCCGCGCCTGCGGCCAGAAGCAGCATGGATTTCCGCGCTTTCCGCGCCAAGGCGCGGCAACAGGCCAGGATGGTCGTCATGCTATGCCCCCGGTACAGGCCGGTTCCGCCTCGCGCCCCCGCTGCGATATGGCTGAACGGCCCTGTTACTCTGCGAAAAATCATGGGGCTCACCGGCTGCCCGTGTCAACGTGAGACGCAATTCGTGGTTAATATCAGTAAACCATTAAGTTCGGCTTAAAGCGGGCTCTCCGTTGCGGCGGGCGCGGATTCACGCTACTAGGCAGCCGGATTAACCACGGCGCAGGCATTTCGGAGGCTTCAAACACCATGGCGCGCAAGAAAATCGCACTTATCGGCGGCGGCCAGATCGGCGGTACGCTGGCTCTCCTCGCGGGGCTCAAGGAGCTCGGCGATGTCGTCATCTTCGATATCGCGGAAGGCCTGCCGCAGGGCAAGGCGCTCGACCTCGCGCAGACCTCGCCGGTCGAGGGTTACAATGTGGGCCTCACGGGCGCGAACGACTACAAGGGCATCAAGGGTGCCGATGTCGTGATCGTGACCGCGGGTGTGCCGCGCAAGCCCGGCATGAGCCGCGACGATCTGCTCGGCATCAACCTCAAGGTCATGAAGCAGGTGGGCGAAGGCATTGCGAAATATGCGCCCAACGCTTTCGTCGTCTGCATCACCAATCCGCTCGATGCGATGGTCTGGGCGCTGCGCCAGTTCTCGGGCCTGCCGCATCACAAGGTTGTCGGCATGGCGGGCGTTCTCGACAGCGCGCGCTTCCGTTATTTCCTTGCCGAAGAGTTCAACGTCTCCGTTGAAGACGTGACGGCTTTCGTGCTTGGCGGTCACGGCGACACGATGGTGCCGCTGGCGCGCTACTCCACCGTTTCCGGCATTCCGCTTCCCGATCTCGTGAAGATGGGCTGGACCACGAAAGAGAAGCTCGACAAGATCATTCAGCGTACGCGCGATGGCGGTGCGGAAATCGTCGGCCTGCTGAAGACGGGCTCCGCCTTCTATGCACCTGCCGCTTCCGGCATCCAGATGGCCGAGGCCTATCTGAAGGATCAGAAGCGCGTTCTGCCCTGCGCCGCCTATCTCAACGGTCAGTACGGCGTGAAGGACATGTATGTCGGTGTGCCGGTCGTGATCGGTGCGGGCGGCGTCGAGCGCGTGGTCGAGATCGACCTCAATGCGGCCGAGAAGAAGCAGTTCCAGAACTCGGTCAATGCGGTGCAGGGCCTTGTGGATGCCTGCAAGAAGATCGACCCGTCGGTCGCCAAGGGTGCGGCTTCCAAGGCCAAGGCGCCTGCAAAGAAGAAGTGATCCGGCTTCGCCGCCGGCAGGAAAGGGCGGACCTCGGGTCCGCCCTTTTTATTGGCATCACGAGTGTCAATAGGCCTTGATTGCCGGCGCCACCGCGCTTACTTTAATGTTCAGCATTAGGACGGGGCGGAAGGGAAGGCAGGATGGCCATGAAGGGTCTGGTGTCGGCAGCGGTGGCGGCGGTGCTCGTTCTATTCGCCGCGGGCTTTGCCGCGATCTGGTTTTCGCCCTCGGTGCAGGACGCCATGCTGCGGCGGGTCGTGGCGGCCAATATGACGTTCAACGAGGCGGTGCTGGACCCGGAGGCGCTTCATGTCGTTCTCTGCGGCACGGGCTCGCCCATGCCCGATCCCGACCGTGCCCAGTCCTGCGCCATCGTCTATGCGGGCGAGCATGTCTTCGTGGTGGATGCGGGGCTTGGCGGCTGGGACAGGCTTGCTGCCTTCGGGCTGCCCGTCGGCAACCTCTCCGGCGTTCTTCTCACCCATTTCCATTCCGACCACATCAGCGGCTTGCCTGACATCGCGCTGAACAGCTGGGCGTCCGGCCGGCGCGAGCCCTTGGCGCTTTATGGCCCGCCCGGCGTTGAAACGGTGGCGGCGGGCTTCGATCTCGCCTATTCGCTCGACGATGGTTACCGCATCGCCCATCACGGGCCGGATTTTTTCGCGGCTGACGGCGCCAATTACAGGCCCATCAAGGTCGATGTGCCGGACCGCGAAACGGGCGTCGTCTTCTTCGATGAGGCGGGCGTGAAGATCACGGCATTCCGCGTCAGCCATGAGCCGGTGGAGCCCGCCTATGGCTTCAGGATCGACTACAAGGGCCGCTCCGTCGTGTTCAGCGGCGACACGAAGCAGGATCACAATCTTGCGGTGTTCGGCGAGGGCGCGGATGTGATGATCCATGAGGCGCTGGCCGCGCATATGGTCGATCTTCTGGGAGAGGGGCTCGCCGCCCGTGGCGACCGCCGTTCCAAGGTCATGTACGACATTCAGAACTATCATGCGACGCCGGTCGAGGCGGCGGCCACCGCGAACGAGGCCGGCGCAAAGCTCCTCGTCTATACCCATATCGTGCCGCGGCTGCCGAATGCGCTTGCCGAGCGGGTCTTTCTGCGCGGCGTTTCGGATGTCCGCAAGCGTGGCATGATGATCGGCTATGACGGGCTCTACCTCCGTCTGCCGGCAGGCTCAGAGAAGATCGAGACGATCGATCTGCGGTGACGCAGCGTCACCGTCAGGGGCCTTGCACAACTGAGTTTTCTGTAAGCGAAAGTTCCGGTTTCCAAGGGCTTTTCGTTCCCATCTGCCGGTTGCGCCCGCTCGCTCGGGTGGTATAACTCGCAGCCAACCGACTTAGCTATCGGGGCTATCGGACGAATTTTCCTCTGGCGTCGCGGGTCTCCGCGCCGCTCTCCAGCCGGACGGTTTTTCATGAATATTCACGAATACCAGGCCAAGGCCGTGCTTGCGAAGTACGGTGTGGCGGTGCCCCGCGGACATGCGGCGTTCACGCCCGAAGAGGCCGTGCAGAAAGCCAATGAACTCGGCGGCCCGGTCTGGGTCGTCAAGGCGCAGATTCATGCGGGCGGCCGCGGCAAGGCTGGCGGCGTCAAGGTCGTGAAGTCGGTCGCCGATGTCGAAAAGGAGGCAAAGCGCCTTCTCGGTTCGACGCTCGTCACGCATCAGACGGGCCCGGAGGGCAAGGAAGTGCATCGCCTCTATATCGAGGAAGGCTCCTCGATCGAGCGCGAGCTCTATCTCTCGGTTCTCGTCGATCGCGCTACCTCACGCATTTCCTTCATCGCCTCCACGGAAGGCGGCATGGATATCGAGGAAGTGGCCGCGAAGACGCCCGAGAAGATCCTCAGCTTCTCCGTCGATCCGGCGTCGGGCATCAGCAGCTTTCACGGCCGCAAGGTGGCTTATGCGCTTGGTCTCGAAGGCGACCTCAACAAGCAGGGCGTCGCGCTGATCGAA
>JAHBYK010000062.1 GCA_019635965.1 Parvibaculum sp. | reverse complement strand
GGTGCCCTTGGCGCCGCCGGCCGGATCGGTCTTGGCGACGACGCAGATGAGGTTCGCCTGCTGGCCATTGGTGATGAAGGTCTTCTGGCCGTTCACCACATACTGGTTGCCTTCCTTCCTCGCAGTCGTCTTGACGCCCTGAAGGTCGGAGCCGGTGCCCGGCTCCGTCATGGCGATGGCGCCGACGATTTCGCCGGATGCCATCTTGGGCAGCCATTTCATCTTCTGTTCTTCGGTGCCATAGGCCTGGATGTAATGCGCGACGATGCCCGAATGGACCGAGTTGCCGAAACCGGAAATGCCGGCACGGCCCTGCTCTTCGGCAATCACCATTTCATGGCCGAAATTGCCGCCGCCGCCGCCGTATTCTTCCTTGATGGAAGCGCAGAGTATGCCCGCCTCGCCCGCCTTCAGCCAGGCGTCGCGGTCGACATGGCCCTGCTCTTCCCAGCGTTCCACATGGGGCTGGAATTCCTTTTCGTAGAACTTGCGGACAGCACCCTGAAGGATCTGCAGCTCTTCGTTGAGCCAAGGCGACTTGTATTCGGCGTTCATTCTTCGCACTCCCTGAAGACTTTGGAATCAGAATTCTTCCGCCGCCATTGCCATGACCGGTGCGGCGCCGTGACGGATGCGCGCAAGATGCGTCGCCGTTTCGGGCACCACATGTTCCATGTAGTAGCGGCCGGTTTTTATTTTCGTTTCGTACCAGGCCTTGTCCGCGCCATTGGCTGAGGCAAGGCGGTCATTCGCGGCTTTCGCCATCTTCGCCCACATGAAGGCAAGTCCGGTGACGCCGAAAAGATGCATATAGGGCGTCGAGCCCGCGCCGGCATGATCCGGGTTCTGGAGAGCGTTCTCCATGAACCACATGGTCCCGGCCTCGAGATCCTTGCGGGCGCGCTTCAGCGGTTCGATGAAGGGCTTCATCTTCTCGTCGTTTTCATTCGCCGCCGCAAAATCGTCGATCGTCTTGAAGAAGGCAAAAACGCCGCGGCCGCCATTCTGGGCGAGCTTGCGGCCGACGAGATCGAGCGCCTGCACGCCGTTTGCGCCTTCATAGATCATGGCGATGCGCGCATCGCGCACGAACTGTTCCATGCCCCATTCGGCGATGTAGCCATGGCCGCCGAATATCTGCTGCGCATCGACCGCGTTCATGAAGCCGCGATCGGTAAAATAGCCCTTCAGCACCGGCGTCAGCAGCGCCATCATGTCGTCGCCGAATTCGCGGGTCTTTTCATCATTCGAGCGATGCGAAAGATCGCCATGCAATGCCGTCCAGACGAGAAGCGCGCGTGCGCCCTCGTTGAAGGACTTGATGTCGAGCAGCATACGGCGCACGTCGGGATGGACGATCAGCGGATCGGCGGGCTTGTCTTCCGCCTTCGGGCCGGTGAGCGAGCGGCCTTGCAGGCGCTCCTGCGCATAGGCAAGCGCATTCTGATAGGCCACTTCGGACTGCGACAGGCCCTGAAGGCCGACGCCGAGACGCGCCTCGTTCATCATGGTGAACATGGCGCGCAGCCCCTTGTGCTCCTCGCCGACGAGCCAGCCGATGGCCTCGTCGTAATTCAGCACGCAGGTCGCATTGCCGTGAATACCCATCTTCTCTTCGAGCGCGCCGCAGGAAACGCCGTTGCGGGCCCCAAGCGAACCATCGTCCTTGACCAGGAATTTCGGGACGAGGAAAAGCGAAATCCCCTTCACGCCCTGCGGCGCACCTTCGATGCGCGCCAGCACGAGATGAATGATGTTCTCGGCGAGGTCGTGTTCACCGGCGGAAATGAAAATCTTCTGCCCACTGATCTTGTAGGATCCATCGCCCACCGGCACCGCCTTGGTGCGCAGAAGGCCGAGATCGGTGCCGCAATGCGGCTCCGTCAGGTTCATCGTGCCGGTCCATTCGCCGGTCACGAGCTTGGGCAGATATTTCTTCTTCTGCTCGTCGGTGCCGTGCTGCGAGAGCGCAGAATAGGCGCCGTGGCTCAGCCCCGGATACATGCCGAAGGCCATGTTCGCCGACGACACCATCTCGTTGAAGATGACGCCGAGCGCATTGGGAAGGCCCTGACCGCCATATTGCGTGTCGGCGACGAGCGCCGGCCAGCCGCCTTCGACGAGCAGCCGATAAGCGTCCTTGAAGCCGGTGGGGGTCGTCACCACGCCGTTTTCGAGCTTGCAGCCCTCCCGGTCGCCGATCTGGTTCAGCGGCTGCAATACTTCTTCCGCGAGCTTGGCCGCTTCTTCGAGAATGGCATCAACGAGGTCGGCAGGCGCATCCGCAAAGCCCGGCAGGTCCGAGTATTGCGAGAAGTCCAGCAACTCGTTCAGCAGAAAACGGTATTCGCGCAGCGGCGCCTTGTAGCTCGGCATGGGGTTCCTCCGGCAGGTAGGGAGCGCCCCTCTGGCTCAGAGGGGCACCTTTCCCTCAGACGATAGCCTTTTCGGGCTTTTTCGTCTTTGCCGGTTTCGCTACAGCGGCGGAGGGAGCACCGGAATTGCGCGCCTCCTTCACCTGCCGCTCGATCTGGGCCTCGAGGCGGGCACAGCTTTCCTCGAGCGTGCGGATCTGCAGGTCGATTTCGCTGCGTTGCTCGTGAAGCTGGGCAATACGCTTGCGGAACTTGTCCACAGCAACGCGGTTCTGCGTTTCGCAGCCGTCGCGCAAGTCATAGAGGCTGAGGATTTCCTTGATCTCGGAAAGCGCGAGACCGACATTTTTGCCGCGAACGATCAGCGTCAGGCGGGCGCGGTCGCGCGGATGATAGATGCGGGTCTGGCCCTTGCGCTCGGGCTTCAGGAGGCCCTTGTCCTCATAGAAGCGGATGGCGCGGGTGGTGAGGCCGAACTCTTCGGCCAGCTCCGTGATCGAGTAGGTGACGCCCGGCATTTCGCAATGCGCCGCGCCGTTGCGCTTCGGGGCGCTCGTTGCCTCGGCGTGAAGCTGCTGTTCCATGAACTCTCTCCCTGACTGCCGGTCTGGCGGCGGCAAGCCGCGCGGACCGGACCGATGGCGTTTCAAGCTCGTATTTTTTGGCTGTTTTCAGCCGATTTTCTGAAAGTGGACCGGACTCTATTTGACGTTGACGTAAGCGTCAAGCTGGACTCGAAAATTTTTGCCCGCCGCCTTGCCGGGTGCTCTAGTGACGCCTCGTGACATCCGGGAGAGGAAGAAGATGAAGCGCCTTGCCGTCCCTGCCCTGCTCGCTCTCGCCGCCGGGCTCCTTGCCGCCTGCGCGGCCGGCCCTTCGGCGGACAAGCCGCGCGAGGTGAATACGCGGAGCCTGCCGCAGGCGGCGGCCGCGGCACCGGCCGCCGAAAGCCCGCTTGCGGCGGAAGTATTGAAGGCGGTCAATGCATCGCGCGCGGCGCGGGGCGCGGCAGCGCTCACAAACGATGCAACGCTTCAGCGCGCGGCCAGCGTTCACGCGGCCGACATGCAGCTTCGCAATTTCTACGGCCATCACAACCCGGACGGGCAAGGCCCGCGCGAACGGGTGCTCGCCGTCTCGCCCGATTTCAAGGGCAGCGTCGCGGAGAACATCCAGGTGGTGGAAGGCCAAAGCTATGCCGCCATGAGCGATGCGCAACTGGCCAAGACGCTGGTCGAGAAATGGGCGGCAAGCCCGCCGCACCGGCGCAACATGCAATCGCCCGACCTGACAAGGAGCGGCATCGGCATTGTGCGCAGCGGCCAGAAGATCATTGCCGTGCAGGTCTTTTCGGGGCCCTGACCTTCGCAACCGGAAAAGCCGTTGCAGGCGCGGGCCCGGCGGTGACATGCTCGCGCAATCGAATCTCCGGGGGCACAGCAATCATGAAGCGCAGGGAATTTCTCGGCGTAGCGGCAGGCGCGATCGCCATGCCCGCGCTTGTCACGTCGGCGCGCGCCGATGACCGCATCGAATGGCGCATGGCGACGGCCTGGCCAAAAGGCGCGCCCGGCGTTGGCGTGAATGCGCAGCGCCTTGCCGACCGGATCGGCGCGATGTCGGGCGGTCGGCTCACCGTGAAGCTTTATGGCGCGGGCGAACTCGTGCCGCCCTTCGAGGTGTTCGATGCGGTGTCGCAGGGCATGGTCTGCGAGATGGGCCATGGCTCGCCCTACTATTGGCAGGGCAAGAACCCGGTCTTCCATTATTTCACCGGCGTACCCTTCGGGCTGATGGCGCCGGAAATGGCGGGCTGGCTGCAATTCGGCGGCGGGCAGGCGCTCTGGGAGGAGGCCTATGCCCCCTTCGGCGTCCAGCCCTTCTATGCCGGGTCGAGCGGGGTGCAGGCAGGCGGCTGGTTCAACCGCGAGATCAAGGCGCTCGACGATCTGAAGGGGCTCCGCTTCCGCATCGCGGGGCTTGGCGGCGAGGTGATGCGCCGTCTGGGCGTGAGCGTTGTGCTGACGCCGCCTGGCGAAATCTTCAGCTCCATGCAGAACCGCACGATCGACGCCGCCGAATGGGTCGGCCCCTGGAACGACATGGCCTTCGGCCTCGACCGGGTGGCGAAATACTACTATCTCCCCGCTTTCCACGAAGCAGGGCCGGCGCTCGAACTCCTTGTAAACAAAGAGAAATTCAATGCCCTTCCGGCCGACCTGCAGGACATCGTGCGCGGCGCGGCGATGGCAAGCGCCGCCGAGGCGCTGGCCGACTTCACCTTCCACAATATCGAGGCCTTTGCCCGGCTGACGGCGGAAGGCGGCCCGGAACTGCGCGAATGGCCGGAGCCCGTGGCAGCCGCGCTTGCCCGCGTCTCGGGCGAGGTGCTGGCGGAACTTGCGGCTTCAAGCGAGCTTGCGGGCCGGGTGGCGGCCTCGCATGACGCCTATCTCGCCAAGGCCCGGCAATGGTCGCGCTGGTCGGATGCCGCCATGCTCGGTCTCAGACACCGGCATCCGCTCGGCTAGCGCCGCTATACGAAAGATCGTTTGGTGCGGCCCGCAAATCGGGGCCGGAGCCTGTCCGGTTAACCCGGTATTTACCGACCTTGCCGTTTTATTGGTGTGCTGAAACAGCACGTCCCGCCGCATGTTTGTGCGCCGGCGGCGACCCAACGTATCGCAGCAAGATTTAGGGCCAGTCAGCGTTGAGAAATACCAGATAGCGCGGTTTATACTGGCCCAACGGGTAAACGGGCATAGTGATTCGGATGCGATCGGGGGTTCCATGGAGCGTCAAGGGCATTGAGCCCGAGGCGCGCGAAGCGGCCAAGCAGGCTGCCCGGCGGGCAGGCGTGACGCTTGGCGCCTGGTTGAACCAGGTCATCATGGACACCGGCACCGACGAAGTAGGCCGACAGGAGCCATCTGCCATGCAGAGCAGATATTCGGAGCCTCAGCAGGCGGCACCCCAGGCACCGCAACCCAAACCGGCGATCGACCTCGGCCCGCTCGGCGAAGCGGTCCGGGAACTGGTGCAGCGCGTCGACAGCAGCGAACGGCGCACCGCGGAAATGACGCGCAAGCTCGAAGCAACGGTGGGCCAGCTTGCCCAGCGCCTCGATCAGTCGGAGCACGAGATGGGGGATAGATTTCCGGAAGCGCGGGCGCTCGATCCGCTGGAGCGCAAGCTCCAGATGCTGGGCGAGCGGATGGAACGCGCCGAACGCGGCCGCGGCGGATTGCGCCCGGAAGACCAGCGCACGATCCAGACGCTCGAGAAGGCGGTGAGCGCGGTGGTGGACCATCTCGAAACCGCCGAGCAGCGCACCGACAGCACGCTTGCCGAAATTCGTCAGTCGCTTGCCTCGCTCGCTCATCGCGTGGAGAGCGCCGAACAGGAAGCCGCGCGCGAGGAAGCCAAGCGCCGCGAGCAGGTTCTCGAAACGACCCTGCTGCAGCTCGCAACACGCCTCGAAAAGATGGAACAGGGCGTGACGGGTATCGGCCCGCAGGCCGTGGAAGCAGCGATCAAGGCGATTGAGGAAAGGTCGCAGGCCGAAAGCCAGCGCGCCGCCATCGAGAAGCTCCAGCTCAATCTCGACAAGATCGCCGAACGTCTCGAACGCACTGAAAGCCGCACCGATCAGACCGTGAAAACGGTCGAAAGCTCGGTGACGAATATCGCCCGCAAGCTCGAAGAACTCGACCGCGCGCATCGCACCGAAGTGCCGGAGGCGCTGGCCACGCGCTTCGAACAAATGGCGCAGCGCCTCGAACACAATGAGCGCCTGACGATGGAGGCGGCGCAGACCGTCGAGCGCGCCATTGCCGGCATCGGTGAAAATCTCACAGCGACCGAGGGCCGCGAGCGCGAGGCGCTGACATCGCTTCAGGCAATGATCGAGCGCATGACGAGCCGTCTCAACTCGCTCGAAAAGGAAGCAAGGGCGGCCAAGGCGCAAGCCTCTCTCTCGCCGCAGATCAATGCCGCTGGCGTACCGGGCTTTCCGCCGCCGGGCGCCGGTTTCGGTCTGCCCGGCTTCGATGCCCCGCCGATGATGTCGCCCGCGATCGGCGGCAATCTCGGCCCTGCCTTCGGCCCCGGCGACTGGGACCTGCCCTATCGCAGCGAAATGCGCTCGACACGCGCCGAAGCGAATGAACCGGCGCGCTTCGAGGCGCCCCCATTCGCTGGCGACCGGCGAGGCGCGCGGATCGAGGACGTTCCGCCGCCGCCTTTCGCGGAACCGGCGGACGACATTTTTGACGATGGCGCGGAACTTCGTGAGGAGTTCGACGACGGCATCATTCCGCCCGAACCGGAAGAGCCGGTCCAGAATGCAGGCGAGCGCGCCGCGAATGATTTTCTTGCCGCCGCGCGCCGCGCCGCGCAAGCCGCTGCCCAGGGCGGCAGCCATGCCCGGCCGGAACCGCATTATGGGTCCGCCTCAGGCTTCAACACCTCGCCTGCCCGCTATTCGGCGCAGGACAATGGCGAAGGCCGCCGCCGCAAGCTCGTTCTCGGTCTCGCCGCAAGTTTCGTGGTGCTGGCCGTCCTTGCCGGCGTCTATGTGATGCAGCAAGGCGGTTCCGTGCCGGTATCACCGGCCGTTGAGCGCGTCGAACCCGCTGGCGAGCGCCCGGTCGTGCTCGATACGCCGAAGACACAAACCGTTCCGGAGGCCAGTCCGGAGGATGCCGGCGGCAGCAACGCCGCGGCGGGCGAAGCAAGTGCGCCGGCATCCACCTCACCGGCCGAAACACCGGCTCCGCAGAACGAAGCGCTTGTTCCCGCGCCCTCGGCGCCGACGGCAACGCCTGCCGGCACCGCCTCGCTGACGCCTGCGGCGCCGCTGACACCGGCACCTTCGACGCCGGTCGAGGTTGCGCCGGTCAAGGTGACGCTGATGGATGCCGCCAATCGCGGCGATGCGGCCGCGCAGTATGAAGTCGGCGAACGCTATGCCAATGGCAATGGTGTCGCGCAGGATATGGCCGAAGCCGCAAAATGGTTCGAGCGTTCGGCCAATCAGGGCCTTGCCGCCGCGCAATACCGGCTTGCCGCGCAGTATGAAAAGGGCCGTGGCGTGAAGCAGGACGACCGTCTTGCCCGCGAATGGTATGAAAAGGCCGCCAAGGGCGGCAATGTGAAGGCCATGCACAATCTCGCCGTAATCCATGCGGAGGGGCGCGGCACGGCGCAGGACTTCAAGACGGCCGCAGGCTGGTTCGCGCAGGCCGCCGATTATGGGCTTGGCGACAGTCAGTACAATCTCGCCATCCTGAACGAGCGCGGCCTCGGCATCCCGAAAAATCAGGTCGAGGCCTATAAGTGGCTCGATATCGCCGCTCGTGGCGGCGATCAGGGCGCGGCGGCAAAGCGCGATGCGCTTGCCACAGAGCTTAGCGCCGAAGACCTTGCCCGTGCGAAGGTTGCCTCCGGCACATGGCGCGCGAAAGCGCCGGAGCCGGTCGCCAATGGCGACCTTTCCTCGCTGAAGACCTGGGACGTATCTTCGCTGACGAGCAGCGATGCCGCCGTCAGCCGGACCGACATTGCCCGCGCGCAGGAGCTTCTGAACCGGCTCGGTTACGATGCCGGATCGCCGGACGGGCTGATGGGCCCGCGAACGCGCGATGCCATTCTCGAATACCAGATGACCGAGGGACTCTCGATGACCGGAACGGTCACGCGCGAGACGCTTTCCTCGCTCGAGGCGCGCCTGAGCTGACGCCGCGTATCGTCCGGTTCTGCTGGGAATCGGCGCAGGGACGTGCTACCCAAAAACCCGACCTTTTCCTCTCTCGAGGCGCCTTTTCTGGCTGAAGGTCTCCGCCAGCCGGAGCCGCACGCAACATGCAGATCTATCTTCCGATCGCCGAGTTGCCGGTCAGCATCCTGACCATTCTGGCCATGGGCGCGGCTGTCGGATTCCTCTCGGGCATGTTCGGCATCGGCGGCGGCTTCCTGATGACGCCGCTCCTCATCTTTCTCGGCATCCCGCCCGCCGTTGCTGTCGGCACGCAGGCGACCCAGATCGTCGCCTCCTCGGTGACAGGTGCTCTTGCGCACTTCTCCCGGAATTCGATCGACTTCAAGATGGGGAGTGTCCTGCTCGCCGGCGGCATTTTTGGCTCGCTCACCGGCATCTACATCTTCAAGCTGCTGACGGTGATCGGCCAGATCGACCTTGCCATTTCGGTCGTCTATGTCGGCTTTCTCTCCGTCATCGGCGCCATGATGATGGTGGAAAGCGTGAAGGCGATCCGGGCTGCGCGCGGCGGAGCGGTGGCCGCGCGGCGCGGCGGACACCACAGCTGGATTCACGGCCTGCCCTTCAAGATGCGGTTCCGCCGCTCGAAACTCTATATCAGCGTCATCCCGCCCATTCTCGTCGGTTATTTTGTCGGCGTCCTGTCGGCAATCATGGGTGTGGGCGGCGGCTTCATCCTGATCCCCGCGATGATCTATCTGCTGCGGATGCCGACCAATGTCGTGATCGGCACGTCGTTCTTCCAGATCGTCTTCGTGGCCGCCGTCACGGGCATACTCCACTCCGTCGAGAACCAGGCGGTCGACATCGTGCTCGGCTTCCTTCTCGTCGTCGGCGGCGTCATCGGTGCGCAATATGGTGTGCGCATGGCCGAAAAATTGCCGGCCGAACAGTTGCGTGCGCTGCTCGCAGCGATCCTGCTCTTCATCGGCCTCAGGCTCGGCTACGACCTTGTGGTTACGCCGAACGATCTTTACTCCGTCGTCGAGGCGCAGGTGACGCGATGATCCGTTTCGCATCTGCATTGGCGGTTGTGGCGGCCATCGCGCTGGCAGGCACAGCACGCGCCGATGTCCTCGTCACGGATCTTTCCGAACACCAGATTGCGATCCGTTCCAATTTTACCGGCACGCAGATACTGCTCTTCGGCGCCGTGGAAGCCCGTACGCCCGGATCGCGCGCCGCCGACCGCGACATCATCGTGGTCGTGCAGGGCCCGGTGCGCCCGCTGACGGTTCGCAAGAAGGAGCGTGTGGCCGGGCTCTGGGTCAATCACGACTCCGTCACCTATCCCGCGGTGCCCGGCTATTACGCCATCGCAAGCACGAGACCGCTCGAAGTGACCGCAGCGCCCGAAGCACTCAAGGCGCTCAGGATCGGCATCGAGAACATCAATCCCGGCGTTCCGGTGGCACGGTCCATAGAAGGTGCCGTGCAGATTCTCCAGCCGGAACAGGAAAGCGCCTTCTGGAAGGCGCTGATCCGCAACAAGCGGCGCAACGGGCTTTACATCAATCTGCCGGGCGGCGTGACCTTTCTCGGGCAGACGCTTTTCCGCGCGACGGTGGACATTCCGGCGAATGTGCCGGTGGGACTATATACCGCAAAGGTCTACCTGCTTCAGAACGGGGAAATTGTCGACACGATCTCCTCGCCCCTCTATATCGACAAGAGAGGCGTCGAGCGCGAAATCTACCGTGCCGCGCATGAAGACCCTTTTCTTTACGGTCTGATCGCGGTGCTTGTCGCGGCCTTCGCCGGCTGGCTCGCTTCGGCGGTAATGAACCGGCGATAGACGGAATGTCGTGATGGATGTCGGATATGTCGCGGCCGCGCTGGGCGGTCTTATCAGTTTTCTCTCGCCCTGCGTGCTGCCGCTGGTGCCGGCCTATCTCTGCTTCATTGCAGGCACTTCGCTGGAAGAATTGACGCGCGAGGACGAGGAAGGCAAGCCGCTCGGCTCCGAAGGGCTGACCTTGCGCGTGGCGCTCGGCGCGGGCGGCTTCGTGCTCGGCTTCACAACCGTTTTCGTCGCGCTTGGCGCGAGCGCCTCCGCCATCAATCCGCTTATCCTGCAACACAAGGTGATCCTGACCCAGATCGCAGGCGCCATCATCATCGTCTTCGGCCTGCATTACATGGGGCTTTTCCGCATCGCGCTTCTCAACCGCGATACGCGCTTTCATCTCGCGGGCAATGGCGAAGGCGAGCGCAGCCATGTCATGCAGTTCGTGAGCCCCTATCTGCTCGGGCTTGCCTTCGCCTTCGGCTGGACACCCTGCATCGGGCCGATCCTCGCAACGATCCTTACGATTGCCGCCGCGCAGGACAGCCTCTCGGCGGGCGTTTCGCTGCTGACCGTCTATTCGCTGGGGCTCGGCATACCCTTCCTTGCCGCGGCCTTTGCCGTGCGTGGCTTCCTCAGCTTTGCGGCGACCTTCCGCAAGCATATGCGCAAGGTGGAAATCGCGGCCGGGCTGCTGCTCGCCACGACCGGCCTCATGATGCTGACAGGCACGTTCGAGCGGATCGCGATCTTCCTGCTCGAGACCTTCCCCGTCCTCGCAACCTTCGGCTGATGCTCAATCGCCTTCGAGGCGGTGCGCGGCGACGGGCACGACCGTGCGCCCGCCCATCATCCAGGCGTGAAAATCAAGGCCGGGCAGCAATGCGTCATAGGCCGCATCCAGCACATTGAGCCCACCCGCATAGGCGCCGAAGGCCGGCATGATCATGCGGGTGCCGTCGCTCGCAAAGCAGCGGCGGCGCAGACGCCGCCCCCGCACGCGCACCGCCGCGCAAGGGTGAAGATGGCCGGCAATCTCGCCGGCTGCCGGCGCCGGGCGCGGCTCGTGGCGGAAGGTGAGCGGGCCGAGGCGCAGCTCCGCCATCACCGCGCCGCCGAAACCCTGCGGCGGTTCGGGATCGTGATTGCCCGCGATCCAGACCCAGTCGAGCGCGCGCGAAAGACGGGCGATGCGCGCCGCATCATCCGCATCCATCCGCGCTTCCGCCCCGCCGTCATGGAAACTGTCGCCGAGCGCGACCAGCGTTTGCGGCTTGAGCCGCGCCACCAGCGTCTCAAGCCGGGCGATGGTCGCCCGCGTATCGTAAGGCGGGAGCGCGACGCCACGCGCGGCAAAGGCCGATCCCTTCTCGAAATGAAGATCGGCGACGACAAGCAGCCGCTCTTGCCGTAGCCATGCCGCGCCTTCGGGCAGGAGGTCGAATGCGACGCCGCAGACGGTGAGCGAGGGGTGTGCGGGCGTAGCTGTCTCGCTTCTTGTTTTCAACATTGTCAAACCAGCCGCGTCGCTTCGGCGATGAGGTCGTCCGCCGCTTCGGAGAGTAGCGCCTCGTCCGCCTCGCCGCCAACCGATACCTTGCCGATATCGAGAAGGACGGGGACGGCAAGCGGGGAGACGCGGTCGAGACGCTTCAACCGGATTTTGCCCCTGATGCGCTTCAGCATGCCGGCTACGCGCGCCACGTCGAGCAGGCCTGTTGCGGCGTCATTATAGGTCGCGCGAAGCAGGATGTGGTCCGGCTCGTGTTCGCGCAGCACGTTATAAATGAGGTCGGAAGAAAAAGTGACCTGGCGGCCGGTCTTTTCCTGCCCCGGATAGCGTCGCTCGATCAGCCCGGCAATGATGGCGCAGTCGCGGAAGGTGCGCTTCAGCAGGCTCGATTCCGCGAGCCATGCGTCGAGATCGTCGCCCAGCATGTCCTCCGCAAAGAGTTCACCGACAGGTAGCTCATGGCGTTCATGCATGAGGCCCGGATCGCGCAGGCACCAGATGGCAAGCGCATATTCGGACGCGATGAAGCCCATCGGCCGGGCTCCCGCCCGGTCCAGCCGCCGCGTCAGCAACATGCCGAGCGTCTGATGCGCGAGGCGGCCTTCAAAGGGATAGCAGACGAGATAGAAGCGGTCGTTGCGCGGGAAACATTCGACGAGAAGATCCTTCTCGCCCGGCAGCACCGAGCGCCAGGCCTGAATCTCCAGCCATTCGCGCACCGGCGCTGGCAAGGCCGTCCATTCTTCCCGATGTGCGAACATGCGGCGCACGCGGGCGGCGAGATAGGTCGAGAGTGGAAACTTGCCGCCATAATAGGAAGGCACTTTCGGTTCGGCGCTGTTCGACTTCGTGACGAGCGCCTCGGTCTCGGCCAGTCCCTCGAAGCGGAGCACATGGCCCGCGAAGAGGAAGGTGTCGCCGGGTGCCAACTGATCGATGAAATATTCCTCGATCTCGCCGAGATAGCGCCCGCCCATCGCGCCGAGCGGCTTTCTGCCGCCGCGCTTCACCATGCGCACTTTCAGCATCGGCGCCTCGACGATGGTGCCGACATTCATCCTGTATTGCTGGACGACGGAAGGCGAAGCGGCGCGAAGCCGCATGTCGCCATCCGCCTTCGCGTTGGGGCGGAGCCGCGCGAAGCGGTCATAGTTTTTCAGCGCATAGCCGCCAGTCGAGACGAAATCGACGACCTTGCCGAAATCCTCGCGCGACAATGCGCGATAGGGCGCGGCCGAACGGACTTCCGCATATAGATCATCCGGGTCGAAAGGTTCGGAACAGGCACATCCGAGCACATGCTGGGCCAGCACGTCGAGCGCGCCCTCGCGCGAGACCATGCCATCCTGCGCGCCTTCGAGCGCGGCGGCGCGGGCGGCCACGCATTCCAGCACCTCGAAGCGATTGGCAGGCACGAGCAGCGCGCGCGAGGGCTCATCGAGCCGGTGATTCGCGCGGCCGATGCGTTGCAACAGGCGGCTCGCCCCCTTCGGTGCGCCCATATTCACCACGAGATCGACCTCGCCCCAGTCGATACCGAGATCGAGCGTCGAGGTGCAGACGACGGCGCGGAGCGTACCGGCGGCCATTGCCGCTTCCACCTTGCGCCTCGCTTCCGCCGAGAGAGAACCGTGGTGAAGCGCGATCGGAAGTGCGTCCTCATTCAATCGCCAGAGTTCCTGAAAGACGACTTCGGCCTGGGCGCGTGTATTCACAAAGACGAGCACCGTCCTGTTCGCGCGGATCGCATCGTAAACCGCAGGCAGCGCATGGCGCGCCGAATGGCCGGACCATGGGATGCGCACTTCTTCGGCGCCATCGCTCACGGGCGTCAGCACCGAAATCTCCGGTGTGGCGCCGGGCGGCGCGACCACGATCTCGCTCAGGCTCTCGCCCGCCTCCGGCTGCGGCATCAGATAACGGCGCAGCGCGCCGGGCTCTGCGACCGTCGCCGAAAGGCCCGTGCGGCGGAGGCCCGGCGCGAGCTTCGCCAGCCGTGCAAGGCCAAGCGCCAGCAGATCGCCGCGTTTTGAGTTGGCGAGCGCATGAAGCTCGTCCAGCACCACGCAGGACAGCGACCCGAAAAAGTCACCCGCATCCGGGTAGGACAGGAGAAGCGCAAGCTGCTCCGGCGTCGTCATCAATATGTCCGGCGGTTCGCGGCGCTGGCGCTGGCGGCGGTTCTGCGGCGTATCGCCGGTGCGCGTCTCGATGGAAATGGAAAGCCCCATTTCCTCAACCGGCATTTCGAGATTGCGCTTCACATCGACGGCAAGTGCCTTCAGCGGCGAGATGTAGAGCGTATGAAGTGCGGGCTTTCGTCTGCCTTCGCGCATCGAGAGTTCGGCAAGGCTCGGCAGAAATCCGGCCAGCGTCTTGCCTGCACCCGTCGGCGCGATGAGCAGCGCGGACTTGCCGGCCTGTGCAAGCTCCACGAGGGCGAGCTGGTGGGCGCGCGGGTGCCAGCCGCGGCTTTCGAACCATCGGCTGAGAACGGGCGGCAGGAGACCGGCTTGCGGCATGGCGGGGAGCGGCGCTGTCATGGGCTGAGCCTATCAGCCCATGCTTGCCCGAAAATAGCCCATTTCCGAAGGTTCAAATCCCCGGCTCCGCATGGGACACTGACCGGAATCGCACGACAAGCAAGGACCTCATCCCGATGCTCGACCAGTTGCCGCCCGTACTCCGCGACCAGATCGACGTTCTCCTGCCGCAGATCATGGAAGGCGGGCTCAATCTCGTCACGGCCATCCTCATTCTCATTCTCGGTCTCTGGTTCGCCGGTCGCTGCCGCGCCTGGACGATGCGCGGCCTCGACCGGATCCCGGCCTTCGACGACATGCTGAAGAGCTTTTTCGGCACGCTGGTCCGCTATCTCATCATCATGTTCACCGTTCTGGCGGTGCTGGCAAAGTTCGGTGTGCAGACGGCGAGCCTGATCGCGGTTCTCGGTGCGGCGGGTCTTGCCGTCGGCCTTGCCCTTCAGGGCACGCTTTCCAATGTGGCGGCCGGCGTCATGCTCCTCATCTTCCGGCCGTTCCGCGCGGGCCACTTCGTTGAGGCAGGCGGCGTATCGGGCACGGTCAAGGCGCTCACGCTTTTCACCACGGAGCTCGCCACGCCCGACAATACC
>JAHBYK010000061.1 GCA_019635965.1 Parvibaculum sp. | reverse complement strand
AGAAATGATCGACGTGCCGCAGGTGGGGGAAAGCGATGCTGATTCGGCTAACCACATTCCGAGGTCGATGCTGACTGGCATCATTCAGCCGCGTCTGGAGGAGACATTCGAACTGGTGAGGGACAGGATGGAGGCGAGCGGCTATGGCCGGCTCGCAGGCAGAAGGGTGGTGCTGACGGGCGGTGCCGCGCAGCTCAATGGCGCGCGCGAACTGGCCTCCCGCATGCTCGACAAGCAGGTCCGCGTTGGACATCCGCTCCGGGTCACGGGCCTTGCGGATGCCACGGGCGGCCCCGCCTTCTCCACTTGCGCCGGTCTTCTCACCTATTCGCAGATCTCGCCGCTTGAAACGGCGGGAGCGGGCGATGAGGACGAGGCCGCTCAATCGCGCGGACATATCCGCAGGTTCGGGCGCTGGCTGAAGGAGAACTTCTGATGCAGCGCGCAAAACCGGGAACGGCCTTTATTGAACGCGCACTCGGGCGGCTTGCGGCGCCGCCCGGCATATGGGGTGCAGAACCGCCGCCTCGACGACGACGTGCGGCAACTTCGACCCCGGCAACCAAATTCGCTCCCAGGAGGCAGTCATGAGCATCAAACTTACGGTTCCCCAGACGCAGGAACTCAAGCCCCGTATCACCGTCTTCGGCGTTGGCGGCGCCGGTGGCAATGCCGTCAACAACATGATCGAGGCGGGCCTCGAGGGCGTTGATTTCGTGGTTGCGAATACGGATGCGCAGGCGCTGTCCCTGTCCTCCGCGGAACGGCGCATCCAGCTTGGCGCGTCGATCACCGAGGGGCTTGGTGCCGGGTCGCGGCCGGAAGTAGGCTGTGCGGCGGCCGAAGAGGCGCTTCACGAGATCGTTGAGCATCTTCAGGGCGCTCACATGGTCTTCATCACCGCCGGCATGGGCGGCGGCACGGGCACGGGCGCGGCGCCCGTCATCGCCCGGGCGGCGCGCGAGCACGGCATCCTGACGGTTGGCGTGGTGACGAAGCCCTTCCAGTTCGAAGGCTCGCGCCGGATGCGGCTTGCCGAAGAGGGCATCCGCGACCTTCAGCAGTATGTCGACACGCTCATCATCATCCCGAACCAGAACCTCTTCCGGGTCGCCAACGAAAACACGACCTTTGCCGATGCCTTCGGCATGGCGGACCAGGTGCTTCACTCGGGCGTTGCCGGCATCACCGATCTCATGATGAAGCCCGGCCTCATCAATCTCGACTTCGCGGATGTGCGCACCGTGATGAACGAGATGGGCAAGGCCATGATGGGAACCGGCGAGGCGAGCGGCGAGAACCGCGCCATCGAAGCGGCGGAAGCCGCGATCTCGAACCCGCTGCTCGATGAAGTGTCGATGAAGGGTGCCAAGGGCGTTCTCATCAATATTACCGGCGGCATGGACCTCACTCTTTATGAAGTGGATGAGGCCGCGAACCGCATCCGCTCCGAAGTCGATCCCGATGCGAATATCATCGTCGGTTCGACCTTCGACAGTTCGCTTGACGGGCGGATGCGCGTGTCGGTCGTTGCCACCGGCATCGAAGCGGCAGAAGCCCAGCTTGCCAAGCCGGAAGCACCCGCCGTTCAGGCCCGTGCCGTTGCGCCCGAGCGGATGCCGTTCCGCACCGCGCCGGCTTCCGTTCAGGCTCAGGCGGTCCGGCATACGAGCCCCGTCCAGATGCCTGCTGAAAAGGTCGAGGAACGGGCAAGTGCCGCAGCGGCACAGCCCGAACTTGCGATCGAGGAGGAGGCCCCGAAGCTGCCGATTTCCGGCCAGTTCAATCCGAGGGATTTCGAGGCTGAAGTCATCATCCACAAGCCGGAGCCCCGCCAGCCGGCGGTGCGCCAGCCGGAAGCCCCGGTGATTGCGGCTGCGGCCGTAAAGGCGGAACCGAGGGTATCGACGCCGTTCATTCCGGGCGACCTCGACAGGGTGCAGACGGCAAAGAGCGATCTTCCGGGCTTCCTCAGCCAGAAGGGCCAGCCGGTCCAGACCTCACGGGTGCCGAAAAAGGGGCCGGGCTTCTTCGAGCGGCTGACGGGTGGCCGCCGCAAGGAGGCGGAAGAGGAAGTGCAGGCTGCGCCGCAGCCGGCGCGGCGTGAGCCGACGGTCGCCCAGCGGCCTGCCGCCCGCCCGGCCGCCGAGCAGGTTCGTCAGCAGGAGAGCCTGTCTCCCTCGACCGAGAGCCGCCTCGTGCAGCCCTCGCATGAGGAAGAACAGCTCGAAATCCCGACCTTCCTGCGCCGTCAGGCGAACTGAGGCGCCGGGAAAGGCACTGAAACGCGAAAAGCCCGCCTGTCCGGAACCGTTTTCCGGCAGGCGGGTTTCTCTTTTTGTATCAATGGGTTGAGTGGCGGTTTTTGCGGTAACAAACCGTAAGAAACTGTTATTTGAGGCCGATTCCCCGCGCTGATAGAACCTTTCCAAGCGGACCGGAGGGGGCAGGTTTGCTTGGGGGTATCAAAGGTGTTCACAGTGCCGAAATCCGAATTCGAGACCATCATGCTGGAAAACGTCCGGCGCGACCGTCGCGTGCGGGCGATTGCCTTTCCGCAGAAGACGCTGGCGCGGCCCGTCGTGATCGACGGCGTGGGGCTGCATAGCGGCGCGGAAATCCACATGGTTCTGCACCCGGCCGAAGCCGACCGGGGCATCGTGTTCCGCCGCACGGATCTCGTGTCGCAGGGGCGTGAGGTTTCGGACATTCCCGCCATCTACCACCATGTTGCCGAGACCACGCTGTCGACGGCGATCGGCAATGCGGCCGGCACGACGGTCAGCACCATCGAACATCTGATGGCGGCTTTCTCCGCGCTTGGCGTGGACAACGCGCTGGTCGAGATCGATGCGGCGGAAGTGCCCGTGCTCGATGGCAGCAGCGAAATCTTCATCGAGAAGATCGAAGCTGCGGGTCTTGAGAAGCTCGATGCGCCGCGCAAGGCCATCCGTATTCTGAAGCCGGTTGTCGTCGAAGACGGCCTGAAGCGCGCCGCGCTTCTGCCGGGCGAGGGCTTCAAGCTCTTCTTCGAGATCGACTTCGACAATGAGGTGATCGGTCATCAGGAGATCGAGGCGGACCTGCACGATCCGTTCTTCGCCGAGGATATTCTGCGCGCGCGTACCTTCTGCCTGCGCAAGGACATCGAGGCGATGTGGGCAGTGGGCCTTGCCAAGGGCGGTTCGCTCGAGAACGCGGTGGTGGTCGACACCCATGCCATCCTCAATGAGGAAGGGCTGCGCTACGAGGATGAGTTCGTGCGCCACAAGCTGCTCGATGCGGTTGGCGATCTGGCGCTGTCCGGGCTGCCGCTGATCGGCCGTTACGAAGGCTCGCGGGCAGGCCATGCGATGAACAACCGCGTGCTTCGCGCCCTCATGGCGGACCGTTCTGCCTGGGAAATCGTCGAGTATTCCGAGGCTTGCCATACGGCAGCCCCGCGCCGGGCCGAATTGTCGGCCATTCCCGCGGATTGAGAATTTTCCTGTTATGCAGGCGAAAGGGCGCACCTTCGGGGGCGCCCTTTCCATTTGCGGGCGGGGCAGTGGCCGCTATGGCCACTCGCGGTTTATTGGGCTAGAAATGGGCTCGGATCGGCTTTGAGCCGGGCGAGTCGGCCGCCTTTTGCGCCGCGCCTGGTCCGTGCGGCCGGAATTGATAGATATGGACGTTGCTCGCATGCGTGAGGCCCGGTTGCCCTTCGGTCGTTTTGGTTTCAGCTCCATCCGCACATTTGCCGCCAGCGCCGTTCTCGCGGCGGCGGTGGGCCTTGCGGGATGTTCGTCCAACGACGAGCTGCCCTATGAGGAGCGCCCCGTCGAGCAGATCTACAATACCGCGATGGACCACATGGAAGCCGGGCGCTATCTGCCGGCAACCAAGGAGTTCGATGAAGTCGAAAGGCAGCATCCCTATTCGGAATGGGCGCGCCGCTCGATGCTCATGAATGCCTATGCGAACTACAAGATCAATCAATACAACGAAGCGATTCTGAGTGCGCAGCGCTTCATCTCGCTGCATCCGAGCAACCGCGATGTGCCTTACGCCTATTATCTGATCGGGCTGTCCTACTACGAACAGATTTCCGACGTAGGCCGCGATCAGAAGATGACGGAAAACGCGCTGGCTGCATTCACGGAACTCGCACGCCGTTTCCCGCAGAGCGAATATGCACGCGATGCGCGGCTCAAGATCGACCTGACCCATGACCACCTTGCGGGCAAGGAGATGGAGATCGGCCGCTATTATCTGAAGCGCCGCGACTACATCGCCGCGATCAACCGTTTCCGCGTTGTCGTGGAAAAGTATCAGACGACGACGCACACGCCCGAGGCGCTCCAGCGCCTGACGGAAGCCTATCTTTCGCTCGGCGTGGCCGCCGAAGCGCAGACAGCGGCTGCGATCCTTGGCTACAACTTCCCCGGCAGCGAGTGGTATGAGGACAGCTATGCGCTGCTCGCAAACAAGGGGCTGGAGCCGGTGGAGAACAAGGACTCCTGGATCAGCCGGGCCTGGAAGACCGTTTTCTGATCGTCGGACATATCCATAGAAGGCGTGTTTCATGCTCGCCGCGCTGTCGATCCGCGACATCGTTCTGATTGAAAAGCTCGAACTCTCGCTCGATGGCGGGTTGTGTACGCTGACGGGCGAAACAGGCGCAGGCAAATCCATCCTGCTCGATGCACTGGGCCTTGCGATCGGCGCGCGGGCGGATGCGGGCCTTGTGCGGCAGGGCGCGGAACAGGGCAGCGTCAGCGCGGTGTTCGATCTCCCGGCCTCACACCCGGCAAGAGCGGTGCTCAGCGAAAACGGCCTTGAGGCCGATGGCGACATCATCCTTCGCCGGGTGCAGACGAAGGACGGGCGTTCGCGCGCCTTCATCAACGACCAGCCGGTGAGCATCGGTCTGCTGCGGCAGGTGGGCGACATGCTGGTGGAAGTGCATGGCCAGCATGACGAGCGGGGCCTTCTTGATGCGTCCGGCCACCGCGCCATGCTCGATGCCTTTGGCGGCTTTGAAAGGCAGGTCGCGGATCTGCGGGCGCTCTGGAACGCTGCGTCGGCGGCGCGCGAGGCGCTGTCGGCGCATGAGGCGCTGCTCGCCCGCGCCAAGGCCGAGCAGGACTATCTCACCCATGTGGTAGGCGAGCTCGACGAGCTGCAACCGCAACCTGGCGAGGAAACGGCGCTTGCCGAAGAACGCACGCTGATGATGCATTCGGAAAAGATCGCGGGCGATCTTGCGGAAGCGGAAGAGGCATTGTCAGGCGATGGCGGGCTTGATGCGCGGCTTGCTGTGGCGCTCCGGCGCCTTTCGCGCGCGGCGGAGCAGGCGGGCGGGCGGCTCGATGCGGCGATTGCCGCGCTCGACAGGACGCTGACGGAAGCCGCCGAGGCCCGCGACCAGATCGCCCAGGCGATGCGGGCGCTCGAGTTCGATCCGGCGCGGCTTGAACAGGCAGAGACACGGCTCTTTGCGCTTCGTGCCGCCGCACGCAAACATAATGTGCAGGTGGACGATCTGGCGGCGCTGGCCGACAAGCTGCGTGGCGAGTTGCAGGAAATCGAGGGCGGTGAAGCGCGGCTGGCCATATTGAAAAAGGCGGCGGCGGAAGCGGAGGCGCGTTACGGCGCTGCGGCGCGCGCGCTCTCGGCCGATCGAGCCCGCGCCGCGGCGAAGCTCGACAAGGAAGTGATGAAAGAGCTGAAGCCGCTGAAGCTCGACAAGGCGAGCTTCAGGACGAATATCGAAGTGCTGCCGGAAGGTCATGGCGGACCGGAAGGCATCGACCGTGTGTCCTTTCTTGTTTCCACCAATCCGGGTGCGCCTTTCGGGCCGATCATCAAGATTGCGTCCGGCGGCGAGCTGTCGCGTTTCGTCCTCGCGCTGAAAGTGGCACTCGCCTCGCGCGGCAGCGCGCCGACGCTGATCTTCGACGAGGTGGACTCGGGCGTCGGCGGTGCGGTCGCCGAAGCCGTGGGGCTTCGTCTTGCCGAGCTTGCGCGCGCGGTTCAGGTGATCGTGGTCACGCACTCCCCGCAAGTGGCCGCGCGGGCGCAGCATCACTTCCGCATATCGAAGGGCGGCGAGGCGAAGGCGCAGAAGGTCGCTACCCGCGTCGAAACGCTGGACGCTCCGGCGCGACGCGAGGAAATCGCGCGGATGCTGGCCGGTGCCCTTGTCACGGATGAGGCCCGCGCTGCGGCCGACCGGCTCATTGGCGGTCACCCGTGAGCCGGACCCCAAAAAAGCAGGCGCCCGAGAAGGATGAGGCGCTCTCCCGCAAGGATGTTTCCCATCTGACGATGGAAGAAGCGGCAGAGGAGCTTGCGCGTCTGGCGCATGAAATCGCCGGGCATGACAGGCTCTATTACCAGAAGGATGCGCCGCGCATTTCGGACGCCGAGTATGACGCGCTGCGCCGCCGGAATGATGCTATCGAGGCGCGCTACCCGGAGCTTGTGCGCGAGGACAGCCCGAGCAATCGCGTGGGCGCGGCACCTGCCGACGGCTTCGGCAAGGTCGTTCATTCCGTGCCGATGCTCTCTCTCGGCAATGCATTCGAAGATGCGGATGTAACGGATTTCTGGAACCGTATCCGCAAGTTTCTGAACCTGAAGGAAAGCGACGAGCTAGCCGTGACGGCTGAGCCCAAGATCGATGGTCTGTCGGCGGCGCTGCGCTATGAGAAGGGCAAGCTCGTGCAGGGCGCGACGCGGGGCGACGGGCGCGAGGGTGAAAACGTCACCGAAAATCTCCGCACCATTGGCGATATTCCGGCCACGCTGAAGGGAAAGAACATTCCCGATGTCGTGGAGGTGCGCGGCGAAGTCTATATGAGCCATGAGGACTTCGCGGCGCTCAACGAGCGCCAGCGCGCGGCGGGAAAACCTGTCTTCGCCAATCCGCGCAACGCGGCGGCAGGCTCCCTCCGCCAGCTTGATCCGAAAGTGACGGCCTCGCGGCCCCTGCGCTTCTTCGCCTATGCCTGGGGCGAGATGCCGGAGATGCCCGCCGACACGCAGAGCGGCATGATGCATGCCTTCGAGAAATGGGGCTTCACGGTCAATCCGCTTTTCACGCGGTGCAGGAGCATCGAGGAGCTGATCGCCTTCTATCACGATATCGAGGAGCGGCGCGCCACGCTTGGCTATGACATAGACGGCGTCGTCTACAAGGTGGACAGGCTCGACTGGCAGAACCGTCTCGGCTTCGTTTCCCGCTCGCCACGCTGGGCAATCGCGCACAAGTTTCCCGCCGAGCAGGCGATGACGGTGCTTGAAAGCATCGATATTCAGGTGGGGCGGACGGGCGCGATGACGCCGGTGGCGCGCCTCAAGCCGGTTACGGTGGGCGGTGTCGTTGTCTCCAATGCAACGCTCCACAATGCCGATGAAATCGAGCGGCTTGGTGTGCGGCCCGGCGATACGGTGGTGGTGCAGCGCGCGGGCGATGTGATACCGCAGATCGTTCGCGTGGTGGAAGACAGGCCGCGCGGCAAGTCGAAATACAAGTTCCCCGACACCTGCCCCGAATGCGGCAGTCACGCCGTGCGCGAGATGAACCCCAAGACAGGCAAGCTCGATGCCGTGATGCGCTGCACGGGCGGTCTCGTCTGTCCGGCGCAGGCGGTCGAGCGGCTCAGGCATTTCGTATCGCGCAATGCATTCGACATCGAAGGTCTCGGCGAGAAGCAGATAGCGGCCTTCTATCAGGACGGGCTCATTGCCCGGCCCGACGACATCTTCACGCTGGAGGAGCGCGACAGGCGCTCTCTCAAGAAGCTGAAGGACCGCGAAGGCTGGGGCGCGACATCGGCGAAGAAGCTATTCGATGCGATCAATGAGCGCCGCGAGGTCGATCTCGACCGCTATATCTTCGCGCTCGGCATCCGCCATGTCGGTGAGACCAATGCGAGGCTGCTGGCGCGCAGCTATGGCACGCTCGAAAATTTCGAGGCGCAGATGCGCGCTGCCGCCAATCCCGAAAGCGAGGCGCGGGCGGAACTTCTTGCCATCGATGGTGTTGGCGAGGTGCTGGCGGAGTCGATCATCGATTTCTTCGCCGAGAAACATAACCGTGACGTGATGGATGGGCTGCGCAAGGCCGGTGTGAAGGCGCGTCCGCTGGCGGCCCAGCAGACCGACAGTCCCATTGCGGGCAAGACCGTCGTCTTCACGGGTTCGCTTGAGCGCATGACGCGTTCCGAGGCAAAGGCGCGGGCGGAGCAGATGGGGGCGAAGGTGGCGGGCTCCGTTTCGCCAAAGACCGATCTCATCGTGGCCGGGCCCGGCGCAGGCTCGAAGCTCGCCAAGGCGCGCGAACTCGGCATCGAGATCATCGACGAGGACCAGTGGATGGAAATGGCGGGCGGCTGACGCCCGGTTCCGGTCCATATGGTTAGACGATCTTAACCTTTTCCCGGCGAAACTGAGACTTCATCATCGAACGTCCTCGCGGCGCCCGGGCGGAGACTCATGGAAGCCATTCTGTTCCTTCAGGACGCGCTTGTGCTCGACCAGCTGATCTATGCAGCCGGTGCGGCGCTGACGCGCGGGCGGGAGAAGGCCTCTGCCAAGGGCATCGAGGTATCCACCTATTCCGGGCCCCAGATACATGCGATTGCGCCGGAATGGCGGGCGCTCGAGGCGCGCCATCCGCGCGCGGGCACGGCTTTCCAGTCCTGCGATCTCATCCTTGCCTGGGAGCGGCATTTCGCCAGCGCACGCAACGAGCTTCGCGTCATCACGGTGCGGCGGGGCGGCGAGCTTGTGCTTGTCTGGCCGCTTGCCATCGAGACGGCCTTTTTTGGCCGGATGGCCTGCTGGGCGGGCGACCCGATCGGCCAATATGGCGATGTGATTGCCGCCGGGGGCGCGGCGCGGCATGAATGGATCGAGGCGGCTTTCGCCGAAATCGGCCGGCAGGACGATATCGGCTTTCTCTGCCTGCGCGGGCTGCGCGCCGATAGCGCGATTACGGCATGGGCGGCGCGGCGCGGCATTGCGCTCGGGTCTGTTGCCGAAACGCCGGTGCTCGATACGACGGCCTATGACTGCCTTGATGGATTTCTTGCCGAGGAATGGCCGCTGGCCAAGCGCAATGCAAAGCGGATGCGCAAATTCGATACGCTTGGCGGCATGACATTCGAAATCGTCGGGCCGGGGCCGGAAGCGGCGGCGCTTGTTGCGAAGGCTTTTGCCTTCAAGCGCGAATGGCTTGCGGCGCGCGGGCATTATGGCCGCGCCTTCAACGACCGCCGCATGGAAGAATGTCTGATGGAATTTGCGGGCGATGCCTCGGCGTCATCCGGGCTTGCGGTGTCGCATCTCGCGGTCAATGGCGAAACGGCGGCCATCGAAATCGGCTTCCGCCGCGGTGGCCGGCACTATGCCTATATGGGTACTTTCGCGCCGGACTTTGCGAAGCACAGCCCCGGCTTTGTGGTGACGGAACTCACGATCCGCGATTGCGTTGCGCAGGGCATCGCGGAATATGACCCATTGCCGCCGGCCGACGACTACAAGCTCGCCTGGAGCAATGCGCGCATCGCCGTGCATGATTACGGCATCGTGCTCGGCTGGAGCGGCTATCTCTCGCTCGCCGTCACGGCATGGGCGCGGCCCGCCGCGAAGAAGCTTTTTGAGCGGCTGCCGCTGAAGCTCAGGCAGAAGCTGCGCAAGTAGGGCCTAGATCGCCCGTGTCGCCTCTTCGAGCCAGCGCTTCGTTTCCGCGTCGAGGCCGGGGGCGAGCGCCGCGCGGACGCGGGCGTGATAGGCGTTGAGCCAGGCCACTTCCTCTTCCGAGAGCAGGCTCTTTTCCACCAGCGCGAGATCGATGGGCGCGAGCGTCAGCGTTTCGAAGCCGAGCATCATGCGCTCGCCGCCTTCGACGGGCGCGGGCGGCGTCACCACGACGAGATTTTCGATGCGGATGCCATAGGCGCCGGTCTTGTAGTAGCCGGGCTCGTTGGAAACGATCATGCCAGGCTTCAAGGGCTGATGGCCCATTTTGGAAATGCGCTGCGGCCCTTCATGGACCGAGAGGTAGGAGCCGACGCCATGGCCGGTGCCGTGGTCATAGTCGAGGCCGGCCTTCCAGAGCGCCATGCGGGCGAAGGCATCGAGCTGCGCGCCCGAGGTTCCTTCCGGGAAGCGGGCGGTGGCGATACCGATATGGCCTTTCAGCACGCGGGTGAAGCGGTCGCGCTCCTCCGGGCCCGGCTTCCCAATGGCGATGGTACGGGTCACGTCGGTCGTGCCGTCCATATATTGCGCGCCGGAATCGACGAGGAAGAGCTCGCCGGGATTGAGCTTGCGGTTGGTGCCCTCGGTCACGCGGTAATGCACGATGGCGCCGTTTTCGCCGGCACCCGAAATCGTGTCGAAGCTCACATCCTTCAGCTTTCCGGTTTCGGCGCGGAAGGCTTCGAGGCGCTTGGCGGCGTCGATCTCGGTCACGGTGCCTTTCGGCGCTTCCGCTGCAATCCATGCGAGGAATTTCGTCAGCGCCTGTCCGTCGCGCAGATGCGCCGCGCGCGTGCCCGCGACTTCGGCGTCGTTCTTGATCGCCTTCGGCAGTTCGCAAGGATCGGCGCCGCGCTTCACTTCGGCTCCGGCGGCGGAAAGCCGCGCCTCGATCCATGAGGCGCAGGTGGCGGGATCGACCAGCACGGTCTTGCCTGCCGCGCCCAGCGCATCGAGCGCGCTGCCCAGCGCGTCCTTCGGATGCACCGTCACGATATTGCCGAGATGGGCGCGGGCCTCGTCACCCAGTTTCCGCTCGTCGATGAAGAGTTCGGCATGGCCGTCTTCATGGAGCAGCGCGAAGGAGAGCGGCAGCGGCGTATGCGGCACGTCCTGCCCTCGAATATTGAAGAGCCATGCAATCGAATCCGGCATGGTGAGGACGGCCGTGTCGGCGTCGCCCGACATGAGATTGCTGGCGATGCGGCGGATCTTGTCTGCCGCCGGTTCGCCCGCGAATTCGATCGGATGGGGCTCAACGCGCGCGCGCGGCGGCTCGGGCTGATCCTCCCAGACGGCATCGAGCGGGTTCGTCTCCACGGGCACGAGCGATCCGCCCGCCTTCTCGGCGGCTGCCTTGAGGCGCGCCACGCCGTCGATCGTGTGGAGCCAGGGGTCATAGGCGAGCTTTGCGCCTTTCGGCAGGTTTTCCTCGATCCAGCGCGACGGCGGCTCCTCGATCAGGTGCTTCGCCTCGAATGTGTCGAGATCGACCTGATGGCGGACCTGTAAAGTGTAGCGGCCATCGACAAAAATGGCCGCCTTGTCCTTGAGCACCACGGCCATGCCGGCCGAGCCGTTGAAGCCCGTCAGCCAGCGCAGGCGTTCGGCATGGGGCGGCACATATTCGCCCTGATGCTCGTCCGCGCGGGGAATGAGGAAACCGTGAAAGCCGCGGCGGGCCAGCTCCTCGCGGAGCCTTGCGGCGCGGGCCTTGCCAAGGGCCGGGTTGGCTGTGTCGTCATAGGTCTGGAACATGGAATGAATGTAAGTGGCGGCCAGGGCCGGGGCAATGGGGCAGGCAGGGGACTAGCGCGCCATACGGAGCGTCACCCAGTCGCCCTTTGGTTTGCGCGAGACGAGGTGGAAGCCCTGCAGCCGCATGGCACCTGCGACCATCGCCTCCTGCGTGCGGAGCGTGCCGGACAGGATCAGCGTGCCGCCCGTCCTTAGATGCGCGCGGAAGGCGGGGGCGAGGGATACGAGGGGCCGGGCGAGGATGTTTGCCACGATAAGGTCGTAAGGCGCGCGGGCGGCGAGGGCTCGATGGCCGAAGCCCTTGGCCGTGACGGTGGTGACGAAGGGGCCAACGCCATTCGCCCGCGCATTGGCGCGTGTCACTTTCACCGCTACCGGATCTATATCGGAGGCGAGGACGTTCACGCGGGCGAGTTTCGCAATCGCGATGGCGAGGACGCCGGTGCCGGTGCCGATGTCCAGCGCATTGAGCGGGCGGCCGGGCGTCACGAATTCGGAAATATATTCGAGGCAGCCCGACGTCGTTTCGTGATGGCCGGTGCCGAAGGCTTGCCCGGCATCGACGAGTAGCGGGATCGTGCCTGCCGGGACCTTCGCCGCATCATGGCTGCCATGGACGAAGAAGCGGCCGGCGCGGACGGGCTCCAGCCCTTCGAGCGAGCGCGTCACCCAGTCCTCATCGGGCATGGGCGCGATAGCGAGGGCGGCGGCCTTTACGCCCGTCTGCGCTTCGGCGCCCTCGATCAGCTTGTGGAGCGTTTCAAGATCGGGCTCGGCATCATAGAGCGCCTCGATGCGCCAGAGCCCATGCGCCTCCACCTCGTTCCACTCGGAGGCCGTTTTCACCAGCGGCGAGGTACCCGGCTCAGCCTCGCAGGTCGAAACGGCAAGAGCTTCGGGGAAGATGGCGGCTTCGAGCGCGTCGGAAAAGGCATCGACCGCTTCATAGGGCACGGTGAAGGCGAATTTCCAGAGGGCAGTCACGCTCACACCCGCTCCAGAAAACTGTCGATCACCTTCTTGCGGCCCGCCTTGTCGAAATCCACGGTGAGCTTGTTGCCGTCGATTTCGGTGACATGGCCATAGCCGAATTTCTGGTGGAACACGCGCTCGCCCTTGCCGTAGCTCGCGGCGGAGGGGTCGCTTGTGGCGACGAGATCGGCATGGGCCTCATAGGCGGGCGGCTTCACGCGGATTTCGGCATTGGCCTGCGCGCGCCGCCAGCCGGGGCTCGAATAATCGCTGCCACGCGCGAAATCCTGCGCGAAGCGGCTTTGCGAATAATTCTGGTAGCTCGCACCCGCCATGGCGCTTTCCGTCACCTCGACATGATGTTTCGGCAGTTCGTCGACGAAGCGCGACGGGATCGAGCTTTGCCAGAGCGCGTGGACACGGCGGTTGGCGGCAAAGGAAATATAGGCGCGCTTCTTGGCGCGCGTGATGCCGACATAGGCGAGGCGGCGTTCCTCCTCAAGCCCCGCAATGCCGTTTTCATCGAGCGAACGCTGATGCGGGAACAGACCTTCTTCCCAGCCGGGCAGGAACACCGTGTCGAATTCGAGGCCCTTGGCGCTGTGGAGCGTCATCAGGTTGATCTTGTCGGCGGTTTCGTTCTGCTCGATCTCCATGACGAGGGAGATGTGTTCGAGATAACCGGCCAGCGTCTCGAAATGCTCCATGGAACGGACGAGTTCCTTCAGGTTTTCGAGCTTGCCGGGCGCGTCCGCCGATTTGTCGTTCTGCCACATCTCGGTATAGCCGGACTCGTCCAGCACGATTTCGGCGAGTTCGGTATGCGGCATGCCGGGAACGAGCGCACGCCAGCGTTCCATCATTTCGATGAAGCCGGCAAGCGCGCGGCGTGCGGCAGGCTTCAGCTCCTCCGTCGTCACGATCATCTTCGAGGCGCGATAGAGCGATGTGTTTTCCGCGCGGGCGAGTTTGTGCACCGTCTGTAATGCGACATCGCCGATGCCGCGGCGCGGGCGATTGACGATGCGCTCGAAGGCAAGGTCGTCGTCAGGTTGCGCAATGAGACGGAGATAGGCATTGGCATCGCGGATTTCGGCGCGCTCATAGAAGCGCGGACCGCCGACGACGCGGTAGGGGATGCCCAGATTGATGAAGCGGTCTTCGAATTCGCGCATCTGGAAGGAGGCGCGGACAAGGATCGCCATGTCGCGCAGCAGATGGCCCTGGCGCTGCAACTGTTCCACTTCCTCGGCGACGGCGCGGGCTTCTTCCTCACCGTCCCAATAGGAGGCGATCTTGATGCGCTCACCCTCATTGTCGTTGGTTTCGGTCCAGAGCGTCTTGCCAAGGCGCTGTTCGTTTGCCGCGATGAGGCCGGAAGCGGCGCCGAGAATGTTCGCAGTCGAGCGGTAGTTCCGTTCGAGGCGGATCACCTTTGCGCCCGGAAAATCCTTTTCGAAGCGGAGGATGTTGTCCACCTCCGCGCCGCGCCAGCCATAGATCGACTGGTCGTCGTCGCCGACGCAGCAGATGTTCCTGTGCTTCTGCGCGAGCAGGCGAAGCCAGAGGTATTGCGCGACGTTGGTGTCCTGATACTCGTCCACCAGCATGTATTTGAAACGGTCCTGCCATTCGGCGAGCACTTCCGGGTGCTCCTGGAAGATGCGCAGCACCTCAAGCAGCAGGTCGCCGAAATCGGCGGCGTTCAGCACCTTGAGGCGTGCCTGATAGGCGGCGTAGAGCTCGCCGCCCTTGCCGTTGGCAAAGGCCTGCGCCTCGCCTGCGGGCACCTTTTCGGGCGTCAGGCCACGGTTCTTCCAGCCGTCGATCAGCGCTGCGAGCTGGCGCGCCGGCCAGCGCTTCTCGTCGATGCCTTCGGCCTGAATGATCTGCTTCATCAGGCGCTGCTGGTCGTCGGCATCGAGAATGGTGAAGTCGGAACGGAGGCCGGCCAGTTCCGCATGGCGGCGGAGCATTTTCGCGCCGAGCGCGTGAAACGTGCCGAGCCATTGCATACCCTCGACCGCGCCGCCGATCAGCGCGCCGATGCGTTCATGCATCTCGCGGGCGGCCTTATTGGTGAAGGTCACGGCGAGGATCTGGCCGGGCCAGGCGCGGCGCGTGGCGAGAAGATGGGCAAGCCGCGTGGTCAGCACGCGGGTCTTGCCAGTGCCGGCGCCTGCGAGCACCAGCACGGGGCCGTCCAGCGTTTCGACGGCCTCTCGCTGCTCGGCATTCAGCCCTTCGAGATAGGGCGCGCGCATGGCCGCGACGGCCCGT
>JAHBYK010000060.1 GCA_019635965.1 Parvibaculum sp. | reverse complement strand
ATTCCATCGCCGGAACATGAGCGAGAAGGGCTATCGCATGGAGGGCCAGATCGTTCAGCGCAAGTTCCAGATGATCGAAGGCCTGGGCGCGCCGAAAGACCTGTTCGACGGCGAACTGTTCTATGCCGTGACCTTCGTCCGGAAGAATATCGGCAGCTAGAAAATCCTCAGCGGATTTCCGCGACATGGCGGCAGAGCACGGCAGAACATCCGACAAGCTGATTGCCGTAACACCACAGGTAACGCGGTGGGTGCTGCTCCGGGATGTTGCTGTACTGCAGGCAAAGCTCCTGCTCGACAGCCTCAAGGACCTGCTGCTTGCGCCTGTATCGCTGGGTGCTGCCGCCATTTCGCTTTTCAATCGCGACGGCGATACGGGCCGCCAGTTCTATGAAGTGCTGCATGCGGCAAGACGCTTCGAAGACTGGATCAATAAATACGGAGATGCAGACCGCATTCCGCCTCCCGGTTTCGCCGTGAAGCGCGAAGGCGAAAGCATCGATGACATGGTGGCGCGGCTCGAGGAGCTGGTGAAGCGGCAATATGAAAGAGGTGGCATGACGGCGAGCGCAAAGGATGCGATCGACCGGGCCCTCGACGCCGTGCATGCAAAGCTGCAACGCTGACCCTGAGCCCTTTGCGATTTCAATTTGATTTGACTTGGGTCCCCTTATCCTGTTGGCTGGGTTGGCAATCTTACTTTTGGCCTGCCTTGGCTGCGTTGCCCTCAGGGCCTTTCAAGACTCCCAAAGACCAGGTTGTGCATGCCGCGCGATGGGCGCGCGGTTAATCCCGCATGCAAATGCGTCAGGAGACTTAGAAATGGCTACAGGTACCGTGAAGTGGTTCAACACGCAGAAGGGCTACGGCTTTATCCAGCCGTCCGATGGCGGTCGCGACGTGTTCGTCCATATCAGCGCCGTTGAACGCGCGGGCATGAGCACCCTCAATGAAGGTCAGCAGATCAATTACGAACTTGTGACCGAACGCGGCAAGACCTCGGCGGCGAACCTCAGCGTCGCATAAGGCATTCCGCTCCGGCGGAACTGCAGAGGCCGAACCTTCTGGTTCGGCCTTTTTGTTTGCAGCGGAGCGTCTGGACGCAAGCGACCATGCTCGCTAGCGTCACGGTATCAACAAAGCGAGGTCATCGATGATTACGGTCCACCATCTCAACAATTCCAGGTCGCAACGCATTCTCTGGCTTCTGGAAGAGCTGGGTCAGGACTATGAAATCAAACAGTACCAGCGCGACGCCATGACGAACCTCGCACCCGATAGCCTCAAGGCCATTCACCCGCTCGGCAAATCGCCTGTCATAGCGGACAACGGGACCACAGTCGCGGAGTCCGGCGCAATCGTCGAATATCTGGTCCGTAAATATGGCCGCGACAAGCTGATGCCCCCGGAGGATTCGCCCGATTTCATTTCCTACCTGCACTGGCTGCACTACGCCGAGGGATCGGCCATGCTGCCCCTCATGCTGGCGCTTTACACATCGCGGCTTGGCGATGCCGCGGCACCTCTGCGCCCGAGAATCGAGAGCGAGATCCAGAATCATTTCGGCTATATGGAAAGTGCGCTCGGAACGCGAAATTTTTTCGTCGGCGATCATCTCACCGGTGCGGACATACAGGTCACATTCGTGCTCGAAGCGGCAAAGTCGCGCGGCCTGCTTGTCCCTTTCAGAGGATTGAACGGCTACCTTTCGCGTATGCAGTCGCGCGAAGCTTACAAGCGCGGCATAGAACGCGGCGGCAAATACGATCTCGGCTGACCCGGATCAGGCACTCGCATAGCTGATACCGAGATAGATCGCGGCGGCCATCGCCACGCCTACGGCAATCGCGACGATGCCTATGGTCGCGCCGAGGGCGACGATGGCGCCATCATGCTCGACAAGACCGATGCCAACGACGAAACAGGAAATGGCCGGCAGCCACCCGGTCAACGGGAGAGGCGTGCACAGGACAATACCCGTCGCCAGCATCAGAATGCCCAGCAGCCTTTCCGCCTGCCCCCGAAAGAGGCTCGTGTATCTGATGCGCGTGAAACGCGAGAGGGGCCGCGCGATTGGCAAGGCCGTCAGCGCGCCAGCCCGCCAGCGCGCGCGGGAGATAAACCGGCGAGTAACGAACTCCGGAAGCCAGAGCGTCGGCCGGCCGAGCGCCATTTGCGTTGCAATGAAGAGGATGGGAAGGCCGAGAAACAGGTTGGCGCCGGGCGGCAGGGGCAGCATGTTCGTGAAGCCGACCAGAATGAAAGCCCAGCCAAAGCTGCGGTCTCCAAGAGAATCGAGAACATCGCCGAATGTGCTTCCATCGGGCTTCTTGCGCGTGCCTACCTGCGCAAGACCGCGGATGGCACCGCTCCGTCTTTTTTTCATTTAATGGCTGCCAGACAACTCAATGATGAGCATCTAACACCTTTTGCCGCCCGGCGTCACTGCGGCATGCGCGCATGGCATTGCATTCCGCGAACAGGGCTGCGGCCAGTCAATTCCCTGAACCGTGCCTTTTCAGGCCCGGCGGAAGGCGTCGCGCATGGCGCTGGCAAAATCCTGCAAGCTCCGCGTCACAAACGTGACGGCATAAGCTGCAAAGACAAGCGACGCAGCAAGCGTATAGATCTGGATTGCAGTATCGCTGCCAAGCGCAGCCCAGACATGGTCCAGATTTGAACTCACGCTACCGTAAGCTTCGCCCAGATATCTGAGAGTGCTATTCTCGTTCATTCCCCCGCTCCTCCCCAAGAGCTGAAAAATGATAACGGGATCGCAGACTGATATTGAAGCGAAAAGTGCAGCGGAAACCGATGACAAAATATCAGTTTCTGGTCACCGGGAGTGGCTCCTCTATATCCTCGAATGTTCCGGCGGGCGCCTCTACACGGGAATAACGGTGGATCTTGAGGCAAGGTTTCGGGCTCATATGGCTGGCAAGGGCGCCAAATTCACCCGCAGCTTCAAGCCGCAAAGGATCGTCTTTGTCAGGCGGTTTTCGAGCCGCACGGAAGCTCAGCGGGAAGAATACGCCCTGAAGCGGCTCTCGACGGCCGCCAAAAGGGCCTTGATCGGCGCAGAGGGTGTGGCGAGCCCTATCCCCATCTCCTCCGGAGCCGGCAAATGAGAAGTGGTCCGAACGCCCCCCCACCCTTCGACTACCGCCCACCCCTGGATCCTTGGCTCACCGTCCTGCACCAGGACGAAGACATCCTGGTTCTCGACAAGCCCAGCGGCCTTCTTTGCGTTGCCGGTAAGCCTGCCTCACACGGCGATTGCCTCGAAGCGAGGGCGAAGGAACGCTTTCCTCAATCACTGCTCGTTCACCGCATCGACCGTGAAACATCCGGCATTGTCGTGATGGCCATGAACAAACACGCCCAGCGGCATCTCGGTTTGCAGTTCGAAAAGCGGAAAATTTCCAAAACATATGTCGCCCGCGTGTGGGGACAGGTCGAAGGCGAAAGCGGCCGTATCGACCTGCCTCTGACAACCGATGCGGCGAACCGGCCCAGACAGAAGGTCGACTTCGAGAATGGAAGAATGGCAATCACGGAAT
Organism: Parvibaculum sp.; assembly: GCA_019635965.1. Taxonomy (GTDB): domain Bacteria; phylum Pseudomonadota; class Alphaproteobacteria; order Parvibaculales; family Parvibaculaceae; genus Parvibaculum. The sequence continues at coordinate 11,213 of JAHBYK010000060.1, read as the reverse complement.
GGAAAGTCGCCGGACGGGAAAAAAGCGCGACACGGCTGATACTTCGCCCGCTCACTGGGCGGTCACATCAGCTTCGTGTTCACATGCTGAGCATCTGCCACCCGATACTGGGCGATAAATTCTATTCCCACGGAGACGCACTTAACGCCGCCCCGCGCCTGCAACTCCATGCCGAAGCGCTTCAGCTGCGACATCCTGCGGACGGACGGCCCTGCCTGTTCCGGCAGGAATGTCCATTCTAAAACTCTACCCCGAAACACTCTGACGGATAGTTACAGAGTTAGAATTGGAGTTGGAGTTGCTGTTGAAATTGGAATTGCTGTTGGAGTTGGTGTTTGAATTGATGTTCGTATTCGAATTGTAATTGTAATTGTAGTTGAAATTGTAATTCTCACTGGCACATGCATAGGCCGGCGTGGCGCCGACCAGAACATAGAGGACGGCGCCTGTGGCCAAGGCAGCACCTGTTCCACCGGCCATCGCCTGCCTGCGGGAAAGAGCAAAAAACTGCTTCATTTTGAAACACCATCATTCGATTTCGACACAACGGCGCCGCGGCACAGGCCACCACTCCGGAATACAGAACCAACTCAGCAAATGGCATGCCGCGTATGCCAATGCCTCAAAGGAGCGGCCTTCCTTCCGCCTCACTGCGCAGAAATTGCCGGACCGAGGCCAGATGGTTAATGAGCAGCGTCTGTGCCTCTTCGTGAACCGGCGGCATGCCGGGCCTGAACATCCTCGCAGCCCGGACGTGGACCTGAATTGGTTCGATCGGTCTGACACCGAGCTCAATCATGTCGGCCAGCAAATCACCGAGACTCTTTGCAATCTGACGCAAGCCGGAGCAGCCGAAAGTCCCCGCGAGGTTGTAGATGACGCCCTGACGCTGGAACACTTCCCGGATGAAGGTCTCCGATAGAGTCTGCGGTGCCGACGATAGTGCCTCTTCGAGCTTTGAGATCTCGTCGTTCAACACGGGCAGGAGCTCGCCGGCAAGTCCCTCCACATTCTTGCTGGCCTCCGAAATTGCCTTTTCCCGCGTAATGCCACCACCACTATTCAGCAGATAGTGCAGACTGTTCCGGTAATAAATGACTCGCGCCGACTCATTCGATTTCATTCCAACACCATCATTCGCGCCGGCTTCATGAATCCGTCGATTTCGTCCTGCGAAAGATTCGGCTCGGTCGCCTCTCCCAGCTCTCCAACGAGATCTGTCTTTCGACGGCCGCCACATTCCGGCAAGCCCATAAATTTGAAGCGGCGATCAGGGCCGACATATGTTTCCGTCTCTATAAAGGGACGCGGAGAATTGGCCGACCACACAAGACGATCGAAGAGTACTGTCGGTGAAACTGGCTTCTTTACGACAACATTCACTCCGCTATCGCGCCCACTCTCGACGTAGCCAAGCTGCGTATGCGCCGTGAGCATCACAACCGGCATGTACCGAACACGGGGACTAGCCTGCGACCGGACCCAGCGGACAAGGTCCGCTCCCGCTCCGTCTTTCAGCATAGCCTCGCAGATGAGAAGATCGAACTTACCATCGGGTAGCAGCTCTTTCGCCGCTTCGACACTATCCACCGACAACGCCTGGGGTAATCCAAAGCCCTCGAGGATCTGACACAAGATCTCTACTGCGAACTGATCGCTATCGATAATCAAGGCCCGGACTTTTGAGAAATTCATGCTGTCGGATTTCATGATTCTTGTTCTCTTCAGAACCAGTCCGTTTCCTGTTCACCGGCATCCGATAGCTCTGCCAAAGGCTCAATGGTCTCGCCTTCCAACGCAGCGTAGAGACGCCGCCTCGCTCCATGAAACGGCACGCTGCTGATCACTCTTCTCAATGGCTCGAACCCGGCATCTCCACTCGAACGGAGACTATTGACAATTTCATCCAGCAAGCGCGCCTGCGCCTCTGCGTTCTGGCCGATAAGGTCTATCATCTGCATGTCCGGCTGCGGACGTACTGCCTCGGCGGTTGCCTCAACCACCAGCCTGTCGCCCAAGAAGGCTATTTCCCTTGCTATGGTTGCGACCTCAGCCGAAATAGCCGCCAGAAGATTGACAATGCCGCCCATCTCGTCGAGGGATTTCAGCGTCGATCGCTTTGCAGCTTCAGAACAGCTCGACATCATCCGTATCCTCACCGATTGACCTGGCATTCTTCACTTCATGCTCAATGATCGGCCGAACATCCGCTGAGATTGCGAGCTGACGAACTCGCCCGGATGCCGGCCAGTACTGAATCCGGCGCGCATGCGCTCCACCAACATCGCCGCCAACAAGCCGAATACCTTCTTCGAGGAGATAGCGACGCGCGAAAGCTGCGTTCCGCATGCCGATTTCGGATACGGACGAGATAACACTGGCTCCACCAAAGATTTTCGCCACGAGGCGTTGCCGGACGCCTCCGCGCTTCAGAATTTCATTGATGAGCAACTCCATCGCATGAGCGCCGTAGCGCTGGCTGTCGCGGCCTGTTGCATCGGAATCCGGAAGGAGAAAATGATTCATCCCGCCCATTTTCAACAGCGGATCGCGGATACACGCGGATACACATGATCCAAGTACGGTCGTCAGCACCTCGTCATCACGGTTCGTCACATATGTTTCGCCCTGAGTGACCTGAACATACCAATCCCCGTCGCGCGGGTTGCGAAACCTGCGCGGCGATCCGTCCAGCGGGATTTGGTATGCACGCATCATCTGTCACTCTCAGGTCAGCGGCCCGAAGACCTGCTCAAGCTTCTGCTTCAGGCCGGCGACCGTAAATGGCTTCACGACATAATTGTTCACACCATACTGCGCGGCTCGCTGAACCAGTTCCTTATCCGCGCGGCCCGTGAGCAAGAGGAAGGCTGTATTCTTCAGAACAGGATCGGCACGCACCTGCCGGAGAAATTCGAGTCCATCGATTCCAGGCATATTGAAATCGGAGATCACGAGGTGCGCCGGCTGAGTTCGCAAATTCTGCAATGCCTCTCCGGCGCCACCGAAGTCGCGTATCTCGGTAATCCCGATCTGCTGAAGACCAGTGCGCACAAGAGTACGCATGGTCATCTGGTCATCAACGATGACTGCCTTCACTTTAGATGCTGCTGGCATGTTGCACTCCTTCTGAACGTAGTCCGCACTGTCTGATTATTTCCGGCCCAAGCTTCTCAAGCGGCAACTGCCGCTCAACCGCTCCGGCCTCAAAAGCTGCGCGCGGCATACCGTAAACCACACAGGAAGCCGCATCCTGTCCGAGGGTCACTCCCCCGGCATTTCGGATCGCGGCAAGGCCGTGAGCACCGTCACGCCCCATGCCCGTCAGGATCACGCCAATGGCATTGCGGCCCGCACACCGGGCTACCGAATGAAACAGGACATCGACGGACGGAATGTGACCACTCACTGGATCGCCTTCCGAAAGCTTACAGCGAAAGCCACTGATGCCTGTAATCTCGAGATGCCGCCTGCCGCCAGGCGCAAGATAGACATGCCCCGGCGCGAGCGGCTTTCCTTCGCTTGCCTCCGCAACCTTTGGCGCACAAATACGGTCCAAGCGTTCAGCAAAACTTGCCGTGAAATGCTCCGGCATGTGCTGGGTTATGACCGTTGGCGGGCAATTCTCCGGAAAGTGGGAAATCAGCTCGATCAGCGCCTCAACACCACCTGTAGATGCGCCGATGGCAACGACGGAAGCACCCGGCCCGCTGTACGCCATCTTTGGCTGAACACGCTTGCTCGACGGTACAGGGCGCGCACGCACCTGCGCCCTCGCAGCCGCCTTCACCTTTGCAGCAAGCTCATTACCGCTTTCCAAGAGTGAGGCCACCAAATTCTCGGTTGGCTTTGCATGATAGTCGACAGCGCCAAGCTCAAGCGCTGCAATGGTCGCCTCGGCCCCACGCTGCGTAAGCGTAGAGACCATGACGACTGGCATCGGCCGAAGCCTCATGATCTTCTCGAGAAAGTCGAGGCCATTCATATTTGGCATCTCGATATCGAGCGTGATGACATCCGGATTGAGTTCCTTGATCAACTGCCGGGCTATTGCCGGTTCTGGAGCCTGGCCAATAACCTCTATCTCCGGATCGCGCGACAGTATCTCCGTGAGGAGATGCCGAATGGTTGCCGAGTCATCCACAACAAGAACGGTTGTCTTTTTCATCTCAATTCCCCCGCTTCCGGTATGCGGTCTGCGCAACAAGCTCGAATGGATGACGATCTACCGGCACCCGTTCGGAATGCCCTATGCACAGAAAGGCTCCATCAGGCATCATCCCTGCGAACCGCCCCCAAATTTCATCTTGGGTCTCTTCATCGAAGTAGATGACGACGTTCCTGCAGAAAATGACGTCGAACTGGCCTTTCATAGGCCATGCTCCCAGCAGATTCAGTTCATTGAATCTGATCAGGGCACGCACACATTCGGAAATACGAACATCGGGACCACCACGTCCCTTCTCGAGACCTATTGCCCGGAATTCATCCGGAATGCCCGCTGCCTGCGATTGTGTATAGGTCGCCGCTTTGCCGCGCTTGATCATTTCGGGATCGATGTCAGTCGCAAGAATGAGAATGTCGTGCGACAACGCGTCCGGCATCATGGCAAGAAGTGTCATCGCAATGCTGTACGGCTCCTCACCGGAGGAACACCCCGCCGACCAGAGGCGGACTCGCTCGCCACTTCGTGCACGCGACACGAGTGACGGAAAGACGGACTCCCGCAGGAAGTCGAAATGATGAGACTCACGGAAAAATCGCGTCACGTTGGTTGTAATGGCGGAAATCATCGCCTGACGCTCATCATTGCCGGATTTGCTCTTCAGAAGCTCGCAATACTCTCGGAATGATCGCAAGCCGATCGCACGCAATCTCTTTGCAAGCCTTGAATAGACGAGATTGACCTTGCCTTCGGACAAGACGATGCCAGCTTCGCCATGTATTAGCGCCGCAATCTCGCGGAACTCCGACCAAGTGAAGGTAAATTCACCATCGGGAACCGGAATGAGCTCATTGCTACCCGACACGAGCACAGCCTCCCCTAGGCCACCAAAGTTCCTGGAGCCGCATGCTCACGCAACGAGTCCATCAAATGCCCCATATTGAGGATTGTGATCATTTTCTCATCGACCACCACGATCCCCTCAACGAAGTCGCTTTCAGCGTCACGCGTTAGATCCGGTGACGCCTGAATCTCATCTATGTCGGGGGTAATGATGTCGGAAACGGCATCTACAAGAAGTCCTATGACGCGCTCCGCAATCTTCACTACGACAATCACATGCTTTGCATTCGTCTCAGTGATGCCGTGCCCCAACCGTGCCCGCATATCGACGACGGGCAGCACCACCCCACGCAGGTTTATGACGCCGCGCACATGGTCCGGAGCGTTTGGAAGCGGAGTCGTCGGCGTCCACCCACGAATTTCGCGGATTGTCATGATGTCCGCCGCAAACTCCTGTCCACTTGAACAGAATGTGATGAACTGCCGCCGGCCTTCTTTAGCCGTCTTGTTGATCTCTTCCATTGTCAGCTTCCTGTCGCCTTGAGTTCAACCGGTGTGGCTGATTCACGCTGTGCCCGCCGAAGCAAGGCAAGCCCGTCGATATCAAGAATGAGAGCGACACGGCCGTTGCCCAAAATCGTGGCCGCAGCCACGCCCTCGATATGCCTGTAGTTGTTCTCGAAGCTTTTGATGACGACTTGCCGCTGGCCAAGAATGGCGTCGACAATCACGGCGAAGCGGCCAGTGCTTTCGCTTTCAACAAGAATGGCGACGCCGTTTGCGTCCTTGTGACAACTGCCTTCGATTCCAAGAAGGTTTCCGATCCTTACGACAGGAACAAACGAACCCCTGACATCGAGAAGCTCCCATTCACGCCCATAGGAATGGATGTCGGACTTGCCGAGCTTCATGCTTTCAATGATGTGCGACAGTGGCAACACATAGGTCTGATCGCCGACTGCCACCACCATTCCGTCAAGCACCGCAAGCGTTAGCGGCAAGGTCAGAACGAACCGGCTTCCACTTCCAGGCGTCGACACGATGGAGATCCGTCCACCAAGCTCAACAATGCTTCGCCGAACCACATCCATCCCAACGCCACGTCCCGAAATATTCGATATCGTCGAAGCTGTTGAGAAGCCGGGCATAAAGATGAGATTGTCGGTCTCCTCATCAGACAGGACTGCGGATGCCGGAATGAGTCCTTTTTCGATCGCCTTGTCGCGCACCCTGACCCGATTGATTCCTGCGCCATCATCCGCAATCTCGATCACAATTCTGCCACTACGGTGCTCGGCCGAGAGGGTGACGGTACCTTCAGCAGGCTTGCCCGCGGCAATACGCGCTTCGGTCGGCTCGAGCCCATGATCGATCGCGTTTCGGATCATGTGGGTAAGCGGTTCGCCAATCCGGTCGATGACCGTTTTGTCGACTTCGGTCGACTCACCCTCGACAACAAGCCGAACCTGCTTCCCTGTCTGCACTGCAAGCTCGCGGACAAGTCTCGGCATCCGCTGGAAGACCGATTTCACAGGTTGTGTACGGATGGCCATGACGCTCTCTTGCAGCTCGCGCAGGAGATGCTCGAACTCGACAAGACCCGCTCCAAGCTTTGATGTTGAACGAAGCCCGGCTTCCTGGACGCTCTGTGCGAGCATTGCCTGTGTAATGACAAGCTCGCCCGCCAGATTGACCAGGCGATCCACCTTGTCGAGATCAACACGAATCGACTGCGACGCAGCAGACTTCTGTGCAGTCTCTGCAGTTGCGTCTTTTTGCTGCTCGGGAGATTTCAGCGCATCCGACACAGCCACTGCCGCAGGCATCGCGTCGGCCAAACCTGAAGCAGGCAGGTCCGGTACTGCCGGGTAGACAGGCTCTGGAAGATCAGGCAGCTGCGGAAGCGCCGGAAGTTCGTCATTGTCCGGCGGAAGAAGCTCGATTACGAGATCACAATCTTCGGCAGCGAACTCGAATGCTTCTTCGATGGCCGTGCGCGTTATGTCACCGCGCAGCACAATGTTCCAGGCAATATAGGCTTCCTCAGGTTCGAGCAGAGACAGCGGCGGCAAGCGGGACAAGTCTGCTTCAACAGCCATGTCGCCAAGAACCGCAAGCTCACGGAGAATGAGGTAAGGCTCGTTTGCTTTCGAGTAGAGAGACGCATGCGGTGCAAAATGAATTGACCACACAGACTCCGCCTTGACCTCTGGACCGCTCTCGCCGAGATCAAACTGCATGGGTGCAAAGTCAAGACCTTCAAAGTCGTCCGCACCCGCTTCCTCCGATGCTTCTCCCGACAGCTCCCGAAGCTCGTCCTTGACTTCCTCATCGTCTATGCCGGCATCGCTTCCGCTGCGCGCCGCATTGACATGATCCGAGATAAGATCGCCGGCCCGCAGCAGACATTTGATGACGTCAGGTTCAGGAACGAGTTCTCCGGACCGAATCCGGTCAAGAACGGTTTCGAAGATATGCGCAAAGGACACCAATGCTTCAAATCCAAATGCGCCTCCACCACCCTTGATAGAGTGAACGGCACGGAAGACGGCATTGATGATTTCGTCGTCTGCCTCACCATTCTCCATTGCAATGAGGCCTTCCTCCATCGCAACCAGAAGCTCGGCACACTCCTCGAAGTAGGTGATCTTGATAGATTCCATCGGATCCATGCGCCACTCCTCAGGGTGCAACGCGGCGCACGGCCGCGAGAAGCTTGGCCGGATCAAACGGCTTCACGATCCATCCTGTCGCACCCGCGTCCTTGGCCCGCTGCTTCTTTGCGGGCTCGCTTTCTGTGGTGAGAACGAGAATTGGTGTCGCCCGATGAACAGGGCTGCTGCGGACGTGGCCGATAAATCCGTATCCGTCCATGCGCGGCATGTTGATGTCGGTGATGATGACATCGACCATTCCCGCATTCGCGAGAACCTCAGTGCCATGCACGCCATCTTCAGCCTGCAGAACCGTATGGCCGGCATCCGTCAAAGCAGCGCGAAGCATCTCCCGGATCGTTTTCGAATCGTCTACGGTCAGAACAACTTTGGACATCAGGCCTCTCCCTCTTCCGCCAGCGCCATTGAGAGGCCCAGCAAGGCTATAGCTTCAGACATTGCTTCTGGCAGATTGCAGACAGTGACGGCCCTGATACCCGCGGGATCCGGCAGGGCCGCAGAGGCAAGAACCTGCAGGCAGGGCGTGGTAAAACGCTGAACATTGCCGGCATCAATGATCAGGCGACCCGAGGAAGAAAGCGCCTCAAGAAGCCGCTGCGACAAATCCCGCGCGATGGAGAGGTCCAGAACGGGCGGCAGTTCGAAGACGGAGGCCGCACCGGCAGATTCGGTTTCTAATGGAGACATGGTTCTGTTCCTATCTGATAACCGCCGTTTCAGAATTCCTGCCAGTCGTCTTCATCAGGCTCGTCCAGAGAAGCCGCGGCTGCAACGGCACCTCCCCTGCGACCGGCCGTCACAACCGGCTTCAGCGGCGCACGCTGTGCCGGCCGCATCGTCTTTGTCGCTGATGGCTTTGCGGCCGCCGTCTCATTGCGTTCGAGTGCGTCGTTGAAGAAGGAAAGCAGCTCAGTCAGCTCGGCGGCTTCTCCCGCGAGATTGCGCGCGGCAGCCGTGCTCTGTTCGACCATCGCCGCGTTTTGCTGCGTCACCTGGTCCATCTGCGTGACGGCCGTATTGACCTCTTCAATGCCGCTGGACTGCTGCTGTGCAGCCATTGCCATTTCAGAGACAAGCGAGTTGATTTCGACGACCCGCCTCACAATCTCTTCGAGCGCATCGCCGGACTCGCCAACGAGCTTCACGCCAGAACCAACATGCTCGCTTGACGTCTTGATCAGTGTCTTGATCTCCCGCGCCGCTTCACTGGAGCGCTGGGCAAGCGCTCTGACTTCACTCGCAACAACAGCGAAGCCCTTGCCGGCGTCGCCTGCTCGAGCCGCTTCCACACCTGCATTCAGGGCAAGGAGGTTCGTCTGAAAGGCGATCTCGTCGATCACACCGATAATGTCGCTAATCTGCTTTGACGATTGAGCGATCTGGCCCATCGCGTGAATTGCCGTCTCGACAATTTGTCCGCCACTCTCAGCAGCCGATTTTGCAGTGGCAACAATTTCACTCGCGTTCCGCGCGTTCTGGGCGGTCTTTTTTACCGTTGCAGTGATTTCCTCAAGCGCAGCGGCGGTTTCTTCAAGGCTTGCCGCCTGTTGTTCGGTGCGGCGTGAAAGGTCGTCGGTTGCCTGACTCATTTCCTCGGCACCGGCGCTGATGCTGCGAATAGCGGCCATTATGGCCTGCATTGTGGTCTGGAGGCGGTCTGCAGCCGCGTTGAAGTCTTGGCGCAATGCTTCGTGCTCGCCGGAAACGTCCTCGCTGATGCGCACCTGGAGATGTCCAGCGGCGAGCTCTTTGAGACCATGTGCGACCGATTCCATGACGCGCGTCAGATCCGCGGCTTTTGCAGCTGCGGAGGCTTCGACTGCCTTCAGATTTCGCTCTGTCTCGGAAACATCGACGGCATGGAAATAGATGAATTCGATTTCCCCGTCCGCAATCCGAACAGGGCTGTACGCCCCCTTCAGAAGAACCGTCTTCCCGTCCTTGCCGACAAGATGAAACTTGTCCTCGGCGCGCTCGCCCCTGGCCAGCGCATCCCAGAATGCCTTGTAGTAGCGGCTGCGAACGCACGCTTCGTCAATGAACATTGCATGGTGCTGGCCGACGACCTCGTCCAATGAGTAGCCAATGGCGGTGAGGAATGCCTCGTTGGCTCGAACGACATGGCCGTCCGGTGAAAACTCGACAACTGAAATCGACTTCTCGAATGCTTCGACCCTGTTCCTGTCGAGCATCGCCTCGCGTGCTTTGACGGCAGCGGCCTCACGGTCCGCTCGGCTTTCGAATATCGATCGCAGGGCATCAAACATGGAAAATCTCCCGAACCCAATCCGCGGGCTGAAGCCCGCCGCCCAATCCCGGTTGCCGACGCCGTCGCACCATCGTGGCAGTCTTCTCTGCTAGGTCGAGGCATCAACCATATGATTGTCAGTACGCTGCCGGTTTTGAATGACGCGTTAACTGGAGGAATGACGAGGAGAGATTGGTCCACTATTTCTGTCAGGTACCCGACAAGGAGAAACCGGACTGACGTTTTGCCGCACAGAAACGGCGCCGGGAGTGCCGATGAAGGCGAGCGCGCGACCGGGAGTCAAAAATGGCTAAAGCGCCATTCGTATATATACCTTCGTATTGCGTACCTATGCCGCATATCTCGGTAACTCCTGGAAAGAATGTGATGAAATAGCTTCTCGCCACGCGCGAAGCGAGTTGTGACTTTCACTACGCCTGCATCTAGAGAGATCCGAGCATGTTCATATCGACGATCGAACGCGACCCGAAGGCCACTCATATTCATGAGGCAAGAAAGGCGCCGGAAAAGTGGACAAAAGAACGTGCTGAGCAATTGCTCAGAATTGCAGACAACTGCTGGTTTCAATCTCTTCCTTCGTCGATTCAGCGCTCCATCATCGAACGCAGCAGGATCATTACGCTCCGGCGCAATGCGCTTCTGTGCCGCGCCGATGATCCTGCTGATGGCCTCTATGCCGTTCTCGAAGGCGACATTCGCGCCTATGCTCGTGGAGAAGATGGTGAGGCAATCTTCTACCGCAGCCTCGGACCCGGCGCATGGACCGGCATCACCCCAATCCTGAATCGCAGTCCGAAGCGCCTGACGACACTTCGAGCCCATTCGCAGGCGGCTGTGCTTTTCCTTCCGCGGGCCGAGGTTGAGGCCATTGCTGCCGATCGAGACGGACTTGCCGCTCTTGTCGATCTCCTCTGCATCGTCAACCGCGACACGGCACGCATGGCGATGGACGGCCGGTCTGATGCGACCGTCAGAACCGCCCGCTCGCTCCTGCGCCTGGTTAAGGCACATGGGCGCCGGTCAGACGATTATGCAGAACTGGAGATCCGGCTGTCGCAGGCGGATCTTGCCTCGCTCGTTGGCGTTTCACGTCAGTATATGAATGAGCTCATCGCGAGATGGGAAAAGGATGCGATACTTCAGTGGCGCTCGAGCGGCCGGCATCTCGTGAACTGGCGGGCGCTCTGCGCCATGCTGAGCCCAGCCGACATGGAATGGTTTCAGAGGCCGGGCTGGGTCTGAAGCAGGTCGTGGGTGAGAT
>JAHBYK010000006.1 GCA_019635965.1 Parvibaculum sp. | reverse complement strand
ATTCTTGTCGAGCATTGGAGGTCACGATCCTGCGAATAGGCACAAAAAAGGGCGGCGCGGGCCTGTGTTACACAGGCAGCGCCACCCTATCAAGCATCTGGAAGGAAAGGCGGTCCGAGGCAGGACCGCCCGATAGCGGCAGCGTCAGCCCTTGCGCCGCGATACGCGCTCGATTTCTTCGGCAACCAGCCGCTCGACCAGCGAGGGCAGGTTCTCGTCCAGCCATTCCTTGAGCATGGGCTTCAGCATGTCGGCCACGATTTCCTCGAGCGTCCGGCCACCGCCAGACGAGGCGAGCGAGCTGGCCAGCGCGCCAAAGGCGGCGGAAGCGGCCGCTTCGGCGTCGCGCGACAGCAGGCCGGGCTGGGAATTGGTGTTCATGACGGGCTCCTCGGTCGCAATGGCGGCTGGGGCTATGGGCGCGGGCGCCGGTGCAACATGGACGGGTTCGGGCTTCGCAAGAACAGGCTCGGGCGCCGGCTCAACGACAGGCTCGGGCTCGGGTTCCGGTTCAGGCTCAGGTTCGGCGAACTGAATATCGTCGAGAATTTCGGCCACTTCTTCCGGCATCGGCGCGGGGGCCGGTTCGCGGACGGGTTCGGGCTCGGCAATGGGTTCCGGCTCCTCGAAGGCGACATCGTCTTCGGGCAGCGCCTCGGTGAGCTCGAGAACGTCGTCTTCCTCGCCCTCATATTCTTCGGGTTCGGGCGCGGGCGGCGGCGCGGCCTGGGCCGTATCGTCGGGACCGCTATCCTCGGAAATGATCCGGCGAATGGAGGCCAGAATTTCCTCCATCGTCGGTTCCTGTGCCTGCCCTTGACCGCTCATATCCTCGTCCCGCCCATTCAGTACCGGCTCAATCCGGATTCCATCAATAACAAGAGAACCTTAGGAGAAGTTGAACAATTTTGCCAACTTCCCGTTAACATCTCCTGAAACCGAAAGAATTATTCGTCGCCGGCGGTGCCGAAGCCGATCCATTTGTTTCGGACTTCGTCATAATTCTTTTGCGGATCGTAATAATCGACGGGCAATTCGAGATTGCGCGCCGTCAACATGCCCATGCCGGCCAGAAGCCCGTATTCGGCCACGGCCAGATCGCGCTCGGCGCTCACCAGTGCCACTCGGGCGTTGAGATATTCGAGCTCCGCATTGAGAACGTCGAGCGTCGTGCGCGCGCCGACTTCGGATTCCTGTTTCACGCCCTCAAGCGCGATCTCGCTGGCCCGGACCTGCTCCGTCGTCGAGACGATGCTCGACTGCGATGCCCGGAGCACTTCCCAGGCATTCCGCACCGCTTCATCCACCTCGCGCAATGCCGCCATCACCTGCATCCGGCTCTGGTTGTTGCGCTCCTTCGCCTCGCGGACCCGCGAATATTCGACGCCGCTCTGATAGAGCGGAATATTCAGCACACCAAGGATCGAACTTTCCTCGACATCCCGGATTGCCGACGAGGGGTCGCGGCCATAGCGGTATTGCGCCTGCACGTCGAATGTCGGAAGCAGCGCGCCCTTGGCCACGCTGATGGCGCTGCGGCTGGCCGCTTCGCCAAATCGCGCCGCGCGAAGCGTCGGATTGTTTTCTTCGGCAATCCTGCGGGCATCTTCCTCGCTCTGGGGAAGCCCGGCGAGCCTCGCAGGCTTTTCCAGCGTTCCGGGCATCTGGCCGACCACGCGTTCGTAAAAGGAACGGCTCGCCGTCAGTTGCGCTTCGGCGGCGGTCAGGTTCGAGCGCGCCTGCGACAGCCGGGCTTCGGCCTGCGCGGTGTCAGTCCGCGTCAGCTCGCCGACCCGGAAGCGGTCGGTCGTCGCTTCCAGCTGGCGCTGCAAGACCTGCACGTTGTTCTTGTTCAGCTCGACCACGCTCTGGTCGCGGATGACGTCCATATAGGCGCGCACCGCATTGAGCAGCGTCACCTGTTCGACGCTTTCAAGCGAAGCCCGTCCGGCAAGAACCGTTGCTTCGGCCTGATCGGTTCCGTTTACCGTGCGCCCGCCCGCAAAGATGTTCTGCGTCAGCGTCACGCTGCCGCTGAGCGGACGGAGACTGTCCTTCGTCTCGACGCCGCCATTGAGATCGGTGCGTGTATCGACCGCGCCATAGCTGCCTTGCGCCTTCAGGCTCGGGCGCCAGCCCGACAGCGCCTGCGGCACCTGTTCGTCCGTCGCGCGAAGCGCAGCGCGCTGCCCGTGAAGTACCGGATTTGTCTGATAGGCCGCAGCAAGCGCATCCGTCAGCGTGTCGGATGCCGCCGGGCCGGCAGCGATCAGGCCGGTCAGCGCCGTCGTTCCAAGCGCCAGCGCAATCACACGGAAGGAGATTTTCATGTTTTGGGACATCAACCAGGGTCGTTTCATTTCTTCTACTTCTCCGCTTGAGGCGGCATCGTCCCTCAACGCTTCCGCGGGTTTGACTTTACGAAAGGCAGGCTAAATGTAGGCGAGCCGAAATGCTATTCCCAGATGTGTCTGTATGTTGCGGAATAGGTGCATTCTGCCAGCAATAGTCAGAAAACGAAGCTTTCCACGGGTTCAAACCCCGGCAGGAAGCGGACATTCGCGTCGAAGGCATCGCGCCCGCTGAAACCCGTTCCCGACCGGATATAGAGACGGGCGCGGCCGGAGACGCCGTCGCCGACAACGGTCACCAGCCGGCCATTCTCCCGCAGCTGCTTCTGAAGCGTCTCCGGTACCGCGCTCACCATGCCGTTCATGAAAATGACATCATAGGGCGCCTGCTTGACGTAACCCTCTGCCAGAGGGCCCGCCACGATCACCGCATTGTCGACGCCAAGGTCGCTGAGCGTCGCCCCTGCCTGCGCGGCAAGGTTCTCGTCGCATTCGACGCCGACGACCGTGCCCGCAAGCCGCGACAGGACCGCCGTCGAATATCCCGTGCCGCAGCCGACATCCAGAACGAGATCGTCAGCGGAAACCCCGGCAAGCTGAACCAGCTTCGCAAAGACGCGCGGCTCCATCAGGAAGCGCGGCGTCTTGCCATCGGAAATGCGGATGTCCTCATCCATATAGGCGATGCCCTGGCGCGAGAGCGGCACAAACCGCTCGCGGGGCACGGCCGCCATGGCGGCGATCAGCCGCTCGTCCGTCACCGCGTTCACGCGAACCTGACTCTCGACCATATTGAGGCGGGCGGCAGCGAAATCGGTCATGCTCGGTCCTGATGAATATCCGCACAGCCGGAGCGGTGGCGGGAAGGGATTTGCGGGCGTTTATAAGGCCAGCGCCGGGCAAACTCAATTCGCGCTTTGCCGCGCCCCGTGGCCACGATCCCCCGGAATCGTCTCCCGACAGACCTCCCGGCCGCAACCCCCGGTAATCACCCCCGGTAATCACCATTGTGCCCATGCGGCGGAATTGCTATACCCCGCCCGCCCTGCTTTCGGCCCGCCTCCTACCACAAGGCGCGGTATCCTGCGGGCAAAGGCCACGTGGCGGAGTGGTGACGCAGCGGACTGCAAATCCGTATACCCCGGTTCGATTCCGGGCGTGGCCTCCAAATTTCTCCTTAAAACGGCCCTATCGGACAACCGTTGGCCGTGCCCCCTAGATCTGGAAGCCGTCGGCACGGGCGGGCGCGAACATGGCCGGACGCGGTACCGTCCGGGGAATCGGTTGCCGCGCCCTGCCCCTGAATTCGATGGCAAGGACCGCCCCCCAGAGAATCCCGAGCAGCAGGAAGAAGTGACGCCAGGTCACGATGTCGATGATGAGTGCCTCGGCCGCATGGCCGGCAACAGCCGCGAAAACGACGATCAGCACCCCGGTCTCCGGCTCTCGGCGGCCGATTGCGCGCCACGCCCTGACATGCGTCACGATCACGAAGGCAACAAAGGCAATGCCGGACAGGAATCCGCCCGCCACCAGCACATGCAGATAAACATTATGCGTATCGAGCTTGTTGATGAGCGCCCATTGTGACGGCCCGATACCGAGCGGCTTCTCGAGAACCATCTGAAAGGCCCGCGCCTGACTCTCGAAGCGGCCATGCTCCGGGTCCGTATCGTAGCTCTGGGTCAGCGAGGCGCGCTCCGCGAACAAGGCCGAAACTTTGGGGTCGGCCAGCGCCACCATGATGACGACAAGACCGATCAATGCGGCAAGCGCGCCGAAGCCGATGAGGCGCATCGCCTGCTTCGCGGATTGCGAAGTTGCCAGCGTCAATCCGAAGAAAACGAGACCCGCAAGCGCAAGGTTGCCCCAGGCGCCGCGAGAGAAGCTGAGGAGAATGGCAAGGACCAGCAAGCCGAAGGGCACCGCCATCCACAAGGCGCGCCACGAACCGGCCTGGCTCAGTTTCATCGCAAGAAAGAGAATCGGCGCCACGAGATAGGGACCGAAGACGTTTGGATCGTTGAATGTGCCGGTCGCGCGGCCATATTGCGTGAAAATTTCCGAGCCGGGAAAGAGCCCGAAATATCCCGCCACGCCCGCCGTCGCTGCAAGCGTGGCCGCCGCGGTATAGGCCCACATCGCCTGCGTGATGCGCCGCATCGGATCGGCATAGATCCACGATACGAGGAAGATGAAGGAGCCGACGAGATAGACCGTGGTCATCAGCGACGGCCGCACACGATCGACATAGATCGCATTGAACCCGCCAATGACGAAGCCGATCACGACCAGACCCCATAGCGCGGCAGGCCAGCCGAGCCCGCGCGGCAGCCGCAGCCCGAACAGGAACATCAGCGCGACCGTTCCCGCCATCAACAGATCGTAGGGTGCTGGATTGTCCTGCGCCGGATCGGATTTGACATAGAAACTTGTAAGCAGGACCAGAACGACAAGACCTTCCGCGAGATAGGTGGCGGCACCCCGGCGCTCGGGTTCCGAAGACGGGCGCCGGCCGCTATCGATCTGCCAGCCATCCATCTTATCGCCCTGCCCCGGTCAATTCCGGCTTGCTGGAGCCAACGCCGGCAATTCGCTTGATCTCAGCGCCCATTCGTCCGCGCCCGGCAAGACGCGAATAGAACTCGTCGATACGTTCAACCATCTGGGCCGCGGTGAAATGCTTTCTGATCCGAATGCGAAGCCTCGCCGCATCGGCGGCCATGGCATTCGGGTCAGAAAGCGCGGATGTCATCGCCGCCGCAAGTGCGGTCGCATCCGCAGGCGGCAAAAGCCTGTCTGCATCGGGTCCGAAGATTTCGGGAATACCGCCAACCCGTGTCGCAATAAGCGGCATCCCGGCCGCTGCCGCTTCGAGAACGACATAGGGAAAGGATTCGTTCCAGGACGGCATGACGACGGTACGCGCGAGCCGGAAAGCCTCGCGCGCGGGCATTGCACCCAGAAATTCAACACGGACATGTGCGCCCGCGTTTCGCGCCAGTTCCTCGAAATGCGCCCGGTCGGGGCCCGCACCGGCAATACGGATGTGCACCGGCCGCGTCATCGCCGAAGCCGCCTCGATCAGCGTCGAAACACCCTTGAGCATCCGCAGCTCGCCGATGAACAGGAAATCGGCGGCAATGGGATAAGGCTGCACCGGATCGAACTCGGGCTCCGAAACACCATTGTGAATGACGGCGGATTCGCCTTTCGGCTGCCCCACCTTGGCAAGATAGGCATCGCGGCTGAACGCCGACTCGAAGATCAATCCGTCGGTGCGCGAGCGCATGAGGCGCTCCGCTCCAAGATAGATGAAACCCTCGAGACTGGCCCCATCATAGTGAAGCGAACCGCCATGCGGCGTGTAGACCCTAATCGTATCCTGCGGCGCCGGAACGAGCCGCGCCAGCAATCCGCCTTTCGCTCCATGCCCATGCAGGATCGACGGCTTGAGCCTCCGCGCCAGCGCACCAACCTCGCGGATATTGGCAATATCGCCGAGGCCCGGCAGGCGCGACATGGGCAGGACATGCAGTCCCAATCCGCAAAACCGTTCGATATCCGCGAGCCGCTTTGCCGATATGCCGTCATCCGGCGGCTCAGCACAGACGATGCCGGCGGCGATGCCAGCCTCCTGCTGTCCCATGACGAGATCGCGCACATGCCGGAACAATCCGCCCATCGGCAGCCGCATGATATGCAGCACGCGCCGCATATCGCCCACCTCATGCAGCGGCGCCGCCATCAGAAATACCGCTCGCGCACGAGGATCGTGTCGCCAGGCAACACGGCTTCGTTGCTGTCCACGCCAAGCTCGACAATGCGGTCGCCGCGATTGCGCGTGATCGTGACACGATCGACATTGGCCCGGTATGTGAAACCGCCGGCAATCGCCGCCGCGCTCTGCACGGTCATGCCACTCACATAGGGGTACTGCCCGGCATTCTTGACCTCGCCCAGAATGAAGAACGGGCGGAATTGAGTGACCTGAATGCTGACATTCGGATTGCGCAGCAGCTTCTCGCCAAGCTCGGCCTCGAGCGCCGCCTCGAATTCTTCAGCGGTCAGGCCACGAGCGGAAATCGGCGGCAGCAGCGGCATGGAAATCGCCCCCGTGCCGTCCACCGTATATTCCCCGCTGAGATCGGCCTGGCCGAATACGGTGATCCGCAGCTTGTCGCCGGTATCGAGCAGATAGGCATTGCCTTCCGTCAGCGCCGGCCGCTCCGCGATCACGCCACGCGCTGCGCAGGCCGACAGGAAGACTGCGGCCGCAATCAGGACGAGTACGGAACGGAGTTTCATGGACCTGTGTCTCCGGGCAGAAATGGCTTGTCCGAAGTTAGGACCGGAAGGGTTAATTTTCTGGCAATCCGCCGCCCGGAGACTGTGTCTCGCCCGGACGGATTTTCGCGGGAATCCGCCAGTGAAACCGCTGATTGACGGCTCCGTTAAACCTTCCGTTACCTAAAAGCCGTCTACTGGCCGGAGGAACTTCACGCGGTGTCACGCCAACCCGGCGCCGCGGGGCGGAAGGCATGAACGGTACCCAGAGCAATCCAGTCGTATCCTTCGGAGACCGCCGCAGGTCGGCACCCGATGAAAACGCGATCGGCGATCTTTCGCCGTGGGAAGTGCTGCGCGGTATCTGGGCCCGCAAGCAGATCATCCTTCTTGCCTTTGCCGGTTCGATGGCGCTCGCCATCTTCTGGCTGATGACGGTGACGCCCACCTATACGGTGGAAACGCGCGTCCTGCTCGCGCCGCGCTCCGGCGAAATCTCGACATTCGATGCCGAGAACATGCCGCTTCTGCCGGACAACGAAACGCTCAACAGCGAAATCCAGGTCATGACCTCGCGCCCGCTCATCGCGCGGCTCATCACCGATCTTGGCCTCGCATCGAACCCGGAATTCAATCCGGCATTGCGCACGCCCGGCTTCTTCGGCCGGATCGCAATCGCATTTGGGCTCCGTGACCGCAATCCCGCGACCGACATCGAAGTCATCACCGATGTCGTGCTGTCGCGGCTCGAAGTGTATCAGAAGCTGAACTCCCGCGTGATCGCCGTCGTGTTCACCTCGCCGGATCCGCGCATGGCGGCCATCGTGCCGAACAGGCTCGCAGAGCTTTACATCGCGCAGCAGGTCGAGCAGCGCGCGGGCGTCAACAGCGAGGCAACGCGCTGGCTTGCCGAGCAGATCCGCGAACTGCGTATCAAGGTCGAGGAGTCGGAAGCCGCCGTCGAGGCATTCCGTGCGCAGTCGGGCCTCTTTCTGACCAATGGGTCCACGCTCCCGCAGCAGCAGCTCACCGAGTTGAACACCCAGCTTTCGCAAGCCGAGGCGGAGCGCGCCGCCGCCCAGGCGAAACTTGGCAATGCGCGGAATCTTCTCGCCTCCGGCAGCGCCGTGAATACGGCGGCCGAAGTCCTGCAATCGCCGCTCATCCAGAACCTTCGCCAGAAGGAAGTCGAACTGCGCGCGCAGATCGCCCAGATGTCCGAAACCCTGCTCCCGACGCATCCGCGGATGCAGGAATCGCAGGCGAACCTCGCCGATCTCGAACGCGAGGTCGAAAAGGAAGTCCGCAAGATCATCGAGGCGCTCGAAAACGAGGCCCGTGTCGCCGGCGCCAGGGTCAATTCACTTCGTGCCAGCCTCGATCGGCTGCAGCGCCGCATGGGCCAGCTCAATCAGGATGAAGTGAAACTCCGCGCCCTCCAGCGCGATGCGGACACGAACCGCGCCTTGCTCGAATCCTTCCTGCTGCGCTATCAGCAGGCCAATGCCCGCGCCGAGGCGGATACGCAGGTATCGAACGCCCGCATCGTCTCCCGCGCGCAGCAGCCGACCGCACCGACATTCCCGCGCACCGGACCAGCCCTCGGATTTGCCGTCATCGCGAGTCTGATCTTTGCCTTCTGCATTGCCTTTCTGATCGAGGTATTCCAGCGCGGCTTCCGCACCGGAGAACAGATCGAACGCTCGACGGGTATGCCGTTTCTCGGCCTCGTACCGGAGATCGAAGGCGGCAAGACGCGGCGGATGCCCGCAAACGAAGTTCTCTACGACCCGGCCGGCCTCTATGCGGAGAGTATCCGTTCGCTGCAGGGCCATGTCCTGCTCGCCCGTATCGGCGACCGCCGCGCCCGCACCGTCCTCGTCACGTCATCCATTGCCGGCGAAGGCAAGACAACAACCGCCGTGAGCCTCGCCCGTGTCTTTGCGATGGGTGGCTATCGAACGGTCATCGTCGATGCCGACATGCACATGCCCGCCGTCCCCGATGCACTCGGCATGAGCCGCCACCCCGGTCTCACCGATCTGCTCATGGGCCGCGCCAATTTCCAGAATGTCATTCGCAAGGATCCGGCGAGCCCGGTTCACGTCATTCAGGCCGGAACGCCGGTAGCCAATCCGACCGCTGCGCTCGCCTCATCGCAGATGCACTGGGCGCTCACCGCGCTCCAGCAGACCTATGACTATGTGATCATCGACTCACCGTCGGCCCTTGCCGCAGCCGACGCCCAGGTGCTCGCCAAGCTGACCGACATCACGGTACTCGCCGTGAAATGGGCAGACACGGACCGCAAGGCCGTTGCCCGCGCGTTGAAGCTCCTCGCCGCCGCCAGCAGCCGCCGTGTCGGCCTGCTTCTGACGCAGGTCAATCTCCAGCGTTACAGGCGCTATGGCGCGGAGCCGATCGAGGAATACCCGGTTCAGGCCCCGCGCCGCAGCGTGACGGCGCGGTAGGCCAGCCAGCCGGTCAACCGGCCGCCGCGGCCACTTCCTTCTTGCCGAAAAACAAGGCCAGCGCCCGGTGACGGCCGCCGACGACATGCTTCACCGCGTCATAGACCGGCCGGAGAATGTTGTAGGCCGCAACTTTCAGATCGTCCCACACAGGGCTCGCACCCACCTCGCCCTGCGGCATACCGAACTTGCGAAGCATGGCATTGACATAGGAGAACTTCACGAGGCGCTCGCTTTCCTCCGTGTGCCAGGTGATCGAGAACGACACCGACACTTCGTTGCCGTTCTGCACCCAATGCGGCGCAAAGATCGGCACGAAGATGCCTTCGCCCGGCTCGATATGCTGATGCGTCGCCTTCGCCTCGAACCCGTCCTCATAGGGCAGATTGCGATGCTTGCCCGGATAGAGTTCGGAATTTTCCGCGCTCACGATGGCCCGGTCGGCCGGATCGAACAGCGACATGCGCTTGTTGCCGCGCACCTGCAACAGGAAATTGAGTTCCGGGTCCGAATGGAACGGCGTCACATTGCCCGGCGATGTCACGAAAATGAAGGCCTGCCGCTGCCGCGCGCCCCCCATCAGGCCGCCGGTCTGCTCGGCCACCTGATCGAGACAGGCATCGAGCAGCGCCTTGTATTCCGGGTCGCTCTCGACATTTTTCAGAACCATCCACGACTTCGCCTCCTCGATGCGGCGAACGGTCTCCTCCGGCGTCATGCCGTTCGATGGCGTCAGGTTCGGATCCTGATTGGGCGCCACCGGACCGTTGAACTCGACTCGATCCGCCGGAAGCGATGCGGCGAGCCGTGCCAGCCGGTCGAGCTGAAACAAGGGATGATCGGCCAGCTTGTGCGAGACGCGAAAGCTCGCTTTCGGCATCGGCTCCTTTACGCTGTCGCGGGCGACTTCAATCATTCTGGTCATTTTCCCTCTCCTTGCGAAAGGCGTGGTAATGCTTGCGCAATGCTGCGCGCAGTTTCCCGGTGAGTTTGATGGCTGTTGCGGCGTGGCGAAGCGCCGGCGCGGCGAAGGGGCCTGAACCTGCAATGAGAACGCTCCGCATCTCGCGCCGTTCCGCCCAGATATGGTCGATCATGGGATGACCGGGGATCGCACAGGAATCCGCCCAGGCGGTCCGCTCATCCCGCAGCACTTCGCCGATCAGCTTCAGCATCAGCAGCACGCCCGGCGAATAGCGCGCATAGGTCTCATCGAAAGCGATCTTGAACGTGTAGAGACCGTCGCCAGCGCGGAAGCTCGTCAGCATGGCAAGCGGCTTTCCGTCCAGCGTGATCTCCGTGCAATGCAGCTTTCCCTGCGATGCCGCGCCCCGGCACAGTTTCTCGAAAAAGGCACTGTGTTCGGCATCCGCCTTCAGCGCCGTTCCGCGCTTGCCTTTCCAGCCTCCGGCTTCGAGCTTCAGAAAGCGGTTGAGCCAGGCATCCACATTGCCGCCGTCATGAACCGCAAACCGCAGCTCGCCGAGCTCAGACAGCCGGTTCCAGAGCCGGTTGAACTCCTTGCGCTTCTTCTTGCGGATATGCGCAGTCAGATATTCGTCTTCCGTGAGACCGGATGTCAGGAATGCCCGCTCATGCCGGTCCGTCTCTGCGACACGTCGCTGGTGGCGCTCGGCAACATCCACCAGCGCCACATCGAATGCACTTCCCAGCTCGAACAGCGGAAATTCGACAAGTGCCGCGCCCGCGCCGTCCGCCAGCGCCAGAAAGCGCCTCACAGCCTGACGTTCACAGCCGCGTTTCAACAAGGGTGTACAGACATAACTGTGAATATGGTGCCAGACGCGCCAGACAGGCAGCGGCAGCCCCATATATCCGAAGCTCACGCGATAAGGCACCGCGCCGAGGAGTTCCCGCGCACCGGCCTCGTTCGCATCGCTCCACAGCAATGCCACGCGCACATTGCCGCCGCCCGGCAGATGCTCCATCGCGGCTGCAAGTGCGTAAAATTCATACTGGCTGTTGGTATCGGCCGAAGAGGCGGCTAGCGCCTCGAGATCGGCGCGATATGGCGCGAGCGCATCCGCGCTTTCAAGAACGATCACATCCGCGCTGGGCGGCATGTCGCGCAGATAGCGCGCCGCATGAGACAGTGTCACCACGGTGAGCGGGGCGCCCGCCTGATCCGGCTTCCGGCGTGCACCGAAGCGAAGTGATGGACGGCGAATATCTGTCATCGGCTCGTGCCTCGCTTACGCGGCGCCCCGTGCGCGCGCACGGTTCGCCGTAAAGATGAATGCCGTGATGCCAAGCCTTCGCTTGACGGCAACGGCAAGAAAGACGGTGGATACGAAAACCGAAATCGCAGTCGCAAGCGCCGCACCGGCCGCGCCGAATTCCGGTATCAGCAACAGATTGAGCACGATGTTCCCGGCCGCCGCGAGACCATAGACGAGTGCAACCACATTCTGGTTGCCGGTCATGTTGAGAAGATATTCGGTCGGCCCCGTCGCCGCGCGCACAAGGAAGCCGAGCATGAGCAGCGCCAGCAGCACATATCCCGCCTCGAACCCGGCGCCAAAAAGGCCGAGGATGAACTCTCCCGCGGCAAGCAGGAAAATGCCGGCTGCAAGCGTCGGCCAGAACATCGCGTGAATGACGCCGCGCATGAATCGTTGAAGCTCGTCATGCTTGCCCGCGCCATGAAGCTCCGCGAATTTCGGCACCGCAAGCGCATTGAGCGAGAAGAAGATGAACGCCATGAGATTGGCAATGCGTGTTGCCGCGAAATAGATGCCGACATCGTCGGGATCGGCGAAATAGCCGAGAAGCACGATGTCGGTATTCGTCATCAGCATGTAGAGCCCCTCGACAAGTACGAGAGGTGCCGAGGCTGCGATCCAGTACTTCGTATGCCAGGCCGGCCGGGCGGACGGCACTTCGCGCGCCATCCGGTATTGAAGAAGAAGCCGCTGAACGGCCACCGTGACGACACATGCCGCAAGCGCGCCCAGCGCGACCTGAAGGCCGCTGGCGCCGCCCGTGAAATGGAAAATGCCGCCTGCCGCGCCTGCGATCAGCAGCGGACGGACGATATAGGCCGGTATATAGGCAAGGTTCACCCAGCCAAAGGCGCGTGCTGCACCTTCCTGATAGTCCGTCATTGCAAAGGCCGGAACGCAAAGAAGGCCGATGGCAAGCGGCAGCACATAGATACTGTCGATATGGCCACGCATCGCATAGAGCAGCACGAGGCCGGCGGCGCTCGCCGCGCAGCTCACCGCCAGTACCACACCGGATGATGCACCGATGAATCCCCGGAGCCGCGCCCAGCGTTGCTTTGTCCGGTATTCGGGAATGAAGCGCAGAACCGACGTACCAAAACCCATCGGCACGACGAGGCCGAGCACGATCACCCAGACCCACACATAGGAGAAAATGCCGTATTCGAAGGCGCCCATCCAACGCGCCAGCATGACCTGGCTGAGAAGCGCGATCGCCGCGCCCGCCACCCTGATCGCCATCACAAAGGCCGCGCCCCGCACCACGCCGCCGAGATGGCCGTCCTGGAGCCGCGAAAGCAGCTCTCCGGCCACCCGTCTCAGCGGCTGCGGCATCGTGGCGGAAATCATCGGCATTGCCCTCAAGCCCTGGCGGACCGCGCCGTCAGAAATCCGGCGGCAGCGGCGCGCAGCCGTGTGAATGTCTGCCAAAGTACCGGGGTCTGCTTGATGAATCGTTTAGCCTGATGCAGTGCGATCCGCGGCCCCACACCGGCCCAGCCGGCCAGCGTATTGGGCTCGAAATAGTCGAACAGCGGCACCTCGACCTCGCACCAGCTCTCCTTGTAGGCCTCGTCGCCGATCGTGAAGTCGAAAACCGCGTGGCCCGTCTCCGTCGCATGGGCCATGAGTTCCATGAGATGCACGACGCCGGGGCCGAAGCGTGCCGCCTCCGCCTCCTCGTCATAGCTCGCAAGCACATAATAGTAGCTGCCGCCCATGCTCAGGCCGCAGCTCGCGGCGGCAACCGTGTCGCCCACCGTCAGATGGCTCAGATGCAGAAGATCCAGCGCCTCCGCATCGCCCGCAAGCGCGCGGTAGAACGCGAGATAGCCCGGCTTCTCGAAAATATTGGCGACGCCCATGCGCGCAAAGGCGACGGACTTCTGGGCGACGATGGCCTCGAGCGTGGCAAGCCGCTCCTCGGCGCTTGTGGGCGTCACAAAGCTCACTTCGCCGAGTTCCTCGATCTTCCGGCGCTTCTGCCTGTCGCGCTTCTTGCTGCCTGCGGAGCGTTTCGCGCTGTAATAGGAGTCCCAGTCCTTGTTCAGCCGCGTGAGATGGGCGGAACTTGGATGGCGCCGCATCGCCCCCAGCGCCATCAGCGGATTGGCCTGATCGCCAATGCGCTCCGGCATCCGCCCGAGAGTAACCATCTGATGCGCCGGCAGAAGCTGCGCGATGTCGTTCCACAAACCCGCAAACTGAGCCGGGTTCACATGCCGGGAAAATTCCTTCGACAGCAGCGGCGCGTGATAGTCGCACAGCCCCTCGCCCAGCCAGACCAGCCGGTTAAGCATGACGCCACGCTCGACTCCGAACGGAAGAATAAAGAGTGCGCCGCCGCCCCGGTCCCAGCCGACAATGATGGCCGGTTTGATACGCTGCACCGTCCCGATATGACGCTGCCAGGTCGAAAGCCATGTGTAGCTCTGGAACGCCGTTGCATCGCCCTCGCGCTCGAGCTTCTGCCACACCGCCTTCAGCGGCTCGAACTCGTCGTGAAGCGACAGCAGCACTTCCGGCCGGTTCGCCTGCAAGGCGCTGGAAATAAAAGTCTTTTTGTCAGCCCATTCCGGCCGCTGCACGGGCAGTCCGGTGGCGCGTTCAAATGCGGTCGTCAGCGGCGTCATGGGGGCCTCGCCTTGCTGTAGCTCTTGTTCGGGCAGGCGCGGACGATCGTTTCCCGATTCTGGACGCTGGCTGCCTTCTGGCCCTTGTTCTGCAAGGCCTGTGCAAGTTGCCGGACGTTAACTTTTCACCGTCAGAATGGACCCATGATCCAGGAATCTCTCGGCATAACGGCGCGCAAGCCAAGCCTTATGGGGCGCGCGCTTCTCGCGCTTGAGGCAAGCGGCGCCTGCCGCATCGCGCCCGGCTCCCTGGCAGGCAGCGGCGTCATATTCATGCTGCACCGGGTCCGGCCCGACGATGGCGCTGCCTTTTCGCCGAACCGGATCCTTGAAATCACGCCGGACTTTCTGGACGAGGCGATCCGGCTGGTGAAGGAGCGCGGCTATAGCTGCGTATCTCTCGACGAGGCTGTCACCCGGATCGCCAACAGGGATCGCTCCGGGCGTTTCGCGGTATTCACGCTGGATGACGGCTACAAGGACAATCTGACCGACGCCCTCCCCGTGTTCGAACGTCACGGCGTACCCTTCACGCTCTATCTCACCACCGGCTTGCCGGACGGACATGCCGAAATCTGGTGGGTCGCGCTCGAACGGATCATCGGCGCGGCAGATGAGATCGAAGCGCATCTGCCGCGCGGTCCGCTGCGAATGACCTCGCGCACTGCCGCTGAAAAGAATACCGCCTGGGAAAATATCTATTGGCCGTTGCGGTCAATGCCGGAACCGGACCTTCGCGCAGAGATACGCCGCCTTGCTTCGGTTCATGGTATCGACATCGCGGCGATCACGCGCGAACTCGCGCTCACCTGGGATGAGGTACGCCGGCTCGCCGCACACCCGCTCGCCAGCGTCGAGGCACATACGGCGTCCCATTTCGCCCAGGCGCATCTCTCGGCACATGATGCCCGCATGGATATAGAAATCGGCATCGCGCGCATGGAAGCCGAACTCGGCTATCGCCCCCGCCACTTCTCCTATCCCTATGGAGATCCCTCGTCTGCCTGCACGCGCGACTTCGCGCTCGCCGAAGCTCTGGGCTTCCGTTCCGCCACGACAACGCGCAAGGGCGTGATCCAGCCGCGTCACGCTCGTCGTCTGTGGAGTCTGCCCCGGCTTTCGCTCAATGGCGACTTTCAGGACCGCCGGATGCTCGATGCGCTGTTGAGCGGCCTGCCCTTTGCGCTGGCCCGCCCGGTCAAGTCCCTCGGCATCGACTGAGAATTATTCCCTGGCCGCATCCTGCTTGCGCTGCTGCCGCCGTCCCCACCAGACCTCGATCCGCCTGCGCCACCGCCGTACCGGATGAAGATCGACCGAAAGGACGAGAACGCCGAGCGGCAGCATCCAGAAGCCGAGCACCGGAAGAAAGCCGAACACGCCGCCAATGATGAGCGCGATCCCCACCACGATCCGCAGCAAGGGCGGGCCGGGTACATGGATCTTCCTGCTGCCGAATCGCACCGCTGCCATGAAAAACCGCTCTAGGGGTCTTGCGGCCGGGCTGCCGCCCGCCATCCGCCCGGCAGATAGAGCGGAAAGGTGGCGATAACAAGACTTTTGGGCTGGCAAGCACCCGATCTCTTTGCTATACGCAGCCCTCATCGGCGCTCGCCAAGCGGCGCGGCGCCGGTCTGCTCCCCGGTAGCTCAGTGGTAGAGCAACCGGCTGTTAACCGGTTGGTCGCTGGTTCGAATCCGGCCCGGGGAGCCATTTTTCCCATTTTCAGCTCAATACCCGAAGCGCCCGCCTCCGGCGGCCGTTTCCGCGCGTTTTGCCGCCTTTCGCCCTGAACCGCCTCTTGCCCGCCCGCGTACCGGAAAGACTGGGCTCGGAACATTTCCTGCCTATACTTGTCCTGAGACCACGAAAGGGAGGAGGCCGGAGGCGATGAACCACCAGCTAGCCGCAACCAATCGCGACATGGGGGGTGTCCTCACCGTCACCCCGGAGAACGTCTCCAGGATCGGCGGCATTCCCCGCCTTGCAAAGCTCGTCTTCAGAACGCTGGCGCGGGTGCGGCACGGTTCGATGACCGTGACCCTGCCGGACGGCCGCCGCCTTCTCTTCCGCGGCACGGAACCGGGCGAAGACGCCGAAATCATCATTCGCGATTATGGCCTGACGCGGCGTTTCTTCGCCGGCGGCGATCTTGGCGCGGCCGAGGCCTTTCTCGACGGCATGTGGGACAGCCCCAACGTCACCGCCTTCCTTCAATTCTTCATCCGTAACAAGGATGCACTTCAGGACAAGCTGACGGGTATGCCGGCCGTGCGCCTTCTGTCGCGCCTCAGCCATCTCATGCGCCGCAACTCGAAAAGCGGTTCGAAGCGCAACATAGAATATCACTACGATCTCGGCAACAGCTTCTATGACCGCTGGCTCGATCCGACCATGACCTATTCCTCGGCGCTCTTCGAGCACCCCGGTCAGGAACTGTCGGAAGCCCAGACCAACAAGTACCGCACACTCGCGCGCAACATGGATCTGCGCCCCGAGCATCACCTGCTCGAAATCGGCAGCGGCTGGGGCGGCTTCGCGGAATATGCAGCAAGCGAAATCGGCTGCCGCGTCACCGGCATCACCATCAGCAAGGAACAGCTCGCCTTCGCCCGGGAGCGCATGGAAAAGAAGCAGCTCTCCCACAAGGTCGACATCCGCTATCAGGACTACCGCGATGTCGGCGAGAAGTTCGACCGCATCGCCTCCATCGAAATGTTCGAGGCGGTCGGCGAGCAATACTGGCCCACCTATTTTGCCAAGGTCCGCGATTGCCTGAAGCCGGGCGGCAAGGCCGGCTTGCAGATCATCACCATCGCAGACCGCTCCTTCGACTCCTATCGCAAGCGCGCCGACTTCATCCAGCGTTACATCTTTCCGGGCGGCATGTTGCCCTCGCCGTCGGCGCTGCGCCAGCAGGTCGCTCAGGCCGGGCTCTCATGGGCCGGCAATCTCGAATTCGGTCTCGACTACGCCGAAACCCTGAAACAGTGGCGCGACAGGTTCCGCGCCGCATGGCCCGAAATCCGCCATCAGGGCTTCGACGAGCGTTTCCGCCGCATGTGGGAATATTACCTGTCCTATTGCGAGGCCGGGTTCCGCGCCGGAAATATCGACGTCACTCAGGTGACGCTCGCCCGGTCCTGACCGGCGCCCTCGCGGATCACCGTCAGGAAAGCCCTGCCATAACGCGCGATCTTGGCGCCGCCGATGCCGGGAATATCGGCGAGTGCCGCCTCGCTTCGCGGCCGCCGCCGCGTCATCTCGCGCAGGGTCGTGTCGTGGAAGATCACATAGGGCGGCACGCCCTGTTCCCTGGCGAGCCGCAGCCGTTCCGCGCGCAGCGCCTGAAACAGCGCCTCATCCTCCGCCGACGCCCAGACCTCGGCCTCGCCACTTGTGCCGCGCCGCTTGCCGGACGGTGCCGTGTCGCGGCGCAGCTCGATCCGCCGGTCGCCGCGCAGCACCGGCCGCGCGCTTTCTGCGAGCGTCAAAGCGCCATAGGCCGCGTGATCCACCGCGATGATGCCGCGTGCCGCAAGCTGCCTGAACACCGACTGCCAACCCTTCCGGTCGAGTTCGCGGCCGATGCCGAATGTCGGCAATTCCTGATGCCGTCCGCGCTCCACCTTCTCGGTCAGGTTGCCGAGAAGCACGTCAATGATGTGCCCCGCGCCATAGCGTTGCCCGGTTCGGTAGATCGCCGAGAGCGCCTTCCGCGCCGCTTCCGTCCCGTCCCATAATTCCGCAGGCTCACGGCAGGTATCGCAATTCCCGCACTCTCCCTCATGCGCCTCGCCGAAATGCGCGAGCAGCGCCTGCCGCCTGCACGCCACCGTCTCGCAGATGCCAAGCAGCGCATCGAGCTTCGCACGTTCCACGCGCTTGACCTCGTCCGGCGACGAGCTTTCCTCGATCATCCGGCGGCGAAGCGCCGCATCGCCCATGCCGTGCACCATCCACGCTGCCGCAGGCAGTCCGTCGCGCCCCGCCCGGCCCGTCTCCTGATAATAGGCCTCGACGCTCGACGGCAGATCGAGATGCGCCACGAAGCGCACATCCGGCTTGTCGATCCCCATGCCGAAGGCAATGGTTGCAACAAGAATGACGCTCTCCTCCTTGAGGAAGGCATCCTGGTTCGCGTCGCGCACATCGCGCTCGAGCCCGGCATGATAAGGCAGCGCCGGAAACCCCTCATCGCAAAGCCACTCGGCAATCTCCTCCACCTTCTTGCGGCTCAGGCAATAGACGATTCCGCTCTCGCCCTTCCTTGTCCGCAGGAAGTAGCGCAACTGGCGCCGTGCATTTTCCTTCCGGGCAATGGTGTAGGAAATATTCGGCCTGTCGAAACTCGCCGAGAAGACGCGCGCCTCATCGAGCCGCAGCCGGTGAATGAGATCGTCCCGCGTCTGCGGATCGGCGGTTGCCGTGAGCGCAAGCCGCGGCACGCCCGGAAACCGCTCCTTCAGCGCCGCAAGCTGGAGATATTCCGGCCGGAAATCATGTCCCCACTGACTCACGCAATGCGCTTCGTCGATGGCGAAGAGCGCGATCCTCTGCCGCGAAAGGAAGTCGGCGAAGCCGCCGCCCGCCAGCCGTTCCGGCGTCACATAGAGAAGATCGAGATTGCCCGAGGCGAGATCGTCCCGCACCTGCCGCGCCTCATCGGGCTCAAGCGCGGAATGAAGCGCCGCCGCCTTCACGCCGGATTGCCTGAGCGCCTCCACCTGATCGCGCATCAGTGCAATCAGCGGCGACACGACAACGCCAACGCCCGGCCGGCATATGGCCGGTATCTGATAGCAAAGCGACTTGCCCGCCCCCGTCGGCAGCAGCACGACAGCATCGCCGCCCTGTACCACATGCCGCACGATCTCCGCTTGCTGTCCGCGGAACGAGGGAAGTCCGAACACTTCCTTCAGCACCGCCTCAGTTTCGAACATCGTTTCACTTTCCGGCTCTCGCGCTGACAGCGACTCACTGGCGCGCCCGGTAAAACTACCATCCATCGCCTGCCGGAAAACCCGAAACGCGCCGGTCAGGGGCGAGAGGCCTCGCGCGGCCAGCACACGGCCTGCTAGATTTGCCTGCCCCCCATCTCCCGCCGGAGCCCTCATGGAACCCCGACTCATTCCGACGCCACGCAGCCTTGCCGACATAGAACTCCAGACACGCGAAATCATCGGCCGCGGCTGGGGCCGCATCGAACGCTTCGTCTTCCGTCACAAGCGGTTCGATGGTGGCTGGTCCGATGAGGTCACGCGCGATGTCTACACCATCGCCGAAGTCGTGAACGTGCTCCCCTGGGATCCGAAGCTCGGCGCCGTCGTGCTGATCGAGCAGTTCCGCACCTGCGGTCTCGTCTGGGGCGAAGCGACCTGGCTCTTCGAGGCCGTCGCCGGCATCCGCGAGGAAGGAGAGGCACCGGAGGATGTTGCCCGCCGTGAAGCGGAGGAAGAGGCGGGCTGCAGCCTCACCCGCCTTCACCCGGTATCCACCGTCTGGTCCTCGCCCGGCGGCTATGGCGAGCGTGCCTCGCTTTTCATCGGCGAGGCCGACCTCTCCGCCGTCGGCGGCATCCATGGCCTTGCCCATGAGCACGAGGACATCCGCGCCGTCGTCGTGCCCCTGGCCGAAGCCCTGCAGGCCGTTAAAGACGGCCGCATCACCGACGCAAAGACAATCCTTCTGATTCAATGGCTTGCGCTGAACAGCCAAGAGATCGCCTGAACGTAATTCCGGCGCTCCCGCCTTGAACAGCGCCATCCCCCTCCGTATGTTCCTTTTCGCCCTGCCTCCCGGCGAGGTCCAGCTCAACCAAAGACAGAAACGAAGCTCATGGACATCAAGAACGGCCTCGTCGATTCGATCGGCAATACCCCCATGATCCGCCTGAAACGCGCCTCCGAGGAAACGGGCTGCGAAATTCTCGGCAAGGCAGAGTTTCTGAATCCCGGCCAGTCCGTGAAGGACCGTGCCGCCCTCTACATCATCAATGACGCAGTGAAGCGCGGCGACCTGAAGCCCGGCGGCGTCATCGTCGAGGGCACGGCGGGCAACACCGGTATCGGGCTGGCTCTGGTCGGCAACGCGCTCGGCTTCCGCTCGGTGATCGTCATCCCGGAAACCCAGTCGCAGGAAAAGAAGGACATGCTCCGCCTCTGCGGCGCCGAGCTGATCGAGGTCCCCGCCGTTCCCTACAAGGACCCAAACAACTATGTGAAATATTCCGGCCGCCTCGCCGAGGAGCTGGCTGCCAAGGAGCCGAACGGCGCCATCTGGGCAAATCAGTTCGACAATGTGGCGAACCGCCAGGCCCATATTGAGACCACTGGCCCCGAAATCTGGAAGCAGACCGACGGCAAGGTGGACGGCTTCATCTGCGCCGTCGGCACCGGCGGCACGCTTGCCGGCACCGGCATGGCGCTCAAGGAGCGTAACCGGAATATCCAGATCGGCCTTGCCGATCCGATGGGCGCCGCGCTCTATCATTATTACAAGCATGGCGAGCTGAAGGCCGAAGGCACTTCCATCACCGAAGGCATCGGTCAGGGCCGCATCACCGCGAACCTTGTGGACGCACCGATAGATCAGGCCTACCAGATCCCCGATGAGGAGGCCCTGCCCATCGTCTTTGACCTTCTGAAGCATGAAGGTCTCTGCCTTGGCGGTTCGAGCGGCATCAATGTCGCGGGCGCCATCCGTCTGGCGAAGGAAATGGGCCCCGGCCACACCATCGTCACAGTGCTCTGCGATTACGGAACGCGCTACCAGAGCAAATTGTTCAATCCGGCCTTCCTGCGCGAGAAGAACCTGCCGGCGCCCGACTGGCTCTGACGAGAGGCAAGGACAAGTAGAGATGCCGCAGCCCGCTTCGCCGCTTGTTTCGACCGGATGGCTGGCCGCGCATCTCGACGCGCCGGACATTCGCATCGTCGATGCGTCCTGGTATCTGCCGCAGATGCAGCGCGACGCAAAGGCCGAATATGCAGCCGCGCATATTCCCGGCGCCGTCTTCTTCGACATCGACGAGATCTGCGATCTCGAAAGCCCTTACCCGCACATGCTTCCGAGCCCGGAGAAATTCGCCTCGCGCGTCCGCGCCCTTGGTCTTGGCGATGGCAATCGCATCGTCGTCTATGACGGCGCGGGGCTTTTCAGCGCCGCCCGCGTCTGGTGGATGTTCCGCGTCATGGGCCATGAAGATGTCGTGGTCCTGGACGGCGGCCTGAAAAAATGGAAGGCCGAAGGCCGCCCCACCGATGACCGTGTGCCGCGCCATTCCGCCCGCCACTTCACCGCCCGCCGCAACGCGGGCCTCATCCGCGACCGCGATGCCATGCTCCGCAATATCGACACCTGCGCCGAACAGGTGCTCGATGCCCGCAGCGCCGGCCGCTTCAAGGGCACGGAGCCCGAGCCGCGTCCCGGCCTGCGTGGCGGCCACATCCCGGGCAGCTTCAATCTGCCCGCCGGCGAACTCGTTGCGGCAGACGGCACGATGAAGACACCGGACGAATTGAAGGCACTTTTCGCCAAGGCGGGCATCGACATCTCCCGGCCTGTCGTCACCACCTGCGGATCCGGTGTCACCGCATCGATCCTCGCGCTCGGCCTCGCCGTTCTCGGCAATCCGCAAGTCCCGGTCTATGATGGTTCATGGGCCGAATGGGGCGCCATCCGGGAGCTTCCGGCGGAACTCTGAAAACGCAAAGACCGGCATGGGCAAGAAACACAAGACAGTCGTGACCCATCTCGAAATGCTGGCCGAGCCGCGCCTGCCGCCCTGCCCGCGCCCGCTCGGCAAATATGCGCTGATGCGCGCCGAGAACCCGCCGGTCCATTTCTACCGCTATCTCTATGATGCGATCGGCCGCGATTATGTCTGGGTCAATCGCAAGCGCCTCTCCGATCAGGCGCTCGCAGACATCATCCAGCACCCGGAAGTCTCGATCTATGTGCTTTATTGCGGTGGCGTCCCGGCCGGTTATTTCGAGCTCGACTTCCGCTCCATGCCGCGCGCCGAGATTTCGTTTCTTGGCCTGATGAAGGAGCATATCGGCTCCGGCATCGGCAGCTTCATGTTGCGCGAGGCAATCCTCACCGCCTGGGCTCATGGCCCTGAGCGCCTCATCATCCAGACCTGTACACTGGACCACCCCCGCGCCCTTCCCCTTTACCAGCGCATGGGCTTCACGCCCTATGCGCAGGAGGAAGTCGTACTGGAAGAAGTGGATTGAGAGAGTTGGCCGGCGCGGGCTAGTGCGCAAGTATCTGCGCGAGAAATTCCTTTGTCCGCGCATTCTTCGGCGCACTGAAGAATTCTTCCGGCGGCGCCTGCTCGACAATCCGACCGTCATCCATGAAGACGACGCGATTTGCGACTTCCCGCGCAAAGCCCATTTCATGCGTGACGCAGAGCATCGTCATGCCTTCCTGCGCCAGCTCCACCATCACGTCGAGCACTTCCTTGATCATCTCGGGATCGAGCGCCGAGGTCGGCTCGTCGAACAGCATCACCTTTGGATTCATGCAGAGTGCCCGCGCAATGGCCACGCGCTGCTGTTGCCCGCCCGATAGCTGACCCGGATATTTCGAGGCCTGTTCGGGAATTCGAACCCGCTCCAGAAATTTCATGGCCAGCTCGCGTGCCTGCTTCTCCGGCATCTTGCGCACCCAGAGCGGCGCCAGCGTGCAGTTTTCGAGCACCGTCATATGCGGGAACAGGTTGAACTGCTGGAACACCATGCCGACCTCGCGCCGCACCTCGTCGATCCGCTTCAGGTCCTCTGTCAGCTCGATCCCGTCGATGACGATGCTTCCCTCGTCATGCGGCTCCAGATGATTGATGCAGCGAATGAGCGTCGATTTGCCCGATCCCGAAGGACCGGCAATCACAATGCGTTCGCCTTCATGGACCGTCAGATCGACATCCTTCAGCACATGAAAGTCGCCGAACCATTTGTTCACGCCCTTCATCTCGATCATCACCTTGTCCGAGACCTTGAGGCGTTTCCCGTTACCGTCTGACATGGTTTTCTCCTAGCGCTCGCGCGTCGTATCGAGGCGCCGTTCCATGAAGTTCGAATATTGCGACATGCCGAAGCAGAACACCCAGAACACGAGCGCCGCGAAGATATAGCCCGTCAGCGCGCCTTGCGGGATCGTCCAGTTCGGGTCGGCAAGCTGCGCCCGCATCTGACCCAGAAGATCGAAAATGCCGACGATCAGCACCAGCGTCGTATCCTTGAAAAGCCCGATGAAGGTATTGACGATGCCGGGGATCACATGGCGCAGCGCCTGCGGCAGCACCACCTGTCCCATCGCCTGCCAATAGGTTAGTCCGAGCGCCCGCGCCGCCTCATATTGTCCGGCCGGTATCGCCTGCAAGCCGCCGCGCACGACTTCCGCCATATAGGCCGATGAAAAAAGCGCGACGCCCACAAGGCAGCGCAGCAGATTGTCGGGATTCATGCCTTCCGGCAGGAACAGCGGCAGCATCACGCTCGCCATGAACAGCACGGTAATGAGCGGTACGCCGCGCCAGAACTCGATGAAGATGATGCAGAACATGCGGATCGCCGGCATCTCGGAGCGCCGTCCGAGGGCCAGCAGCACACCGAGCGGCAGCGACGCGACAATGCCGGTGATTGCAACGACGAGTGTGACGAGCAGCCCGCCCCATTCGCTGGTCGGCACGGGCGGCAGCCCTGGCCTGTCGCCCGCCAGCAGCACGATCGCAACCAGCGGATAGACGATCAGCAGCAGCACGAGATTGAGCCTGCGCGCCGGCAGCCCCGGTATCAGCATCGGCACGATGACGGCAATGCCGAGCGCAAAAGTCAGGTTGACCCGCCAGATTTCTTCCGGCGGATAGCGGCCATAGATGAACTGGTCGATATTCGCCCAGATGAAGGGCCAGCACATGCCTGCCCCCGGCGCGAGGCAGGCCTCGCGTGTCGTCCCCGTCCATACCGCACTGAAGATCGTGAAGTCGAGGACCGGCGGTATCGTCAGCCAGAGAAGATAGGCGGAGGCAAGCGTCAGCATCGTGTTGCCGATGCTCGAAAAGAGATTGCGCTGCGCCCAGACGAGCGGCGTCAGGGTCTTGCTGCGCGACGCGCTGCGCCCGGTGATGCTCTCCATCGCCATGGCCTCACCGCTCCTTCAGCGCAATGCGCGCATTGTACCAGTTCATCAGCAGCGAAGTGATGAGACTGAGCGTGAGATAGACCGCCATGGTCAGCGCGATCACTTCGATTGCCTGCCCCGTCTGGTTCAGCACCGTGCCCGCGAACACCGCCACGAGATCGGGATAGGCAATCGCCACCGCGAGCGAGGAGTTCTTCGTGAGATTGAGAATCTGGCTCGTCAGCGGCGGAATGATGAGCCTGAGCGCCTGCGGAATGACGACGAGACGCAGCGTCGTACTCTCCTTCAGGCCAAGCGCCGCCGCCGCCTCGCGCTGCCCCTTGCTGACGGACTGGATGCCCGCCCGTACGATTTCCGCGATGAAGCCTGCCGTGTAGAGCGTGAGACCGAGCACCAGCGCCACGAACTCAGGCAGCAGCCGCATCCCGCCTTCGAAATCGAAGCCCGCATGTTCCGCGAATTCCAGCGTGAAGGGCGCCCCGGCAATGAGCCAGACAAGCCCCGGCAAGACCACCACCATCGCAAGCGCCGCGCGCCAGGCCGGAAATAGCTCTCCCGTCTCGATCTGCCGTTTCCGCGCCCAGCGGATGAGAACGAAGCCGGCGGCGAGCGCCACGGCAATCGCGATGAAAAACGCATTTGCCGCAGGGCCGAAGATCGGCTCCGGCAGAATGAGCCCGCGATTGTTGAGAAAGACGCCGGGCAGAGGTTCGATGCTGTCTGCCGGGCCGGGCAAGGGCCTCAGCACCGCGAAATACCAGAAGAAGAGATGCAGCAGCAGCGGGATGTTCCGCATCACCTCGACATAGCCCGCCGCGATTGTCGCCACGAGCCAGTTCCGCGACAGCCGCATCACGCCGATGAAGAAGCCGAGCATCACCGAAAGGACGATGCCGATCGCCGCAACGACCAGCGTGTTCAGCAGGCCGACGAGAAAGGCGCGGCCATAGCTCGATTGTTCGGTATAGGGGATCAGCGTCTGGATGATGCCGAAGCCCGCCGTCGTGTCGAGAAAGCCGAAACCCGATGAAATGTTGAGGCGCGAGAGATTTTCCTGCGCCGTCGTTGCAAAGAACCAGACAATGCCGATGACGAGGCCAAGCACCGCCGCCTGATAGACGAAGGAACGTACGCGCGGATTGTTCCAGCCGAAGGGTACCTTGCCCCCCTGCCCGCGCCGCCTGTTCCGTTCAGCCCCCATGCTCATCGCCTATCGCACCGGCGGCGCATATTGCAGCCCGCCATTCGTCCATAGCGCATTGAGCCCGCGCTCGATGCCGAGCGGTGTGGCCTTGCCGACATTGCGCTCGAACATCTCGCCGTAATTGCCGACGGCGCGGATCGCATTCGCCGCCCAGTCATTGCTTATCCCCATCGTCGAGCCATAGGCGCCTTCAAGGCCAAGCAGCCGCTTCACGCGCGGGTTCTCGCTTTTCAGCATTTCATCGAGATTTTCGGATGTGACGCCAAGCTCCTCCGCCTCCAGCAGCGCATTGAGCGTCCAGCGCGCGATGTTCTCCCATTGCGGATCGCCCTGCCTGACGGCGGGCCCGAGCGGCTCCTTGGAGATAATCTCGGAAAGGATCATGTTCGCGTCGGGATCGGCGAGTTTCAGCCGCGTCGCATAAAGGCCGGACGCATCGGTCGTATAGGCGTCGCACCGCCCCCGGTCATAGGCAACGATCGCCTCGTCGTTCTTCTCGAAGGACAGCACGCGGTAGCTGAGCCCCCGGCTGCGGAAATAGTCCGCGAGATTGAGTTCCGTCGTCGTACCGGTTTCCGTGCAGATCGTTGCGCCCGCAAGATCCGCCGTCGTCTTGATGCCGGCCGCCTTCCGCACCATGAAGGACTGGCCGTCGTAATAAGTCACGCCAACGAAATTGAAGCCGAGCTGCGTGTCGCGCGACATCGTCCATGTCGTATTGCGCGACAGAATGTCGATCTCGCCCGATTGCAGCGCCGTGAAGCGGTCCTTCGCCGAGAGCGGCCGGAAGCGCACCTGCTCCGCATTGCCGAATATCGCGGCCGCCATTGCGCGGCAGAAATCCGCGTCGATCCCGGACCACCGCCCGCGTTCATCGGGATTGGAAAAGCCGGGCAGTCCCTGGCTCACGCCGCACTGGATGAAACCGCGCTGCCGCACCCGCCGCAGCGTGTCGCCCGCCGCCATGCGCTCGCCCTCCTCCGCCTGCTGCGATGCGCCTGCGTCGGCCTGACGGCCGCTTCGCGCCAGCGGGTCGTAGGGCAGGAAGAAGTAGAGGCCGCCCACACCGATCAATATGCCCACGATGAGCGCGACCAGGGGATTCTTCATGGGGCTCCCTTTGAAGGATCAGAACGGCGCCATGCCGGTTTCGATTCTCCCGAGACTACCCGCCAGCGCCCGCGAGGCAACCCCTTGTCCGAAAAGGTCTTTGGTCCGGGCGATTTTACTTTGTGCGCCGTTTTACCGTTAAATGCCATGCAGGTGGACATGCGGCCCGCTCCGGCAGGCCGCAAGGGGATCGAGCGAATGAAGAAGAAGCAGGATACGGTGGTCGTCACGGCAGGCCGCGACCCGGAAGCGAATTTCGGCATCGTCAATCCTCCCGTCTATCACGCCTCCACCGTGCTCTACCCGACGCTCGAAGCGGTGAAGACGCGCGCCCAGCCCGTCACCTATGGCCGCCGCGGCACGCCCACCACCTTCGCCCTTCAGGACGCGATTGCCGAACTCGAAGGCGGCTATCGCAGCCTCGTCACCTCCTCCGGCCTCTCCGCCGTCACCACCGCGCTTCTCGCCCACCTGAAGGCAGGCGACCACCTTCTGATGACCGATAGCGCCTATGAGCCGACGCGCACCTTCTGCAACAATGTGCTGAAGCGGTATGGCGTCGATGTCGAATTTTACGATCCGCGCATCGGCGCCGGCATCGGAGAGATTCTCCGCAAGAACACCGCCGTCGTCTTCACCGAATCTCCCGGCTCCGTCACTTTCGAGGTGCAGGACATTCCGGCCATCGCCGATGCGGCCCACAAGGCCGGGGCAACCGTCCTCCTCGACAACACCTGGGCCTCACCGCTTTATTTCAAGCCTTTCGAGCATGGCGTCGACGTCTCGATCCAGGCCGTCACGAAATATCTCTGCGGCCATTCCGATGTCATGATGGGTGCCATCACGGCGACGGAAGAAGCCTGGAAAAAAACGCTCGAAACCCACGGCAATATCGGTCAATGCGCCGCGCCCGACGATGTCTATCTCGTGCTCCGCGGCATCCGCACGCTCTCCGTCCGCCTCGAACGCCACATGCAGACCGGCATCGCCCTTGCCGAATGGCTGAGCAAGCGGCCCGAGGTCGCACGCGTCATTCATCCCGCCCGCGAAGACCACCCCGATCATGCGATCTGGAAACGCGACTTCACCGGCGCGAGCGGCCTCTTTTCCATCGAACTCAAACCCTGTTCCGAGACGGCGCTCGCCGCCATGCTCGACGGGCTCGAATATTTCGGCATGGGTTATTCATGGGGCGGCTTCGAAAGCCTCATCATACCGCAATATCCAAAGAAGATGCGCACGGCGACGCAATGGACGGCCGAAGGCCAGATCCTCCGCATCCATGCCGGCCTTGAAGACATCGAGGATCTCAAGGCCGATCTCGACGCCGGCTTCGCGCGGTTGCGCGCTGCTGCCTGAACCACCGAAACGGAGTACCGATGACGCGCGAAGTGAAAAGCGAGATCACGGGCAAGGTCTGGAAGATCGAGGCGAAGCCGGGCGACCGGATAGATGCGGACGATCCGATCCTCATTCTCGAATCCATGAAGATGGAAATTCCCGTCGCCGCGCCCTTCGATTGCGTGCTCGTCGAGCTTCTGGTTTCCGAAGAGGACGCCGTCGCCGAAGGCCAGCCCGTGGCCCTCGTGGAGCGCGCCTAGGCCTCCCCGAATATCCGCTTCAGATGTGCATTGAGAAACTTGCCCGAAGGGTCCAGCCTGCGGCGCAGCGCGCGGAACTCATCCCACTTCGGATAGAGCGTGGCGAAATCCGCCGCCCCCAGCGTATGCAGCTTCCCCCAATGCGGCCGCCCTTCATATTTCCGGAAGATCGCTTCCACACCGGCAAACAGATCCTCATAGGGCTGCTTGTGATACTGATGCACGGAAATCGTCACGCTGTCGCGCTTGTAGAAGGGGCTCAGCCAGGCATCGTCCGCCGCCACATAGCGGAACTCGATCGGGAAAAGGAAATTCGCGCCGCATTTGCGCATGTGCTCGCCAACTTCGCGCACGCAATCCGGGCCCTTTTCCGCGGGCACCGCATATTCCATTTCGTTGAAGCGCACATTGCGGTCGCTTGGAAAGGCATCATGCGACCAGCGCACCTTCTTCTGGAATTCGGCGCCGTCTTCCTTCGCGCTCGCGGCATAGCGTGATCCGCTCGCCGAGGTCAGGAAGCGTTGCAGCGGGCCGCGCAGAAACGGGAATGCGCGTGACAGGTCGCAGGCCCACATCATGATCTTGTCGGAGCGGGCCATCTCTCCGTCGGGCAAGCGGCGCCGCGGCTTCGGTTCGGCATCCGTCTCGCGCAGGAATTTGACGAGCGCCTCCTTGGCAAAGGGAAACCAGAAAAATTCGAAATGCCTGTTCGCGTCGCGCAGTTCTTCGGCCCGCCGCAACGCTTCCTCGATCGGCATCCGTCCGCCATCTTCCTCCAGCGCATAGATCGGCCGGCACTTCATCGTGATTTCCGTCATCACGCCGAGACTGCCGATGCTCACGCGGCCCGCATCGAACACATCGCTGTTCTCGCTGGCATTGCAGGTGAGAATTTCGCCGCTCGCCGTCACGAGGCGAAAGCCCGTCACGGCGGAGGAAAGCGAGCCGAGCGTTCCGCCCGTGCCATGCGTCCCGGTGCCCACGGCGCCCGCCAGCGCCTGCCTGTCGATGTCGCCCTGATTTATGAGCGCAAGACCCCGGTCGAAAAGCTCCGGCCCCAGATCGCGGATTGTGGTTCCCGCCTTGATGCGCGCCGTCTGCGCGGCCTCGTCATGGTCGATCACGCCCGCAAGGCCCCACAGCGTCATCACCGTGCCATTGCTTTCGACGAGCGGCGTGAAGGAATGTCCCCGTCCGGCAACGCGAATGGGCGCAGGCGCGGTCTTGACGACCTCCACCACCTCCTCTTCGCTCGACGGTGCCGCCAGATTTTGCGGCCACGCCTTCACCCAGCCAGACCAGTTCGACCAGACATCCGTCATCGACACCTCCTCTTTCGCGCCTGTCGATGATAGCGAAGCGTCTTGTCCATTGCTCTAAAAAGTGAAAAGCCCCGGCTTCAGGGCCGGGGCTTGCACACGGAAGTCCGCCTGGCCTCACTCGCCGCTTGCCGCCTCATAGGCTTCCAGCGCCGCCTTGGCTTCGGCAACGCTTTCTTCCTTCGACTGCGGCTTGAAATTGCGCACCATCAAGCTCGCCTGCTTGATCTCGGCAGGCGACATGCTTTCCGCGAGCCGCTCCAGCGCGGGCGTTGCAAGCCGGGGAAAGCCGCCCTCGATGGCAAGCTGATAATACATATAGGCGCGCACGCGATCCTGCTTCACCCCCGCGCCGTCTTCATACATCGTTCCGATATTGTACTGCGCGCTCGGATGGCCCTGCTTCGCGGCCGCTTCGAACCAGATCGCGGCCAGACGCACATCCTTCTGAACGCCGATGCCCTGATCGTAGAAAGAGGCAAGGTCGAGCTGCGCTCGCATGTCGCCGCCCTTCGCGCCGATCGTCTGGTATTGCACGGCGGCGGGAATGTCGCGCTCCACGACCTTGGCATCGAGATATTCCTCGCCAAGACGGAACGCCGCGCCGGGATCCTTGTTCACCTCGACGGCACGTTTCCATTCGGCCATGGCTTCGGGATAGAAGCCGCGCTGATAGAGATCTTCGCCCGATGCCTCGTTCGGCGCACCCTCGATGGAAGGATCGGCTTTCGACGTGCTGGGCACTTCGGCATCGGCAAGAACCGGCCTCGCCTGAACCGGCGCGGTCGCGGCGTGGATCGCAGCACCCGTCAGCAAAATCGCCGCTGCCACCGCGATGATCGCGGACACATTGCGGCCTTCGTTTCTCTCTGCCACCCGAACCAGGCGCATGTCTTCCTCCCTGCGGAACTCTCCGGGCAGGGCGGCCATACCGCCCCGATTCCCTCGGGCCCGTTTCCTCGCCTTCCATAATCCGAAAGGCGCGGCCAAAGCCCAAATTAAAGATTGGTCACGAAGGGACCGGAATTAAGGCGCTTTTGCGATTCAGCTTCCGTGCGACGCACGAAATCCTGTCAGGAAGCTTCCGAGATTGGGGCCCAGCCCGTCGCAGATATAGCCGCCCTCCTGCACCAGAACCGTCGGCAGTCCGAGCCTGCCGATCGCCTCGCCGATCCGCCCGAATCCCTCC
Source organism: Parvibaculum sp. (assembly GCA_019635965.1). Classification (GTDB taxonomy): domain Bacteria; phylum Pseudomonadota; class Alphaproteobacteria; order Parvibaculales; family Parvibaculaceae; genus Parvibaculum. Next base: position 33,077 of record JAHBYK010000006.1, on the reverse strand, counting down.
GTGGTAATGGCGAACCCGCCCTGCGGGTCATCCCTGAAGGCATCGAGACCGAGCGCCACGACGAGCGCCCCCGGCGCAAAAGCCCTGATGCGGCGGAAGGCATCGTCCAGCGCCGGCATATAGGCCCTGTCGTCCGTGCCGCGCGGCAGCGGCAGATTGTAGTTGTAGCCGAGCCCCGCTCCTTCGCCGCGCTCGTCTGCATGGCCCCAGAAGAACGGATAGAAGCGCACCGGATCGGCATGGATCGAAACGGTCAGAATGTCCGCCCGGCGATAGAACATGCCCTGTGTGCCATTGCCATGATGCACGTCCACATCGAGAATGGCCACGCGGTCATGCGCGCCGCGAAGCAGCTGGGCGGCAACGCCCGAATTGTTCACATAGCAGAAACCACCGGCCATATCGGCAAAGGCATGATGTCCCGGCGGGCGGCACAGCGCATAGGCGGATTTCGCCCCGCCATCGCGCACCATCAAGGCCGCTTCCACCGCTGCATCGGCGCTGCGCTTGATCGCCGGCCAGCTTCCCGCCGCGATCGGGCAGGCACCATCCGCCATGTGATAGCCCGCCTGCGCCACCGCCGATGCCGGATAGGCGCCATTCCGCCTGTCCGGGTGAATCCCCGGCACGACTTCGTCCGAGCCGCCCTTGATGCGCATCCAGCGTTCATGGATGGTCGAAAGAAAGGTGATGTATTCGGGCGTATGAACCGCAGCAATGGGACCAAGGCCATGATCGGCGGGCACGACATGCACAAGGCCCGCGCCCGTCGCCGCCGCGAAAAGCCTGTCCGCCCGCTCCGGCACTTCCGGGTTCTGCTCCACCACGCCATTCACGAGGAAATGCCGCGGGTAATGCCCCTTTTGCGCCGGATCGAACACGACTTTCATGGCTGGACCTTTCGGAAGGGAGAGAAGCGGCTCGGGCACGAATGGCGATCCCGGCAGGACTCGAACCTGCAACCCTCGGCTTAGAAGGCCGATGCTCTATCCGGTTGAGCTACGGGACCGGAAGTCCGGCCTCAATGCGTCCAGAGTTCCCGGCGGCCGAACTTGAAATTGTCGGCATAGGCCTTGATCGACCGGCGCTGCACTTTCGGCTCGAACACCTGATAGTCGATGCCATGCTTTTCGGCATAGGCAACCGCTTCTTCCTTGCTGTCGAAGCGAAGCGTCACCTGCGCATTCATGTCGCCGGAGCTGGTCCAGCCCATGAGCGGCTCCACCTTGCGCGCACTGCCGGGCTCGAACTCGAGCACCCATTTGCGGGTCTTCGCGCGGCCGGACTGCATCGCCGTCTTCGCCGGTTTGTATATGCGGGCGCGTGCCAAATCGGTCCCCTTGCACTTTTTCCCCGGCTTATGGGGAACGTCGTGAAATCTTGTTCTTATCGCCCCAAAACCGACGAAAAGGCAAGCCATAACAAGACCATCGCCAGCCCCCGGCGATTTGTCCCCCGAGGCCAAGGGAGAACCCGCGATGACCCAGCTTGCCCGCTATATCAGCCGTGAAACCGCCACTGCGATCCTCGCCGCTCGCGGCTTCAATCACCATGACATTGAATGTGTGCTCGACCTTGCGGGCCCCGCCGTCCGCAATGGCGCCGAACTCTGGTCCGCAAGCCTTGTGGAGCGGATCGCGGCCCGCGCCTGGTGGCTCGGCGAACGCGAAGCCGGCATGACCCGGCCCGAAGCCGCCTGATAGCCGCCGCCATATACCGGATACGCCAAGGGAGCCTGAAGGCTCCCTTTCTTCTTCGGCCCGAAGCCCGAAATTGGTCGGGGCGGAGAGATTCGAACTCCCGACCCTCTGGTCCCAAACCAGATGCGCTACCAGGCTGCGCTACGCCCCGACATTTGCCGCCTGCAATACACCCGAACGGCCTTGGGCTCAATCCGGTGCCTTGTGCCGGGCCATGATCTTGAAAACGCCGCTCGCCTTCAGCACCGGGCGGTTGCCGACAAATAGCTCCGCCTCGCAAAAGGCCACCGACTTCGTCGCCCGCGTCACCCGCGCCGTGCCTTCGAGCCAGTCGCCCGGCCGCGCCGAAGACAGAAAATCGGAATTCATCCGCACCGTCAGCGCCACCATCTGCGTCTCGCGCCAGACCGCCGTGCCGAGCAGCCCGTCCGCAAAGGCCATCAGCATCCCGCCATGCGTAATGCCGCGCGAATTGCAGTGGCGCTTCTTGATCCGCACGCCGTGCCAGAACCCGTCTTCCGTCACCTTGTGATAGAAGGGGCCATTATGCGTCGTATAGGGACCGCGGCTCGTGGACGGCACATATCCGTCCGGCGGATTGTCGTTTTCTGTATCGGTCATCGGGATTGCGGCAAAGGGAACATGATCCGCGCGGCGGCAGCTTCGGCCCTATAGCACGTTCCATTCGTAAAGAGGAACGATCAAGCGCCTATTCCGGCTTGATCTCCGCGACCATCAGCCCCTTCGGCCCTTCGCCGAACCGCACGGTCAGTTCCTGCCCCGGAATCAGATCCCGCACCCCGAAGCGCCGCAGCGTCTCCATATGGACGAAGATGTCGGGCGTACCCTCGCCGCGCGTCACGAAGCCATAGCCGCGCGCCCGGTTGAACCATTTGACCACGGCCGTCTCGAATTCGCCGATCGGCACGACGCCGGAAAGAACCGACCGATTCGCCGGCCGGACACTCGCAATCGCAGGCTTCACCGCCGTCGTCTCGTCCACATCGATGACGCGGACAGCCTGGTTGCCCTTGGCGCGGCGCACGGCCTCGCAAGTCACCGTCGCGCCCTCCTCGAGCGCCTCCCGGCCGGCTTGCTTCAGACAGGACAAATGCACGAGAACATCGTCGCGCCCGTCATCGGGAATGATGAAGCCATAACCTTTGACCGCATCAAACCACTTGACGACGCCGGTGACCTCGAACGTCACGTCGGCGGAGTCCGCCGTACTCTCCAAACGCTCTTCCATCCCCACCACGATAATCATCCGGGCAGCCAATATTGATTGGCCTCAGTATTGCCGCGCCGGATCCCCTCACTGGTCCGTGGTTCCTCCCCCAGGGACCGCCTCTGTAGATTATGATAACTATAACAGTGTGCGTTTGACTTTGAAAGCGGCCCGCGCCGCGGAAATCGACCGGCGGAAATCCGGTCTTTCTTGCCCTTGCTCCCCCTCCATTGCATATTCGGAACATCAAAAAGGGGCTCCGGCGCGTCGGGCAACCCGTCCAGCCGGTCGCACTCGCGTGCGGGTTCCGGCCGGTTCAGGCCGGATCGCAGGAAGCCCTTCATGGCCGTTCGTGCCGGAATTCGCAGGGAGAATGATGACCAAAGCACTCGGTTTGCTTGTCGCCTTGTTTGCGCTCTGGCTCGCCCTGTCCGGTTATTTCAAGCCGTTCCTGCTGACTGTCGGCGTCCTTTCCTGCCTTTTCACGCTCTATCTCGCGCGGCGCATGAACCTGCTCGACGACGAGGCTGTGCCCCTTCAGCTCCGCCTCACCCTTCCGCTCTACTGGAGCTGGCTCGGCGGCGAAATCTTCAAGTCGGCCCTGGCGGTGTCGAAGGTCATCCTCTCCCGCGACATGGCGATCAGCCAGCAGTTCATCGCCGTCGAAAGCCCCCTCAAGACCGACATGGGGCATGTGATCTTCGCCAACTCGATCACTCTCACCCCCGGCACGGTGACGGTCGAGGCCGCGCCCGGAAAATTCCTGGTCCACGCCCTGACGGACGAAGCGGCAGGCCCCGAAGGCTTCGCCGAAATGGCCCGTCGCGTCGCGGTGGTGGAGACACGCTGACATGTACATGTTCCTTGCGATCACCGCGGCGCTCTTTGTCGCCGTCATCCTCGTCCTCGTCCGGCTGTTCGCCGGCCCGACCCTTTATGACCGTGTGCTGGCGGCCAACACCTTCGGCACCCTGACCGTGCTGATCCTGAGCGCCCTCGGCTTCGTCACCGAGCGGCCGGATTTCCTCGACATCGCCATGCTCTATGCGCTGGTGAACTTCGTCAGCACCATCGCGATCCTGAAATTCGTTCGCTATCGCTCCTTTGGCCGCATCCGGCCCGAAACGGAGGACCGCTGATGGACCCCGCCCTGATCGGACTGGCCTGCGATCTGGCCACCGGCATCGCCTTTCTCGTCGGCGGCACCTTCCTGCTGATCGGCACATTCGGCCTGATCCGCCTGCCCGATGTCTGGGCGCGCTTTCACGCCGCCGGCGTCATCGACACGATCGGTGCCGAGCTCATCCTGATCGGCATGATGTTCCAGACCGGGCTGACCCAGACGACGCTGAAACTCGCCCTGATCGGCCTGTTCCTCTTCGTCACCGGCCCGACCGCCACCCATGCCGTCGCCAACGCCGCCTTTGTTGCGGGCATCAGGCCGCAGCGCCTCACGCGCAATGAGGCCGAAGCCGTCCTTGGCGACGACACGCCGGAAGGAATGAAGGCATGAACGCCAATCTTGTCGGCATCGCGATCATCGACATCGTTTTCTTCACGCTGCTGGTGCTGACCGCGGTGGCCATCATCCGTCAGCGCAGCCTCTTTGCAGTCGCCATGCTTTCCGGCGTCTTCAGCCTTCTGTCCGCCGGTCTCTTCGTCACGCTGGACGCGATGGACGTCGCCTTCACCGAGGCCGCTGTCGGCGCCGGCATCTCGACGGTCCTCATGCTCGGAACGCTCGCGCTGACCGACAAGGATGAAATGAAGCGCAAGCGTTCGGCGCTCCTGCCGCTTCTCGTCTGTTTCGTTGCGGGCGCGGCGCTGATCTACGGCACGCTCGACATGCCGCCCTTCGGCGCGGCGGACAATCCCGTTCAGACGCATGTCGCGCCGGAATATATCGAGCGCACACCGGCCGAAATCGGCATCCCGAATATCGTCGCCGCCGTGCTCGCCAGCTACCGCGGCTTCGATACGATGGGCGAGGTCGTCGTTGTCTTTGCCGCCCTTGTCGGCGTCCTACTGATGCTCGGCACGACCGGCCGTCCCTCGGGAAAGAGAAAGGAGTAGCCCCATGGAACACCACTCCATTCTCCGCGTCGTCTCGAAACTTCTGATCCCGCCGATGCTGGTCTATGCGCTCTATGTGCAGTTCCACGGCGAATACAGCCCCGGCGGCGGCTTCCAGGCTGGCGTCGTCTTCGCAGCCGCCTTCGTTCTCTATTCGCTGGTGCATGGCATCGACGCGCTGACCAAGGTTGCACCGCCCCGCATACTTCACATTCTGGCCGGCATTGGCGTTCTGATCTTCGCCGGAACGGGCCTCGTCACGATTGCCCTGGGCGACGCCTATCTCGGCTATTACGCGCTGGCCGAAAATCCGCAGCACGCGCAGGAATGGGGCATCGTCGTCGTCGAATTGGGTGTCGGCATGACCGTCGCCACCGTCATGCTCTCCATCTTCATTGCCTTTGCGAGCCACACCCGCAAGCTCGACAACAAGGACTGGTAATGTCGGAACTTGCCATCGATCTCGAATTCATCCTCGGCCGGTACAATTACTGGCTGTTCTCCATTCTGATGATGACGGGACTCTACATCACGGTCAGCCGCGGCAATCTCATCAAGAAGATCGTCGGTCTGAACATCTTTCAGACCTCCGTCTTCATGCTCTACATCTCGCTCGGCAAGGTGACGGGCGGCACGGCGCCCATCCTCACCGGCGACCCCGATACCGTTTATTCGAATCCCCTCCCTCACGTTCTGATCCTCACCGCCATCGTCGTCGGCATCGCCACCACCGCCGTCGGCCTCGCGCTCGTCGTGCGCATCAAGGAAACCTACGGAACGATTGAGGAAGACGAAATTCTCGAACTGGAGCACGACATGGATTTCGGTAACGGCGCGCCGCAGGGAGGTTCCCGCGCATGATGGCGCTGATCGAACCGCACCTGCCTGCCCTGCAGGTAGTCATCCCGCTTGTCGCCGCGCCCTTCTGCATGATGCTCGGCCGTGGCGGGCTCGCCTGGATATTTGCGAGCGTGGTTTCGCTCGCCACATTCGTCATCTCGATCGCGCTTTTCGCGCAGACCTATGACGGAACGATCATCTCATATCACATGGGCGGCTGGGCGCCGCCGATCGGTATCGAGTATCGCGTCGATATTCTCAATGCTTTCGTGCTGCTGATCGTCTCCGGCAGCGCCGCCCTCGTCCTGCCCTATGCGCGCAGCAGCGTCGCCGCCGAAATTCCGGCCGAGCGCCAAGCCCTGTTCTATACGGCGTTCCTGCTCTGCGTCGCAGGCCTCCTCGGCGTCACGATCACGGGCGACGCCTTCAACGTCTTCGTGTTCCTCGAAATTTCCTCACTGGCGACCTATGCCCTTGTCGCTTCGGGCGCCTGGGCGAACAAGCGTGCGCTGACGGCAGCCTACAACTACCTCATTATGGGTACGATCGGCGCAACCTTCTTCGTCATCGGCATCGGCATGCTCTACAGCGTCACCGGCACGCTGAACATGGCCGACCTCGCCGTGCGCATCGCCGATCATGGCGACAGCAGCACCCTGCGTATGGGCTTCGTGCTTATCCTGCTCGGCATCGGCCTGAAGCTCGCCATGTTCCCGCTGCACCTCTGGCTGCCGAACGCCTATGCCTATGCGCCCTCCGCCGTGACGGCCTTCCTCGCGGCCACGGCCACCAAGGTCGCGGTTTATGTCATGTTGCGCTTCATGTTCACGGTGCTGGGCTTCGACTACGAGTTCCAGGCCGATACGCTGCGCATGGTTGTCCTGCCGCTTGCCATCATTGCGATGTTCGCCGCTTCGCTGGTTGCCATCTTCCAGGACGATCTGAAGCGGATGCTCGCCTATTCGAGCGTCGCACAGATCGGTTACATCCTGCTCGGCCTCTCGCTCCTGAACGAAACCGGCATCACCGCCTCCATCGTTCATCTCTTCAATCACGCCGTCACCAAGGCGGCGCTCTTCATGGTCGCGGGCTGCTTCATCTTCTCCGCCGGTACGAGTTCGATCTCGAAACTTGCCGGTGTCGGCCGCGACATGCCCTGGACCACCGCGGCCTTCGTGGCGGGCGGCTTGAGCCTGATCGGCCTGCCGCTCACCGTCGGCTTCATCAGCAAATGGTATCTCGTGCTTGCAACGCTTGAGCTTGGCTGGTGGCCGGTCGCGCTGATGATCATGGCCTCCTCGCTGCTTGCCATCATCTATGTCTGGCGCGTGGTGGAAGTGGCCTATCTTCAGCCCGCTCCGGCAGGCGTCACCCGCAAGGAAGCCCCGCTTTCCATGCTCATTCCGACATGGATATTTGTGGGCCTTTCGGTCTGGTTCGGCGTCAACGCGATGCTCACCGCCACCGCTGCCGGCCGCGCCGCCTCCGCGCTGATCGGCTCATCGCACATTCTGTGGAAGGACTGAGGCGATGAGCAACGAGAACCTGCTTCTGCTTGCCATTGCCATTCCGGCACTGACGCCTTTCCTGCTGGCGCTGTTCGGCAAACTGCCGAACCTCCGCGATGCAGTCAGCGTCGTCGCCTCCATCGCCACATTCGCCGCGGTGCTGCATCTCCTCCTCGCGGTGATCGACGGCGCACGGCCCGCCATCTCGCTCCTTGAGGTTATGCCCGGCCTCGTCCTCGGCTTCGAGATCGAACCGCTCGGTATGCTCTTCGCCACGGTCGCCTCGGGCCTCTGGATACCGACATCGCTTTATTCGATCGGCTATATGCGCGGCGCGCATGAAAAGAAGCAGACGCGATTTGCCATCTGCTTCGCCATCGCCATTGCCGCCGCCGTCGGCATTGCCTTCTCCGGCAATCTCTTCACGCTCTTCATCTTCTATGAAGTGCTGACCATTTCGACCTATCCGCTGGTCGCACACAAGGAAACGCCGGAAGCGAAGAAGGGCGCGCGGACCTATCTCGCAATCCTGATGACGACGTCGATCCTCTTCCTCCTCGTCGCCCTCATCTGGACCTGGAACATCACCGGCACCACGGAGTTCCGCGCAGGCGGCATCCTCGAAGGCCATATCGATCCGGCGCTGGTCCCCTTCCTGCTCGCGCTCTTCGCCTTTGGCATCGGCAAGGCGGCGCTCATGCCGTTCCACCGCTGGCTGCCGGCCGCGATGGTCGCGCCGACGCCGGTGAGCGCGCTGCTTCACGCGGTTGCGGTCGTGAAGGCAGGCGTGTTCACCATGCTCAAGGTGGGCACCTATATTTTCGGCGTCGGATTCCTCAGCAAGACCGGCGCAGCCGACTGGCTTATGTGGCTCGCCGCCGCCTCGATCCTCATTGCCTCGATCGTCGCCATCACCAAGGACGATCTGAAGGCGCGTCTCGCCTATTCGACGGTCAGTCAGCTTTCCTACATCACCCTCGGCGTCGCTCTCGCCACGCAGATGGGTGTTGTCGGCGGCGCCATGCACATCGTGACCCACGCCTTTGGCAAGATCGCCCTCTTCATGTGTGCCGGTGCGATCTACGTCGCCGCCCACAAGACGAAGATCAGCCAGCTTGACGGCCTGGGCCGCAAGATGCCCATCACCTTCTTCTGCTTCACCATTGCGGCCCTCAGCATCATCGGCCTGCCGCCCTTTGCCGGCGCCTGGAGCAAATGGTATCTGATGATCGCCGCCGCCGAGACGAGCCATCTCATCATCATCGGCGTGCTCATGGTGAGTTCGCTTCTCAACGTCGCCTATCTTCTGCCGATCCCGGCCCGCGCCTTCTTCCTGAAATCGAAGGACGATGATGCGAATGGCAAGATCGAGGAGGCACCGCTCTTCTGCCTCCTGCCGATCTGCTTCGCCGCGCTCGGATGCGTCGTCATCTTCTTCACGATTGGCGGCCTCTACGAATACCTCCTGAATATCCCCATCCTGCCGGAGAGCCTGCCATGACCGGTTCGTCCGATAAAACCACGACCAATGACAAGGCCCTGCCCGGTGCCATGCTGCTCGGCATCGACACCGCACGCGGCGGACGCATCGTCACCTGGCTGCTGGTCCTCATCTGCATCCTGCTGGCCGCCGTCGAATTCGTCTGGCCGCTTCATGGCTATTTCGAGATCGAGGACCAGCCGGTTTTCTATGGCTGGTTCGGCATCCTCGTCTGCATCGCGCTTGCGATCTTCGCCAGAATAATCGGCGCCATTCTCAAGCGCCGGGAAGATTATTACGGTTCATTGTCCGTGAGTGCAGAAGAACATCCGGCCTTCGATCTCGCGCAGGAGAAGGCCGATGCCTGAGTATTACACGCCCGCCCTCGCCTATATCGCCGCCGCCCTTCTCGTTCCCTTCGTCCCGAAGGGCTTTCTGCGCGGCCTCTACCTGTTGCTGGTTCCCGTTGCAGGCGTGCTGATCTTCTGGGGTCTCACGCCGGGCACCTACAATGCCTTCAATCTGATGGGTATGCAGATCGGGCTGATGCGTGTCGACGCGCTGTCGCAGATCTTCGGCCTCGCCTTCTCGCTCGCGGCCATGCTCGCAGCCCTCTATGCCTGGCATCTGCGCGACACTGTCCAGCAGGTCGCAACGCTTCTCTATGCCGGCTCTGCCATCGGCGCGGTATTCGCCGCCGACCTCATCACCCTCTTCGTCTTCTGGGAAGGCACGGCCATCGCCTCGGTCTTCCTCATCTGGGCGCGCCGCACCGAAGGCTCCTTCGCCGCCGGTATGCGCTATCTCGTCATCCAGATCGGCTCCGGCGTCATCCTGATCGCGGGCATCGTTCTCTATTACCGCGAGATGGGCACGATTTCCTTCACCGCGATGGAACTCGGCAGCCCCGCCACCTGGACGATCCTCGCCGCCATCGGAATTAAATGCGCATTCCCCTTCCTGCATAACTGGATGCACGACGCCTATCCGTCGGCCACCGTCACCGGCACCGTCATCCTCTCGATCTTCACGACCAAGCTCGCGGTCTATGCGCTGCTGCGCGGTTTTCCCGGCACCGAACTGCTGATCTATATCGGCGTCGCCATGGCGCTCTTCCCGATTGCCTTCGCCCTGCTCGAAAACGATCTGCGCCGCGTTCTCACCTATTCGCTGAACAGCCAGCTCGGCTTCATGGTGGTCGGCGCAGGCATCGGAACGCCGCTCGCCATCAATGGTGCCGCCGCCCATGCTGTCGCCTCGATCTTCTATCAGGGCCTGCTGTTCATGGCCGTCGGCGCCATCCTGTTCCGCACGGGCACGGCGCGCGCCACCGCGCTTGGCGGGCTTTACCGCACCATGCCGCTCACCATGATTTTCTGCCTCGTCGGCGCGGCTTCCATTTCGGCGCTTCCCTTCACCTCTGGTTTCGTCTCGAAATCGCTCATCCTCAGCGCCGCCGGCTACGACAAGATGTTCTATGTCTGGCTCGCGCTGCTTGCCGCCTCCACCGGCGCCATCCTGCATACTGGCCTCCGCCTTCCCTATCTGGCCTTCTTCGGTTCGGACGGCAGCCTCCGCCCGAAGGAAGCGCCCGGCGGCATGTTGCTCGCCATGGCCCTCACCGCGGCACTCTGCATCTTGATCGGCGTTTTCCCCGGCGCGCTCTACGCCTTGCTGCCGAACGATGTGAAATACGAGCCCTACACCTTCTCGCACACCATCGTGCAGCTGCAGCTCGTCGCTTTCGTCGCACTTGCCTTCGCATGGGCGGTCGGGCGCGGGCTGCTGCCGAAGGCCGAACGCTCCACCATCCTCGACTTCGACTGGACCTATCGCCGCCTGCTGCCGTCCATCATTCGCGGCCTCCGCCGCCTCGCCGGCGCGGTCTGGGACAGGGCCAGCCGGAACATCAACTCAAGGCTCGACAACCTCGTGGCGGCGGTTTTCCAGCTGCACGGGCCGCAGGGCCCCATCGCGCGCACCTGGCCCACCGGCGCCATGGTCATGATGGTGGCACTTCTGCTAGGTATGACGCTGGTCCTGACCTACCTGTAATGAACGCAGGCGCGCCCCGCCGCGCGCCTCATGCCTGTGACAAGGGAGACGTCTCATGGAAATGTCCGGCGAATACAAAATTCCGGCGCCGCGCGAAGACGTCTGGGCCGCGCTCAACGACCCGGAAATCCTGCGCCAGGCGATCCCCGGCGCCGAGTCGGTCGAAAAGATCGCCGATGACGAATTCGAGGCCGTCGCCAAGGCAAAGGTCGGCCCCGTCAGCGCGCGCTTCAAGGGCAAGGTGAAACTCACCGACATCGACCCGCCGAATGGCTACACGATTTCCGGCGAGGGCAATGGCGGCGCGGCCGGTTTCGCCAAGGGCTCAGCGAGGGTGACATTGACCGAAACCGATGGCGGTACGCTCCTCGCCTACACCGTCTCGGCACAGGTCGGCGGCAAGCTTGCCCAGATCGGCCAGCGTTTCATCGACTCCACCGCCGCCCGCATGTCCGAGGAGTTTTTCGGCAATTTCTCGAAACTCACCGGCGGCGCGAAGGTCGAAGCCGCGCCCGAAGGCGAACTGCCCGAGATCGTCGACGAGCTGGCCCACGGCATCCCCGTGAAATCGCCCGACCGCGACGCGATTTCGCCGACCGGCGTGCCGCTCACGCCCGATGCCGAGGCCGGTTTCAGCCTTTCGCCCTGGGCCTGGGGTCCGCTGCTCATCATCGCGCTCATCCTGCTGCTCTGGTTCATCGGCGTCTGAACCGGCGCAAAGCCCGCGCTTGACGCGCCCCCGGCGAAGGTCGAGACTCGAACAAAAGGCGGAATATTCCTTCCGCAAGAAGCCAAGCCATTCAGGGAGGTGGTCGCATGCCCGTTGTGTCCATGACGGTCAACGGCAAGCCCGCAAGCGCCGATGTCGAAGCGCGCACATTGCTTGTTCAGTTCATCCGCGAACGGCTCGGCCTGACCGGTACGCATGTCGGCTGCGACACCAGCCAGTGCGGTGCCTGCGTCGTTCATGTCGATGGCCGCGCCGTGAAGTCCTGCGCCATGCTGGCCGTGCAGGCCGAAGGTGCGGAAGTGCTGACCATCGAAGGCCTTGCCAGGGATGGCGAGCTTCATCCCGTTCAGGCCGCCTTCCGCGAGCATCACGGGCTGCAATGCGGCTTCTGCACCCCCGGCATGATCATGACAGCGGTGGACATGATCCGCCGCATCCCCGATCTCGACGAGGAGACGGTCCGCGACGAGCTTGAAGGCAATATCTGCCGCTGCACCGGCTACCACAACATCGTGAAGGCGATACTGGCCGCATCGCAGGAAATGCGCTGAACCGCACCCGCCGGATAAGGAGTAGCGAATGTACCAGTTCAACTATCAGCGCCCGAAATCGCTGGCCGATGCCGAAGCCCTGCTCGCAGCGGCGGACGATCCGAAAATCCTCGCCGGCGGCCAGACGCTGATCCCCACGCTGAAACAGCGCCTCGCCATGCCGAGCGACCTGATCGACATCGGCGCCATCAAGGAGCTTGATTTCATCCGCGCCGAGGGCAATGCGGTGACGATCGGCGCCGCCACACGCCATGCCACCGTCGCGCAATCCGCCGATGTGCGGAAACACAATCCAGCGCTCGCCGCGCTTGCCGGCGGCATCGGCGATCCGGCCGTCCGTCACATGGGCACGCTTGGCGGCTCCATTGCGAATAACGACCCGGCTGCCGATTATCCCGCCGCCTGCCTTGCCCTCGACGCCAAGATCCACACCACGAAGCGCCTCATCGAAGCGGACGAGTTTTTCAAGGGCATGTTCGAGACGGCCCTTCAGGATGGCGAAATCATCAAGGAAGTGACCTTCCCCCATCCCGAGAAGGCGGCCTATATGAAATTCCCGAACCCCGCCTCGCGTTATGCGATGGTCGGCGTCTTTGTGTCCAAAGGCCCCTGGGGTGTCCGCGTCGCCGTCACCGGCGCCGGACAGAATGGCGTCTTCCGCGTCGCCGAAATGGAACAGGCGCTCTCGAAAAACTGGTCGCCCGATGCGGTCGCGGGCATCAAGGTCTCCGCGAATGGCCTCAACGCCGATCTCCACGGCACTGCCGAGTACCGCGCCCACCTTATCACCGTCATGGCAAAACGCGCCGTCGCCGCGGCCGGCTGACTTTGCAAGGCAGGGCCGATAGTCATAGGTTGAGCACATGAGCCTGCCATCCAGCATCGACGAAACCGTCGCCCTCCTCGCGCGCGGCAATTACGTCGCCGACCGTTCGCTCGCTACGGTCATCTTCCTCGCGCTGAAAATGGGCCGCCCGCTGCTGCTCGAAGGCGAGGCGGGCGTCGGCAAGACCGAAATTGCCAAGGTGCTGGCCGATGCCTTGGGCCGCCGTCTCATCCGCCTCCAATGTTATGAAGGTCTCGATACCGGCGCCGCCGTCTATGAATGGAACTATCAGGCGCAGATGATCGAGATCCGCCTCGCCGAAGCCGAAGGCGTCGAAGACCGCGCCGCCCTCGGCAAGGACATCTTCTCCGAGCGTTTCCTCATCCGCCGCCCGATCCTTCAGGCGCTTGCTCCCGCCGTCGAGGGCCCGCCCGTGCTGCTGATCGACGAACTCGACCGCACCGACGAGCCTTTCGAGGCCTATCTCCTCGAAGTCCTGTCGGACTTTCAGGTCAGCGTCCCCGAAATCGGCACCATCAAGGCCGAGCATCCGCCCATCGTCATCGTGACGTCGAACCGCACCCGCGAAATTCACGACGCGCTGAAGCGCCGCTGCCTCTATCACTGGGTCGATTACCCGGATGCCGAACGCGAGCTTGCGATCCTGAAACTCAAGGCGCCGCGCGCCCCGGAAAATCTCTCGCGCGAGATCGTCGCCTTCGTGCAGAAACTGCGTGGCCTCGATCTCTACAAGAACCCCGGCATCGCCGAAACGATCGACTGGGCGGAGGCGCTCACCGCTCTCGATGCCGTCTCCCTCGACCGGCAGGTCGTGAACGACACGCTCGGCGCTCTCCTCAAATATCAGGACGACATCGCCCGCGTCGCCGGCAGCGAGGCCGCGCGTATCCTCGAGGAAATCCGCCTCGCCGCCCGGGCGGCGGATTAGGGCCGCGCCGTGGCGACGGGCCGCCTCGCCGAAAATATCGTGCATTTCGCACGCATCCTGCGCCGTGCCGGGCTCCGCGTCGGCCCGCGTCAGGTTCTCGATGCCGTCGAGGCCGTGGAAGCGGCGGGCATCGGCACCCGTGCAGACTTCTACTGGACGCTCCGCGCCACCCTCATCAAGCGCCATGAGGAACATGAAATCTTCGATCAGGCATTCCACGTTTTCTGGCGCGATCCGAAACTCCTCGACAGGATGATGTCGCTGCTGCTGCCGGAAGCGGAAGCACCGCCTGCCGAAAGCGGGGAAGAACAGAGCCGCCGTCTCGCCGAAGCTCTCTTTGGCGAAACGGCGCACCGCGAGCTGGAAGAATCGGAGATCGAAATCGACCGCAGCGAAACCTTCTCGCGCGAGGAAATGCTCCGCGAAAAGGACTTCGAGAAAATGTCGCTCGCCGAGCTTGCCGAGGCGAAATCCGCCATCGCCCGGCTCCGCTTCCACCGTGACGAAATCCGCACCCGCCGCTCCCGTCCCGCCGCGAACGGCCCGGTCATCGACATGCGCGCCACGCTCCGCGCCACGCTGCGCTCGGGCGGCGTCATCCCGCTGAAGCGCCGCGCGCCGCGCCGCCGCCCGCCGCCGCTTGTCGTGCTCTGCGACATATCGGGCTCCATGTCGGCCTATGCCCGCATCTTTCTCCACTTCCTTCACACGCTCGCAAATGAGCGCGACCGGGTTCACGTCTTTCTTTTCGGCACCCGCCTCACCCATGTCACCCGCGAGCTGAGGCACCGCGATGTGGACGAGGCGCTCGCCCGCGTTGCTGCCCGCGTCGAGGATTGGGATGGCGGCACCCGGATCGGCGAAACGCTGCGCCGCTTCAATGTGGACTGGGCCCGCCGGGTGCTTGGTCAGGGCGCGACCGTGCTTCTGGTCACGGACGGGCTCGACCGCGACGCCGGAGCAGGCGTCGCACCCGAAATCGCCCGGCTCCACCGCAGCGCCCGCCGCCTCATCTGGCTGAACCCGTTGCTCCGCTATGACCGTTTCGAGCCGAAGGCGCTCGGCGTGAAGGCGCTTCTGCCGCATGTGGACGAGTTCCGCCCGGTCCACAATATTGCCTCGCTGGCCGCTCTGGCCGATGCGCTTTCCGATGCCCATATCGAACGGAAACCGGAACGGAGAGCCGCATGAGCAATCACGACAATGTGCTGGAAGAGGCAGCTCACTGGCTCGGCCAGGGCCGCCGCGTGGCGCTCGCCACCGTCATCGAGACATGGGGTTCCGCCCCCCGGCCCGTCGGCAGCCAGCTCGCGATCCGCGACGACGCGACTTTCGTGGGCTCCGTCTCGGGCGGCTGCATCGAGGGTGATGTCGTCACCCGCGCCCTCGAAACGCTGGAAACCGGCAAGACCGAAGTGCTCGAATATGGCGTCTCGGATGCGATGGCATGGCAGGTCGGCCTCGCCTGCGGCGGCCGCATCCGCGTCATGATCGAGCCGGTAAAGGGCTGAAGATGGACGCCGCGCTGCTCAGGGAACTCGTCGCCGCCCGCGCGGAAAAGCGCCCAACGGTGCTCGCAACAAGGTTAACGGATGGAATCCAGAAACTGGTTTATCCATCTGATAAATCGCAAGATTCTTGGTTAATTAAAGCAGTTTCTGAAGCCCTTGCGGGCGACAAAGGAGCGGTCATCGCAGCGCCTGATGGCACCGAATGGTTCCTCAACCCCTTCAATCCGCCGCTGCGGCTGATCCTTGTCGGCGCGGTCCATATCGCCCAGCCCCTGGCGGCGATCGCTTCGCTTGCGGGCTATGACGTGACGGTGGTGGACCCGCGCACCTCCTTCGCCTCGTCCGAGCGTTTCCCCGGCATGACGCTGGTGACGGACTGGCCGGACGAGGCCATGGCCGCCCTCGCCCCCGATGCCCGCACCGCCATCGTCACCCTCACGCATGACCCGAAACTCGACGACCCGGCCCTGAAAGCGGCGCTCGCAAGCCCCGCCTTCTATATCGGTGCCCTCGGCTCGAAAAAGACCCATGCCGCCCGCGTCGCCCGCCTCTCGGAAGCAGGCTTTACCGAATCCGGCATTGCCCGCATCCATGGCCCTGTCGGCCTCGCCATCGGCGCGAAGAGCCCGGCCGAAATCGCCATTTCCATCATGGCCGAGATAACGGAGACGCTCCGCACATGATCTTTGGCGAACTGACACCGGACGAGGCCGAAGGCGCGATTCTCGCCCATTCGCAAAAGGCAGGCGCCGAAACCTTCAAGAAAGGCCGCATCCTCTCCCGCGCCGACATTTCGGCGCTGAAGCAAGCGGGCATCACCCATGTCACGGCCGCCCGCCTCGGGCCCGACGATGTGCCGGAGGATGAAGCCGCCGCAGCCCTTGCGAGCGCGCTCGCCGGCAAGGCGATCCGCGCCGCCGCTGCTTTCACCGGCCGCGCCAATCTCCATGCGGAAGAAGCGGGCGTCCTCGAAATCGACGCCGCGCGCATCCACGCGATCAACGCGATTGGCGAGGCGCTCACCGTCGCAACGCTCGAGCCTTTTGAAACCGTGGCCCCGCGCCAGATGCTGGCGACCGTGAAGGTGATCCCCTTTGCCGTCCCCCGCGCCGAGCTTGACCGGGCGCTCGAAATCGCCCGCCTTGGCCCCGCGCCCATGGCCGTCCATCGTTTCGAGCCGCGCCGCGCCGGCCTCGTCTCGACGCTCCTTCCCGGCACGAAGGAAAGCGTGATCGAGAAAAGCCGCGCCGTGCTCGATGCCCGCCTCGCTGCAATGGGCAGCCATATCGCCCGCGAGATCCGCATCCCCCATTCGGCAAGCGCCGTCGCCGGCGCCATCCGCGCGCTGCTGAAGGAGGGCCTCTCGCCGATCCTCGTTTTCGGCGCATCCGCCACCGTGGACCGCCGCGACGTCGTACCCTCCGGCATCGTCATGGCAGGCGGCGACATTCTCCATTTCGGCATGCCGGTCGATCCCGGCAATCTGCTGCTGCTGGCGCGCCACGGTGAAACGCCCATCATCGGCCTGCCCGGCTGCGCCCGCTCGCCGAAACTCAATGGCTTCGACTGGGTGCTCGCCCGCCTCGTCGCCGGCATGGAAGTCACATCGCAGGACATCATGCGCATGGGGCTTGGCGGGCTCCTGAAGGAAATCCCGACCAGGCCGCAGCCGCGCGAAGGCGGCAGCACCGCCGCCTCGTCGCCGCGCATCGCCGCGCTCATCCTCGCGGCGGGCAAGTCGAGCCGAATGCAGGGCCCGAACAAACTCCTGATGGATGTCGGCGGCAAACCGATGGTCGCGCATATCGTGGACGCCGCGCTCGAAAGCACCGCCCGCCCGGTCATCGTCGTCACCGGCAATGCGGAGGCGGAAATCCGTGCCGCGCTGTCGGGCCGCGCCGTCACCTTCGTCCACAACCCGGATTATGCGGACGGCCTCTCCACCTCGCTCCGCACAGGGCTCCGCGCGCTGCCTGACGAGGCCGACGGCGCGCTTGTCTGTCTCGGCGACATGCCGGACATCCGCGCCGCCCATCTCGACCGGCTGATCGCCGCCTTCGACCCGGAGGAAGGCCGCACCATCTGCGTGCCGATTGTCGCCGGAAAGCGCGGCAACCCCGTCCTCTGGGGCCGCGACTGGTTCGCCGCCATGATGGATGTCAAAGGCGACACGGGCGCGAAACACCTGATCGGCGAAAACGCCGACGCCGTCTGCGAAGTGCCGATGCCCGACGACGCGGCGCTCAGGGATATCGATACGCAGGCCGAACTCGACGCGCGGCGAACCTAGCCCTTCAATACCGCCCCGCCCCTCGGCCCAAGCCTGAGCGCCTCCCCTTCCCGTTTCGCCTCGCCCACGGCAAACAGAATATCGCGCACGCTGCCTGGCAGCGCATATGACGCCGCCTCCGTCCCAAGATTGAAAACGCAGAGGAGCGTCTCGCCCTCGCCCTCTCGTATGAAGGCGAGCAACTTTCCTTCCGCATCGAGAAACGAAATCTCGCCGTGCCGCAGCGCCGGATGTGCCTTGCGGAAGGCGACGGCCTTGCGGGCATGGGCGAGGACAGAACCTTCATCCGCCGTCTGAGCATCCACCGCCCGCACCTTGTGATAGTCCGGTATCGGCAGCCAGGGCTTGCCCGTCGTGAAGCCCGCGCCCGGCGCTTTCGCCTCCCAGGGCATGGGCGTGCGGCAGCCGTCGCGGCCCTTCATCCATGGGTAATAGAGATCGCCGACAGGGTCCTTGATATCGTCCCAGTCGAGATCGGCTTCCGGCAGGCCCAGTTCCTCGCCCTGAAACATCAGCACATTGCCCTTGAGCGTGAGCAGCAGCGTCAGCGCGAGCTTGGCGAGCGCGTCGTCGCCCTGTCCGCCGCCCCAGCGCGTCACGGGGCGCGGCACGTCATGGTTCGAGAAAGTCACGCAGGGAAAGAGATCCTTCAGCGGCGCAAGCCGCTTCTCGTAATAGGCACGAAAAACCGAAGGCTCGAAGCTCCAGTCCTCGATGAAGTCGAACGTATAGCCGGTGTGAAGCCGCTCGCTGCCCCCCGCATAAAGCCCGAACATTTCCGGCCGCTCGGAAAACTCGCCGAATGCAAGCCGGCCGTCATATTCGTCCAGCACTTTCCGCACGCGCCTCATCGCCCATTCGTTCTCGGGCATGTTCGCATCATGGATGTGCCGTTGCAGGCGCGGCGCATGGGCCCAGTCCATGAAACTGCGTTCTTCCATCGGCAGCGGCGGATTGTCGGTCAGCTTCGCATCATGCAGATAGGCATTCGCCACATCGAGGCGAAACCCGTCCACGCCCCGGTCGAGCCAGAAGCGCAGCACATTCATGCAGGCCTCCACCACTTCCTCATTATGGAAGTTGAGCTTCGGCTGGCTCTTCAGAAACTTGTGATGGTAATACTGCCGCCGGATCGGGTTCCACGCCCAGGCCTGCCCGCCAAAGGCCGACAGCCAGTTGTTCGGCACTGTCCCGTCTTCCTTCGCATCCGCCCAGACATACCAGTCCGATTTCGGATTGCTCGCGGAAAGCTGGCTCTCCTGAAACCAGGGATGGCGCTCCGATGTATGCGCCAGCACCTGATCCACGATCACCTTGATGCCGCGCTGATGCGCCGCCGCGACCAGCCGGTCGAAGTCGGCAAGCGTCCCCATCTCCGGCGCGACATTGCAATAGTCCGAGACGTCATAGCCGAAATCGCGATTGGGCGATGGATAGAAGGGCGAGAGCCAGATCGCCTCCGCCCCCAGCGCCGCCACATGGTCGAGCTTCTCCTCGATGCCCTTCAGGTCGCCCACGCCGTCGCCATTCGTGTCGCGGAAACTGCGCGGATAGATCTGATAGATCACCGCGCCCTTCCACCACTCTGCCTTTGCCCCCACGATACGTCCTCTCAAGCCGCCTTGACCTTTTGTCCTCGCCCCCACAGTCTCACGGCCGGACAAGAACTGACAATCTCGATTTCGCGCCTGCCACCCGGGGGGAAACAATGCCGCGCAGCATCCTGATCACCGACATCGCCCATTTCGTCGGCGGCCCGGCGGCCCGTGCGCTGCTCGCGGAAGGCGCCGCCGTCTATGGCGTCGATGCGAGCTTCGCCGATGCCGCTGCCCGCGCTGCCTTCGAGGCGAAGATACCCGGCGTGACGGCGCTGCCCGCCCGCACGGCCGCAGAAGCCATCGCCGCCGTCATGGAAAAGCAGGGCCGCCTCGATGTCCTCATCAACAACGATGCCTGGCCGGCCGTGCGCGGGCCGGTGGACGAGGCGACCGACAAGGACATGCACGAAACATTCGAGGCCCTCGTCTTCAAGGCCTTCGCCATGACGCGCGCCGCCGCACCGCACATGAAAGAGCAGAAGGCGGGAAAGATCCTCTTTCTCTCCTCCGCCGCGCCCCTGAACGGCATCCCGAATTACAGCCTCTATGCCGCCGCGCGCGGCGCCGCCAATGCGCTCGCCCTTACGCTCGCAAAGGAGCTGGCCCCCTTCAACATTCAGGTGAATGCGCTCGCCTTCAACTTCATCGAAAGCCCGGATTATTTCCCGGCCTCGCTGCTCGAAAATCCGAAGGCGCGCGAAAAGATTCTGGGCAACATCCCGCTTGGCCGCCTCGGCAAGCCGGAGGAAGCCGCCGCCATCGTCGCCTTTCTCGCCGGGCCCCATTCCGATTTCATCACCGGACAGTTGATCCCGGTCGCGGGCGGCTGGGCCACCGCGCGCTAGTTCAGCATGACGATGGGCGCGAGCGTCGGCCCGATCTCATCATGGATCACGAGATCGGCAATCTGGTCGAGTTCCGTCGGCTCGCGGTTGAGGATGGCGAGCATCGCCCCGTTCCGCTTGGCGAGAATGGGAAATCCCGCCGCCGGATAGACCTGTAGCGACGAGCCGATGGCGATGAACAGGTCGCAGCCGAGCGTCGCCTCGTGCGCGCGGTTCATTTCCTCTTCCGGCATCGCCTGCCCGAAAGAGATGGTCGCCGATTTCACGATGCCGCCGCAGCTCCGGCAGTCCGGCGCCGCGCCCGATGCCATGAATTTTTCCTGCACCCAGACGAGTTCGTGCCGCTCGCCGCAATCGAGGCATTTGGCATAGGTGCCGTTGCCGTGCAGCTCGATGATCTTCTCCGGCGGAATCCCGGATGCCTGATGCAGATTGTCGATATTCTGCGTGATGACATGGCTGGCCTTGCCCATGTCCACGAGCTTTGCAATCGCCATGTGTCCCTTGTTGGGCTCGGCCTGCTTGATCGTCTTGTCGATCTCGAATTTCCGCCGCCAGGCTTCCGCGCGGATCTCGGCCGAGCGCAGATAATCCTGAAAGTCGATCGGCGCCATCTTCGTCCACAGCCCGCCGGGGCTGCGGAAATCGGGAATGCCGCTTTCCGTGCTCACCCCCGCGCCGGTGAAGATCACCACGCGATGCGCTTCCTCGATCGCCCGCTTCAGCTCGTTCGGCATATTCGTTCCGTCTCTTTGACCTTGGCGCCAACCTGTTGAATCATGGGCCAAAGCCCCGGCACATCAAGGATTACCGATGAAGTATCTGCATACAATGGTCCGCGTCAGCGATCTCGACGCCTCGCTCGACTTCTACTGCAACAAGCTCGGTCTCGAAAATCTCGGCCGTTTCGATGTCGAGGCAGGCCGTTTCAGCCTCGTTTTCCTCGCCGCGCCGGGCCAGAAGGAAGCGCAGATCGAGCTGACATGGAACTGGGACCCCGAAGAACTCGGCGAAGGCCGCAATTTCGGCCACCTCGCCTATCAGGTCGATGACATTTACGAGATGTGCGACCGGCTGATGAAGGCGGGCGTCACCATCAACCGCCCGCCCCGCGACGGCCGCATGGCCTTTGTCCGCTCGCCGGACAATGTCTCGATCGAGCTGCTTCAGGCCGGCGCGCCGCTCCCGGCAAGGGAGCCCTGGGCCTCCATGCCGAATACCGGACATTGGTAGGATTTCCTGTTAGGCTTTGCCGATGAAACGGATCGGAACAGCACTGGCCGTTGCCCTCATCGCTGCTGCGGCGGTGTTTCCCGCCGCCGCAGGCGACTTTCAGGCCATGCATCCGGGCTCGCAGGGCTTCGTCCCCATGTTCTCGCCGGACCCCGAATGGCGCGCGCCCTATGAGCCCCATACGGGCGGCGATTCCGGCTACCAGCGCATCTTCCCGGAGCGGAGCGGCCTCTCCCAGGGCCGCGACCCGTCGAAAGACCCGCAGGGCGGCTGCCGCAGCCGCATGACGAATGCGCCCGATGCCACCGGCCGCATGGCCCATTGGCGCTATACCGAATGTCTGGACGCGAGCGGCAACACCTATGTGCTGCCCGGCAGCCAGCAGAATCTCGGCTTTTACTGATCTGGTATTTGCTGGATTGTGTCGCCCCGCCTCGCGGGGAGAAAAGTGGCACGCCCTAGGGGAATCGAACCCCTCTTTCCAGAATGAAAATCTGGCGTCCTAACCGATAGACGAAGGGCGCGCATCGGGGCCGCAAGGCCCGGCGGGAAACCCGCTCACGAGCGCGCCTTATAAGGTGCCATGCGCCTCATGGCAACCCCGGAATGAGCGAAATGTCGGCCAAAACCGCCGATTTTCAGGGCTGCGCATCCCGCGTCGGCACAGCATCCTCGATGGTGATCTGAACATCGCGCTTTCCCTGCCAATCATCGGCGGAAAGCCGCCCCGCAATGTGCAAAAGCCCCGCACCGGGGTCGCGCAGCAGCGCGCCGAGCGGCGTTTCGGCGGCGCGGAAGGCAATGCCCTTCAGCCGCCCGCCATCCTCTCCCGCCAGGATCACCCGCACATGGGCCTGGCCCACGAGATCGGCCCTGACCACCCGCACCGAAGGCACGGCGAATCGCGGTTCCGGGTTCCCGGCGCCATAGGGCCCCGCCTGCTGCACCAGCTCATAGAGATCGCGCGTCGCCCCTCGCGCGGCAATCGCCCCGTCGAGCTTCAGCGCCTTCGCCTCCGAAGCCGCCGCCACGTCGTCCGCGAGCCGTTTGGCGAGAAACGCCTCCAGCGCCTCGATCTTCTCCTCGCGCAGCGTCAGCCCCGCCGCCATGGCGTGGCCGCCGCCATTGACGAGCAGCCCCGCTTCCAGCGCCGCCGTCACCGCCCGGCCGAGATCGACCCCGGTGAGCGAACGGCCCGAGCCCTTGCCCTCGCCCTTCTCGTCAATCGCGATCACGAGGCTTGGCCGCTCATATTTGTCTTTCAGCCGGCTTGCTACGATTCCGATGACACCGGGATGCCATCCCCTCGCCGCCGCCACGATCACCGGCGGCGCCGTGTTCGCCCGCGTTGCGGCGAGCCGCGCATCGACCTGCGCCAGCGCCTCCTCCAGCACCTTGGCCTCGATCGCCTGCCGCTCGAGATTCATCACATTGAGTTCTTCGGCCAGCGCCTTCGCATCGAGCGCATTTTCCGTGGTGAGCAGCCGCACGCCGAGATCGGCCCGCCCCACGCGCCCGCCGGCATTGACGCGAGGCCCGAGAAGAAAGCCGCAATGATAGGGTGCCGGCGCACCGTTCATCCGCGCCACATCGGCGAGCGCCGCAAGGCCGATGTTCCGCCGCCGCGCCATCACGCGAAGCCCCTGTGCAACGAAGGCGCGGTTGAGTCCCGTCAGCGGCACCACATCGCAAACCGTGCCGAGCGCCACAATGTCGAGCCATTGCAGAAGATCGGGTTCCGCCACATTGCCGTTGTAGAATCCGCGCGCGCGCAACTCGCGGTTCAGCGCCACGAGAAAGAGGAAAGTCACGCCCACGGCGGCAAGCTGCCCGAGCCCGCTTTCATCGTCGAGCCGGTTCGGATTGACGAGCGCGAAGGCAGGCGGCAACGCGGGCTCCGCCTGATGGTGGTCTATCACGATGGAGGGCAGCCCGTAATCGGCGGCTAGGCCGAGCGCCTTGTGCGCCATCGTCCCGCAATCGACCGTTATGACGAGATCGGTCCCCTCGTCCTTCAGCCGCTTCAGCGCCGGCGCATTGGGGCCGTACCCCTCGCGGATGCGGTCGGGAATATAGATGCGGAGCGGACGCCCCACCGCCTTGAAGAATTCATGCAGCAGCGCGCTCGATGTCGCGCCATCGACATCGTAATCGCCGAACACGGCAATCCGCTCACCGGCGATGATACCATCCGCGACACGCGCCGCCGCCTTGTCCATGTCGGTGACGACGCTCGGATCGGGCAGCAGCGTTTTCAGCGATGGCGCAAGATAGGCGGCACATTCCTCCGGCGGCACGCCGCGTCCCGCGAGTACTCGCGCCACGATTTCGGGCAGGCCCTCGCGCTGGGCGATCGCCAGCGCCATGCGGTCGTCACCAAGCCGGCTCACCCATCCCCGGCCCGTCGCCGAGCGTTCGACGCCGAGAAAATATCTGCCGGAATGTGTGCCGCCTGAATCCATGTAACCCCGGAGGGGAAGCCGCGCCCTGCCTTACTTGAACTTGGCCACCGACGAATGGAACGACTTGAGGCGCCGGACCGTCCCCGTTGCCGAGCGCATCACGATCGTATCCGTCGTCACGCCGCCGCGTTCATAATGGATGCCGTCGAGCAGCCAGCCATCGGTCACGCCCGTCGCCGCGAAGATCACGTCGCCCGAAGCCATTTCCTGCATCTCGAACTTCTTGTTGAAGTCCTTGACGCCCATCTTCGCCGCGCGCGCCTTCTGTTCCTCGCTCGCCGTTACGAGGCGGCCCTGCATCTGGCCGCCGATGCAGCGCAGCGCCGCGGACGCCAGCACGCCTTCCGGCGCACCGCCGACACCCATATAGATGTCGACGCCCGTCTCTGGATCGGTCGTTGCGATCACACCGGCAATATCGCCATCGGTGATGAGCGTCACGCGCGCACCCGTTTCGCGCACGGCGCGGATGAGATCGGCATGGCGCGGACGGTCGAGAATACAGGCCGTGATTTCGTTCGGCTGCACGCCCTTGGCCTTGGCGAGTGCCTTGATGTTCTCCGCAGGCGTCGCATCGAGATCGACGATGCCCGCCGGATAGCCGCCGCCGATGGCAATCTTGTCCATGTAGCAATCCGGCGCGTGAAGCAGCGTGCCGCCCGATGCGATGGCAAGCACCGTCATGGCGTTCGGCATCGCCTTCGCCGTCAGCGTCGTGCCTTCCAGCGGATCGAGGGCGATATCGACCTTCGGTCCCTTGCCCGTGCCCACCTGCTCGCCGATATAGAGCATCGGCGCTTCGTCGCGCTCGCCCTCGCCGATCACCACCGTGCCGTCGATGTCGATGACGTTAAGCTCCTTGCGCATCGCATCCACAGCCGCCTGGTCTGCGGACTTTTCGTCGCCGCGCCCCACCCAGACCGCCGAGCAGACCGCCGCCCGCTCCGTCACGCGCCCCATTTCCAGCGCAAGCATACGGTTCAGGCTGATCGACTTCTCACTCATCTCTTTCCCCATCTCATCTCCGGGCCTCATGCCCGGATTTTCCATTCCGTAAAGTCAGCGCAATTCGCCGGCTTCGATCCTGATGACGAGCGGCGTTCCCGCCACATCTTCATGTTGTGCAAGCAGGGCCCTGGCACGGGCCATCGTGCCCTCGTCGGTTTCATGCGTGATGAAGACGACAGGCAGACGCCCCGTGTCGTCGCCCTTGCCGCCGCGCTGCACGATGCGCTCGATCGAGATCGACGCTTCGGCCAGCGCCTTGGTGATCGCCGCCATGCTGCCCGCGCGGTCCACGGCCCGCAGCCGGAGATAGAACGCACTCTTGTGCGTATCCATCAGCGGCTTTGCGGGCGGCTTCAGCTGCGCGGCAGGCAGGATGAAAGGCGGCACGATGGTTCCGCGCGCAATGTCCACCACATCCGAGATGACCGCGGAAGCCGTCGGCCCTTCGCCTGCGCCGCGTCCTTCGAGCACGAGATGCCCGACACGGTCGCCGTCGAGCGCCACGGCGTTGTAAACGCCGGAGACGGCGGCAAGCGGCGTCCCCACGGGCACCAGCGCCGGATGCACACGCTGCACCACGCCGCCCTCGCCCTTTTCGGCGATCGCAAGCAGCTTCACCTTGAAGCCGAACTCCGCCGCAAAGGCGATGTCGGTCGCGCTGATCTTGTCGATGCCCTCGATATGCACATTGGCAAAGTCGACTTCCGTGCCGAAGGCGAGGCTTGCGAGAATGGCGAGCTTGTGCGCCGCATCGATACCGCCGACATCGAATGTCGGATCAGCCTCCGCATAGCCGAGCGCCTGCGCATCCTTCAGCACATCGGCGAAGTCGCGCCCCGTCGTCTCCATCTCGGTCAGGATGTAATTGCAGGTGCCGTTGAGAATGCCGTGCACGCTGCGGATCTCGTTGCCCGCCAGCGCCTCGCGCATCGTCTTGACGATGGGAATGCCGCCGGCAACCGCCGCCTCGTAATTGAGCGCCACGCCTGCCGCCTCGGCCAGCCGCGCCAGCGCCGTACCGTGATGGGCGAGCAGCGCCTTGTTGGCCGTGGCGACATGCTTGCCCGCTTTGAGCGCCGCCTCGACAAGCGCGCGCGCCGTGCCTTCCGAACCGCCGATGAGTTCGATCACGAGATCGATATCGCCCGCCGATGCGAGCGCCATCGGATCGTCTTCCCAGCGCACACCGGTAAGGTCGATGCCGCGATCCTTGGTCTTGTCGCGCGCCGTCACGGCGACGAGCTTGATCTCGCGCCCGCAAACGGCCGCGAGATGACGCCCGCGCGCGGCCAAAATCTTGACCACGCCCGCCCCGACCGTGCCGAGACCGGCGATCCCGATGCGAAGTGCTTGCGTCACGTGCGGCCCGCCCTCGTTGAATTGGGATGCGGCACGACGCTCGCGGTGATGCCGACGCGCTCTTCATATTCGGCGATGATCTGGTCGGCATTCTGCATCATGCGCTTCACGTTGCGCGCCGCCTGGCGGATGCGCTGCTCGTTCTCCACGAGACCGATGCGCACATGCCCGTCGCCATATTCACCGAAGCCGATGCCCGGCGCCACCGCCACATCCGCCTGTTCGAGCAGCAGCGTCGCAAAGCCCATCGAGCCGAGATGCCGGAATTTCTCCGGGATCGGCGACCAGGCGAACATGCTCGCAGGCGGCGAAGGAATGTCCCAGCCGGCCCGCGCCATGCTGTCCACGAGCACGTCGCGGCGGTGTTTGTAGATGCCGCGAATTTCCGCGACGCAATCCTGCGGCCCGTTGAGTGCCGCTGTCGCCGCCACCTGGATCGGCGTGAAGGCGCCGTAATCGAGATAGGATTTCACGCGCCCGAGCGCATTGACGAGCCGCTCATTGCCCACCGCGAAGCCCATGCGCCAGCCCGGCATGGCGAAGGTCTTGGACAGCGAGGTGAACTCGACGGTCCGCTCCTTCGCGCCCGGCACCTGCAGGATCGAGGGCGGCGGATTGCCGTCGAAATAGATTTCCGAATAGGCAAGATCGGAAATCACGAAAAGATCGTGCTTCGCCGCGAAGGCGATCACCTCGCGGTAGAAATCGAGATCGGCCACCTGCGCCGTCGGGTTCGACGGATAGGACACGATGAGCGCCGTCGGCTTCGGCACGCTGTGGCGCACGCCGCGCTCAAGCATGTCGAAAAAGCCCGTCTCGCTCTCGAACGGCACCGAGCGGATCACCGCGCCCGAGATGATGAAGCCGAAGGCATGGATCGGATAGCTCGGATTCGGACACAGGATCACATCGCCCGGCGCCGTGATCGCCTGGGCGAGGTTCGCAAGCCCTTCCTTGGAGCCGAGCGTGGCGATGACTTCCGTTTCCGGGTTGAGCTTCACGCCGAAGCGCCGTTCGTAATAGGCCGCCTGCGCGCGCCTCAGGCCCGGAATGCCGCGCGACGAGGAATAGCGGTGCGTCTTCGGGTCACGAACGGCCTCGACCAGCTTTTCCACGATATGCGGCGGCGTCGGCATGTCGGGATTGCCCATGCCGAAATCGATGATGTCCTTGCCTTCGGCTCGCGCCTTCGCCTTGAGCTTGTTGACGCTTTCGAAGACATAGGGCGGCAGACGCTTTATGCGGTGAAACTCTTCGCTCATGACGAGATCCTGAAAGGCTGAATCGCGCGGGAATCTGCCCGCCTTCGGGCCCCCGCCGGTTCAGCGGGTCTTATAGCGCCAAAGACTGGGCCGGGCCACGCGAAAACGGGTCCGGAAGCCCGGATTTGCCCGCGCGGTGGGGCGGATTTGTGGCGGAAAGCCGGGCCCGGCCGCTGGCCGGGGCCCCGGCGGCTCAGGGCTGGCCGATCGCCGGTTTGACCGTCACCTTCCGGGTCGGCGCCGGCGTGATTTCCGGCCCCGTGTCCTCGGCGGGTTCGGCGCTCCGCGAGGCGGCGGCCCCGTCTTCGGTCACGGTTTCGGCGCTGCCGGTATTGGCGGCGGCGGTGCGCATCAGCCGCTCGGGCAGCACGGCGGCGAAATCGCGGTGTCCGCCCCGGCTCTGCGGCGCGGGAATGACGGGCGCCGCGTCATAGCGCGTCTGCTGTTCGAGGTCGGGCGGCAGGTCGGTGAGCTGCGGCAGCGGCGGCGGCGTCACCAGCACGGAGCTTGAGCCCGGCGCGCGCAGTTCCTTGTCGGCCTCGGCCGCCTTGGCCCGGTCCGCCGCAAGCCCGGCGGCAATCGCCTCGCGCTCGGCCGGCGTGGTCGCGGCCGGCCGCTCCTGCGGCACGCTGCGCAGATCGGGGAACACGGCATCGGCACTCGCCTGCGAGGGCGCGCCGCCATACATCGCGTCCGGCTTGTTGGCATCGGAAACCGAAGAGCAGCCCGCCATGAGGCACGCCACAAGGAGCGCCGCGGCAGCAGCCCGCACGCGCGCTGCGGCAACTGCCCCTGCCTCGCGGTTCATGGCCTTGCCCCTTGCCAGATTCGACATGTCGCACTCCTGTCCTGCTCGCATTTTTTGGCGAAATTCCGCCTTTTTGCCGCCGCTTGATGCCGTCATCCGGCGGACACGCGCAAGCGTATAGTATAGGCTTTGAATGCGAAACCGTTTGTCGCTGATGCCGCGCTGCATTTGCCCGGCGTTCCGGTAAATCGGCCCCTCCGGGGCCGGCGCGCGGCGGACGGCGAGGCAACCAGAAACGCCCCAGGGAAGCTCCGATGAGCCTGAAAGAAACCTCCGACGCCGCAGACACCCCGGCGAAACAGGCCCGAAAATCAGCCCCCCGCAAGCGCAAGCAGCCGGCCGGCGCAAAGACGAAGGCAAAGCCCGAAGCGGCCGCTGCGCCAGAGGCCGCACCCGCCCCCGGCGCCGCGCCGAAAACGCCCGCCGCCGAAACGCCGCGCGAATTCGTGATGCCCGATCTCGGCCGCCTCGCCGTGAACCTCCTTCATGCCGCCAATCTCGGCCAGAAGGCCGCCCGCCTCATGATGAAGAACGAGGACGCGGCCTCCGACATGAACCACACGCTTCACGACCTCCAGCGCGTCGGCCGCACGCTGATGGATGTCGCGGCGAGCTACATGCGCAACCCGGCAAAGATCGTCGAGGCACAGTCCGCCCTTTTCGAGGGCTATCTGAACCTCATGACCAGCATGACCCGCCGCCTGTTCGGCGAGGAGGTGCCGCCCGTCGCCGAGCCGAGCCGCTCCGACAAGCGGTTCCGCGATCCCGACTGGCAGGAAAACCTGATCTTCGACCTGATGAAGCAGTCCTACCTGCTCACCAGCAAATGGATGACGGATCGCGTCCGCCAGGCCGAAGGCATCGACCCGCACACGCGCGAGAAGGCGGACTTCTATGTCCGCCAGATGGCGAACGCCATGTCGCCCTCGAATTTCCTTTTCACCAACCCGGAAATCCTGCGCACCACGCTCGCCACCAATGGCGAAAATCTCGTCTCCGGCATGGAGCACCTGCTGGAAGACATCGAGCGCGGCGGCGGCCACATCCAGATCCAGCAGACGGATATGAACGCCTTCCGCCTCGGCGAGAATGTGGCGACGACGCCCGGCAAGGTCGTCTATCAGAACGACCTGATGCAGCTTATCCAGTATGAGCCCACGACGGAGAAGGTCTACAAGCGGCCGCTCGTCATCTTCCCGCCCTGGATCAACAAATATTACATCCTCGATCTCACGCCCGATAAGTCGCTCGTCAAATGGTGTCTCGACAAGGGCTACACGGTTTTCGTCGCAAGCTGGGTGAACCCGGATGCGCGCCTCGCGCTGAAAACCTTCGAGGACTACATGACCGAAGGCGTCTATGCGGCGCTCGACGCGGTCGAACAGGCGACCGGCGAAAAGGAAGTGAACGCCGTCGGCTATTGCATCGGCGGGACGCTGCTTGCCTGCTCGCTCGCCCATATGGCAAAGCGCAAGGACGAGCGCATCAAGTCGGCGACCTTCCTCGTCACGCAGGTAGACTTCACCGAAGCGGGCGAACTCAAGGTGTTCATCGACGAGGAGCAGATTGCCGACATCGAAAGACAGATGCACGAGAAAGGCGGCTATCTGAAGGGGTCCACCATGGCGACCACCTTCAACATGCTGCGCTCGAACGACCTCATCTGGAATTATGTGGTCAACAACTACCTGCTCGGCCGCGAGCCCATGCCCTTCGACATCCTGTTCTGGAATTCGGATGCGACGCGGCTTCCCTCCGCCATGCACGTCTTCTATCTGCGCGAATGTTATCTGGAGAACAAGCTCGCCGAAGGCCGCATGGTGCTCGGCGGCGAGACGCTCGATCTGCACAAGGTCAAGGTGCCCGTCTATCTCCAATCGAGCCGCGAGGACCACATCTCGCCTTACCCGTCGGTCTACAAGGCAACCAGACTTTTCGGCGGCCCGGTGCGCTTCATCTGCGCGGGCTCCGGCCACATCGCCGGCGTCATCAACCCGCCTTCGAGCGGGAAATACAATTACTGGACGAATGACGAACTGCCGCCCACGCCCGACAAATGGTTCGAAGGCGCGAAGGACAACAAGGGCTCCTGGTGGCCCGACTGGGAAAGCTGGCTATCCGAAAAATCCGGCCCCCTGGTCCCCGCCCGCAAACCCGGCAGCGGAAAACTCAAGGTGCTGGAAGATGCACCGGGATCATATGTGCTGGTGAAGAGCGAGGATTGACCGGTCATCTGATGACAGTGCCACCGGATCAATGTGT
The DNA here is from genome assembly GCA_019635965.1 of Parvibaculum sp. GTDB lineage: Bacteria > Pseudomonadota > Alphaproteobacteria > Parvibaculales > Parvibaculaceae > Parvibaculum. The sequence continues at coordinate 2,499 of JAHBYK010000006.1, read as the reverse complement.
CACCCCGGCGAAAGCCGGGGTCCATGGGCATCTCCGCGCTTGCCGGTCCGCAGATGGATCCCGGCTTTCGCCGGGATGACAAGTTCGGCTTGAAGACCGAAAGCCGACACGCCCCCGCGCAAACCCCTTCGCCCAAATCGCCTCTCGGCAGACTCACCCCGAAAGGCTAGCTTGGCCGCTGCCGCCATCCTGCGGTGCCTGCCGGACGCCCCATCTTGACCCTTACCGTCACCCTTGCCGTTCTCGCCTCCGCGCTGCTCCACGCGAGCTGGAATGCGCTGGTGAAGACCGGCGCCGACCGGCTGATGACCATGGGCTGGATTGCGGCATCGACCGCGCTGGTCGTGTCGCCGCTCCTTTTCTACATCCCTGTGCCGCCGCTCGATGTCTGGAAAATTCTCGCGCTCTCCTTCCTGCTTCATGCGGGCTACAAGCTCTTCCTCGTGAAGTGCTACGAGCATGGCGATTTCGGCCAGGTCTATCCGCTCTCGCGCGGCCTTGCACCCGCCATCGTCACCGTCGTCGGCGCCTTCTGGCTGAAGGAAATCCTGCCGGCGGCGGCTTTCGTCGGCGTTGGCCTCATCGCGCTCGGCATCGTCAGCCTCGCCTTCCGCCGCACCAATGGCGCAGGACTGCCGAACGACCCGCGCGCGCTCGGCTATGCGCTCGTCACCTCGCTCTTCATCGCCGCCTATACGCTGAATGACGGTGTCGGCGGCCGCGTGGCCGAAAGCCCGCATGTCTATGTGATCTGGCTCTTCTTCTTCGACGGGCTCATTTTCTTCTTCATCGTGCTCGCGCGGCGCGGGCGCAAATTCCTCGTGCCGCAAAAGGCAATGGCGCTCGGCTTCGCGGGCGGCGTCATGTCGGTCGTTGCCTATTGGCTGGTGATCTGGGCGATGACGCTCGCACCGCTCGGCCCCGTCGCCGCGCTCCGCGAGACAAGCGTCGTCTTCGCCGCGCTCATCTCAGGCTTCCTCATGAAAGAAGGCCTCGGCTGGCGCGCCATCGCCGCCGCCTGCGTCGTCGCTGCCGGCGTCGTGCTGCTCAAGGTCTAGGCACAGTTAGGGAGACAACAAATCAGGCGGCTCTGCGCCTCTGCGTGCCAACTCTTCTCAGCCAGTTCTGCGTGACCTTCAGACCAGATCGACCGACAGGCCCTCGTCCGCACCAATCATGATGTTGAGGCACTGCACTGCCTGGCCGGACGCGCCCTTGCCGAGATTGTCGAGCAGCGCCGCAAGCCGCACCTGCTTCGTCTTTTCGTTGCCGAACACGAATAGCTTGAGATTGTTGGTGCCGTTGAGCTGCTCCGGATCGAGCTTCGTCATCGCCGCGCTTTCCTCGAGCGGCACGACCGAGACGAAACGCTGGCCCTCATAGGCCGCGCTCAGCACCTCATGCACCTTTGCGACCGACGGCGCGGCAGGCAGCGCCCAGAGCTGCAGCGGTACTTCCACGATCATGCCCTGCGCATAGCGCCCGACATTCGGCGCAAAGAGCGGCGGATGGGCAAGCCCCATATTCTTCTGCATCTCCGGCACATGCTTGTGCGCGAGGCCGAGCGCATAGGCGCGATAGGCTTCGAGCGTATAGCCGGGCGCAGCCTCGTCCTCGAATTCGGCGATCATCTGCTTGCCGCCGCCTGAATAGCCCGACACCGCATTGATCGTGAGCGGCCAGCCTTCCGGCATCAGCCCCGCCATGACGAGCGGCCGCACCAGCGCGATCGCGCCGGTCGGATAGCAGCCGGGATTGGTGACGCGCATGGCACGCGAAATCTCCTGCTTCTGCTCGGACGACATTTCCGGGAAGCCATAGGTCCAGCCTGCCGCGACGCGATGCGCCGTCGAGGCATCGATGACGCGGGTGGTGGAATTTCCGATCAGCGACACGGCTTCCTTCGCCGCATCGTCGGGCAGGCAGAGGATCACGATATCGGCGGCATTGAGCGCGTCCTTCCGCGCGGCCGCGTCCTTGCGCTTGTCCTCGCCGAGCGAAATGAAATCGAGATCGGCGCGCCCCTCGAGCCGCGCCCGGATCTGGAGCCCCGTCGTGCCCGCCTCGCCGTCGATGAAAACCCTGGTCGTCATGTCGAACCTCAAGAGAAACAAAAAAGGCGCTTCGTGGGTACGAAGCGCCTTTCCGTGAACCCCGTGCGGGGGATCAGCGCTTCGAGAACTGGAAGCTGCGGCGGGCCTTCGCCTTGCCGTACTTCTTGCGTTCGACCGTGCGGCTGTCGCGCGTCAGGAAGCCTTCCTTCTTGAGCGCGCCGCGCAGGCCCGGCTCGTAATAGGTCAGCGCCTTCGAGATGCCGTGACGGATCGCGCCCGCCTGGCCGGACAGGCCGCCGCCCGTCACCGTGCAGGTGATGTCGTACTGCTTCTCGCGCGCGGTGACGACGAGCGGCTGGTTCAGGATCATGCGCAGAACCGGACGCGCGAAATAGCGTTCCAGCTCGCGGCCATTGATGCTGATGCGGCCGGAGCCGGGCTTCAG
>JAHBYK010000059.1 GCA_019635965.1 Parvibaculum sp. | reverse complement strand
ATTCGCTGCCGAAAAGGATGGCTACACCGCGACGCGCCACCAGCGCGAAGTCGGCACGGGCTATTTCGACCTCGTCAGCCTCGCGGCGGGCGGTGGCGAAAGCTCGACGACCGCTCTGGGCGACTCGACCGAAGCCGCGCAGTTCCACTAAGTCTTTTCGGAGCTGCCTGAGATGCAAAGCCGCCGGGGAAACCCGGCGGCTTTTTTTCTTGCCGGGCAGGCCGATCCCCGAGCCGATTACGCGGGAGGTAATTGCGGCGCTTCCTTGCCGGCGTTAGCCTTTTTCACATGAACATGCACACACAACCCGTGGGCGAGATGATCCGCGCGTGGCGCCAGCGCCGCCGCATGAGCCAGCTTGCCTTTGCCTGCGAGGCGGAAATTTCCGCGCGGCATCTGAGTTTTCTCGAGACGGGGCGCTCGCGGCCGAGCCGCGACATGCTGCTCCATCTCGCCGAACGGCTCGACATGCCCTATCGGGAACGCAATGCGCTGATGCTGGCGGCAGGCTTTGCGCCGGTCTATTCGGAAACCGGGCTCGACAACCCGGATGCGGCGGCGGCGCGGCGCGCTGTCGATCTGGTGCTGGCGGCGCATGAACCCTTCCCCGCCATTGCGGTGGACCGGTACTGGACGCTTGTGGCGGGCAATGCCGCATTGCCGATCTTTCTTGGCGGAATCCCTGATGATCTTCTGCAACCGCCGGTCAATGTGCTGCGTCTGAGCCTTCATCCCCAAGGGCTTGGACAGCGCATCGAGAACATCGGCGAGTGGTGCGCGCATGTCTTCGAGCGGTTGCAGCGCCAGATCGATCTCACGAATGACGAGACACTTTCCGCGCTGCTGGCGGAGCTGAAGCAGTTTCCCGGCGCGGCGGCGGCGCAAAGCGGCTTCGATGCCGAATTTGGCGGCCTGATCGTGCCGCTGAAACTGCGGACGGATGCAGGCACGCTTTCGTTTTTCACGGCAACAACCGTGTTCGGCACGGCGGTCGACATCACCTTTTCCGAACTCGTGATCGAGACCTTCATGCCGGGGGACGAATTCACGGCAAGGACGGTCCGGGCGATGATGGCACAGGCCTGACCGGGCGGGGACAAGGCGGGCCATGGCGGCCGTCTGTCACCGTAATGCAATCGAAATGTCACAATGAAAAACGGGCGGCCCCGGACCGGAACCGCCCATTTTTTATTCCTTGCGGGCGAAAAAACTTATCCCCGCTTTCGACCTTCGGCCTATTCGGCGGCGGCGACCTTCGCGCCCGCCCCCGCGCCGGCACCCTGCGAGGAGGCCGTGCGGGCACGCAGATTGAATTCGGCAAAATCGGGCCGGCGCGTCCGCCACCAATATTTGAAGGTGTAGTTCGCCCAGTTGTTTGTGACCTTGCCGCTTTCGGTCTTGTACCAGCTCGTGCAGCCCGACGCGAAAACGGAATTGGCATTGTCCGCCTGCACGGCTTCGTTCGAGGCGCGCTGGGCTTCCGGCTTCACATCCATGTAGAGAAGATTGTCCGACGCCAGTTTCTCCACACATTGCGCGATGTAGTTCGCCTGACACTCGATCATGAAGATGATCGAGTTGTGACCGAGATTGGTGTTCGGCCCGTAGAGCATGAAGAAATTGGGGAAGCCCGACACGGTCATGCCGTGATGGGCTTCGGCGCCCGTTGCCCAGGCATCTTTCAGATCGCGGCCCGCCAGACCCTTCATCACCATCGGCCCGAGGAAGTGGGTCGTATCGAAGCCGGTGCCATAGACGATGATGTCGAAATCGCGCTGCTTGCCATCCTTCGTGCGGATGCCGGTTTCGTTGATCGCCTCGATGCCTTCCGTCACGACATCGACATGATCCTTGCCCATGGCGGGCCACCAGTCATTGGCAAAGAGAACGCGCTTGCAGCCCGGTTCGTAATCCGGCGTGAGCTTCTGCTTCTTGACGGGATCGGTGACGTAGAGATTCATCTCGTCGATCGCCATCTGCTTCATCTTGTCGCCGGATGTATGGAAGGCGCGGAACAGAAGCTCGCCGAACCAATAGATCTTCCAGCGCTGGATCTTCATGGTCCAGGGCAGCGCCTTGTAGAGCGCCTTTTCCCAACCGAAGAATTCGCGCTGCGGACGCGGCAGCACCCAGCTCGCCGACCGCTGGAAGATGGTGACGCTGCCCGCCTCCTTTGCAATTTCCGGAACGAACTGGATGGCGCTCGCGCCATTGCCGATGACGGCGATGCGCTTGCCCTTGAGATTGACGGAATGGTTCCACTGGGCGGAGTGCCAGTGATCGCCCTTGAAGCTGTCGCGGCCGGGAATATTCGGCCAGATGGGGCGATGAAGCTGGCCGGTGCCCGCGGCAAGGACATTTGCCTGGAATGACCGGCTGCCGGACTTCAGCGTCCAGATACCCGATTGTTCGTCGAAACGCGCATCGTCGATCTCGGTGTTGAAGACGATGTGGCCGCGAAGCCCGTATTTGTCGACGACGGATTCGAGATAGGCCTTGATGTCCTGCGCGAAGACGAACTTCTTTGTCCAGTCGGGGCGCATGTCGAACGAGAACTGATACATGTGCAGCGGCACGTCGCAGGAACAACCCGGATAGGTGTTGTCGCGCCAGGTGCCGCCGATCTCGCCCGCCTTTTCGTAGATCGTGAAATTGTTGAAGCCTTTTTCCTTCAGCTTGATCGCGGTGCAGATGCCCGCAACGCCCGCGCCGAGAATGGCGATGCTCGGGCCTGTGGCCGCCCGCGCCGACACATCGTGAGCCAGTGCCATATTGTTCTCCTCCCATCCGGCGGCCGGTCTCCCTCAAGACCGGCTTCCGGCATTTCTGAAATCCGGATACCGATGGCGAAAGCCTAACCGCTTTTCCCTGCGGGCGGAACCGCCCCGGCGGCGGACGACGCGCAATCGAAGGCGGGGGGAGACAGGCGCGCCGCAAAACGCTAAATGAAGCTTAGCGCCGCTAGGGAAACCTCAAATGACACAGAACAAGACACCCGCCACAACCGATCTCTCCGACGCGTTTCCGGCCCTTGTCCGCCATGTCCAGCCGCTGTTCCGCGACTATGGCGGGCGGTCCAGCTTTTGCGGGCCGGTGGCGACACTGCGCGTACCGGACGACAACAGCAAGGTGCGGGCCGCCGTGGAAACGCCCGGTCATGGCCGCGTGCTGGTGGTCGATGCGGGGGCGGCGATGGAGTATGCCGTGTTCGGCGGCAATCTCGGCAAGCTCGCGGAAGAAAATGGCTGGGCCGGTGTCGTGGTCAATGGCTGCGTGCGCGACGCGGCGGAACTGCGGCTTTGCGACATCGGCGTGAAGGCGCTGGCGACGCATCCAAAGCGCAGCGACAAGCGCGGCATCGGCGAGGCCGATCTGGTGCTGCGCTTTGCGGGCGTGACGATCTCGCCCGGCGACTATCTCTATGCGGATGAGGACGGGATCGTCGTCTCCGCCGAAAAGCTCGGCTGAGACGACAGATCATCCGGCGCGCCGGCGCCTATGCCCCGACGATATCGAGAACGTAGCGCGGCAGGGCGAAGGCTGCCTTGTGGACTTCCGGCGTGTAGTAGCGGGTGGTGAAGCCCGCCGCCGCGAAGCGGCTTTCAAGCTCGGCGAGCGGCACCTGCTTCAGCGTCTCGTCATTCGTGCCCCAGCCCATCGCCATCGGGCCGCCGACATAGGTGGGGATGGTGGCGAGATAGCAGCTTGCGACCTTGAAGATGCGGCGGAACTTCTCGATCGTGCCCTTCAGCTCCGCGCCCTGCATGAAGGGAACGCCGTTCTGCGTGACGATGACGCCGCCCGGCGCGAGGCAGCCTGCCGCCGCGCGATAGAACGACTCGCGGAAGAGGACTTCGCCGGGGCCGACGGGGTCCGTCGAGTCGACGATGATGACATCGAACTTGCGGCCGGTTTCCTCGACGAATTTCGCACCATCGGCAAAAACGAGATCGAGGCGCGGATCATCGAAGGCGCCTGCGGAAATGCCCGGAAGCTGGACCTTGCAGAAATCCGTCACGGCGGGGTCGATCTCGACCATGGTGACATGCTCGACCGACTTGTGACGCACGACCTCGCGCAGGATGCCGCCATCGCCGCCGCCGATGATGAGCACGTTCTTCACGCGGCCATGAGCCAGGATCGGCACATGGGTCATCATCTCGTGATAGATGAATTCGTCGCGCTCCGTGACCTGCGTGATGCCGTCGAGCGCCATCATGCGGCCGAAGAGCGCGTTGTCGAAGATCACGAGATGCTGATGCTCGGTCTCTTCCTCGTAGCGCACTTCATCCGCACGGTAGGAGCAGGTGAAACCCTCTGTGCGATAGAGGGTTTCAACCACCCAGCGTTCCTTCGGCCCTTCGGCCATCAGACCATGCCCTCGCCGCGCAGATGCTCGCCGACGCGGATTTCGGACGGCTTGAAGGCTTCGCGCAGAACCTCGATCGAGTTGTGGGGCTCGGCTTCGCCGCACATGAAGACATCGAGAGCCGCATAGTCGGCTTCGGGCCAGCTATGGATCGAGATGTGGCTTTCCGACAGCACGGCCACGCCCGACACGCCGCCATTCGGCGTGAAGTGGTGGAGATGGATGTGCAGGAGCGTCGCCTTCGACACCTCGACGCAACGCCGCAGCGCCGCCTCGATATGAGCCAGGTCATCGAGCCGGCTCGCGCCGATCAGGTCGATGATGAGATGCGTGCCGGCAAAACGCTTGCCGTCGCGCTCGATGAAGAAATCCTTTCTTTCATCGGACGTGGTGCATCGATCCGCAGCCTTGTCGGCAACGGCGTGAACGGGAAACTCGAGAACTTCCGCCTGGGTCTTGCTTGAAACGCTGTTCAAGTCGATCCCCAATTGGAAGAGGGCATTGGATTCGGACATATGTGCCACTCCCCAACCAGTAGATGGACGACGCCCTGCGGGATGACGCATGAGCGCGCTCCGCCGGGGCAGGTGAAACCTTAATTCGCGTGGATGAACGCTGTTTGGCTCCTTACGGAACCTTGTCGAATTTCCGATGCCGGGCTGCGGTCGCTTGCCCGGCTTGCGCGTCTTCAGTTGCGGGAAAATGCAACGGACGTGCTCGGCTTGATCCGGGGCGTCAGCCCCTCAGACTAGAACCGGACATATGCAATCTCCCTCGAAACCCGGCGGAGGTAACAAAACGATGCCCGAGGCATGCCGCCGAAATTGTCCAAAGAGACGCGTACGCCGTTACATAACCGGTTCGGCCAGTGGCACGTGCGATTGCGTTCGGGGGGGTGTGTAGCGGCGGGGGTCCGCCCTGTCAATGGGAAACCCCGCGGAAAAGCCCGGAAACCGGGCGCAAGAGGCAGGGATCTCCGGGACGCAGCGTCATTTCCATAACATTGCGCCCCGGCCTTACGTCAACCGAAGCTGCGCGCGGCGGCGAGCGAGCCCATGCGGGCCGTGATCTCGAAGAACTCGGCGATCGTGTCGTCGATGATCTCCTTGGCGGTCTTGACCCTGGAGATGAGGCCGGCCGTCTCACCGGCCAGACCGACGGCCGCTTCCATGTCGCCGCCGAAATAGAGATCGAGGATGCGGGCGAAAGTATCCGGCGGCATCAGGCCTTCCTCGTGGATCGCGGCGGTACGGTTCGTCTTGAGGGCGCGGATGCAGGGTGTCGATTTCTTGTTCAGCACATAGGTGCCGGTTTCCTTGGCGTCGATGATGGCCTGCTTGTAGTTCATGTGGACCGGGCTTTCGGCGGAGCAGACAAAGCGCGTGCCCATCTGCACGGCTTCGGCGCCGAGCGCGAAGGCAGCCGCCATGCCCTTGCCATCGCAGATGCCGCCTGCGGCGATCATCGGAATGTCGGTTCTCGCGCGGATCGCCTGAAGCAGAACGAGGGTGCCGACTTCCTCCGGGTTCTTGAAGCCGCCGCCTTCGGTTCCTTCGACGACGAGACCGTCGATTCCCGCCTCGACGCATTTCATGGCCGCATCGACGGTGGGTACCGCGTGATAGACGGTGATGCCCGCATCATGAAGCGGCGCGATGAATTTTGCCGGGCTGCCCGCAGAGGTCGTGACGAATTTCACGCCCGCATCGCAGACGAAGCGGAGCATCGCATCGTCCTTCAGGAAGCGGATCGGCAGATTGACGCCGAAGGGCGCATCCGTCAGCTCGCGCATTTTCAGGATCTCGGCCTTGCAGGCTTCCGTTTCGCCCGACGAGGTTTCGATGATGCCGAGGCCGCCTGCCTTCGAGACGGCGCTGGCAAGCTGCGAGCGCGCGATCCAGCCCATCGGCGCCTGGACGATCGGATATTTTGCGCCGGTATGCGCGAGGACACGGTTCATGGATTCCCCCTGATAGTCATATGAATGTCGCAATGGGCGAAGCAGGCCACAGCCGGCGGCCCCGCGCAAGCCGCGGACAAAAAAAGGCGCGGAGGCCGAAGCCGCCCGCGCCTTGTTGTTTTCGCCTGCCGCCGGTCAGCGGAAGTGGCCATAGGCCCTGACGACCGCATCGGAGAGCTCCTTGTAGGCTCCCTCGACGCCGGTTCTGATTTCGTCGAATGCGCCTTCGCCCTGCCTGGCAAGCTCGGCAAGACGCGCGCGCAGCTTCGCGCGGTCGGACTTGAGCTGCTTCAGGAGGCCCGCATAACGCTTTTCGGTCGCCTTCAGCGCCTTTTTCGCGTCCTTCTCGGCCTTGTCGACTTCCTTCGAGAGCTTGGCAACCTGCTTTTCAAGCTGCTTTTTCAGCTTCGCCTTTTCGGGCGAGAGCTTCGATGCCTTCTTCTTTGCCGCGGGCTTTTTTGCAGCGGGCTTCTTTGCCGCTGCCTTTTTCGGTGCCGCCTTCTTTGCCGCGGGCTTTTTCGCTGCCGGTTTCTTCGGCGCAGCCGGTGCGACCGCTGCCGGGACTCCGGTTGCCTCTGCCGCTACCACCGTTCCGGCCCGGCGAGAGGCCGTCTTGCTGCGCGACGCCGCCGCCGCTCCGCGCTTCCTGCGAGTATCGCTCATGATCGAATGCCTCGATGTGATGTTCCGGCCGCCTTCTTCCTGACCGGCAAATCACAGTGACGCGATTGCCCTTGCGTTTCAAGGGGAGACGGCGGCAAACGCCGCGGCGTGACGCGATGTCACTTGCGCATCTGTGGCACGCGGATCGATCCCCGCAGCGGCGGAGATTTGCGCGCCTCGCTCCCGCGCCCGGCGGGGCGGACCGCCCGCGGGCGAACATGCACCCGCGGGCCGGACCTCATCGGGAACTATTCGGCGGCAGCGCGGACGGGCGATGGCCGGTGGCCGCGCACGAGCTTGCCGGGCAATGCGCCTGTCGGCTTGCCATCGCGGTAGATCACCGCGCCGCTGACGATGGTGGCGACATAGCCTTCGGCCTCCTGCATCAGACGGCGCGCGCCGGACGGCAGGTCATAGACCATGTGCGGCGGGAGAAGGCGCAGGCGCTCGAAGTCGATCACGTTGAGATCGCCCTTCATGCCGGGCGCAATCAGCCCGCGATCGAGCAGGCCGACGGCCTCCGCCGTGTCGCGGGTCTGGCTCTTCACGACGAAGGGAATATCGAGATGCTCGCCGCGCGAGCGGTCGCGGCACCAATGGGTGAGCATGTAGGTCGGCACGCTGACATCGCAGATGACGCCGACATGGGCGCCGCCATCCGAAAGGCCGAACAGCGTGTTCGGATTGCGGATCATGGTGAGCGCGTTGTCGAGGCTGAACTCGTAGTAATTGTGGAGCGGGAAGAAGAGGAAGTTGCGCCCGCCATTCGCCGTCAGAATGTCATAGACGATGGCATCCGGGTTCACGCCGTCGCGCTTTGCGCGGGCGCCGATGCTTTCTTCCGGCGCGGGCTCGTAATTCGGCGGGTCGCCCAGCTCGAACATCTTGTGCCAGGCGCCGGCCAGCGAATTGAGGAAGGGGTGGCCGGGCTCGAGGCTCTCCGCGAGAAGCCGCTCGCGGAAGGCGGGGTCGCGCATGATGGCGACGCGCTCCTCGAGCGGCTTATCGGCAATGGCGCGGTAGCTCGGCCGCGTGAGGAAGGGATGGACGGAGCCCTGAAGCCCGAGCATGAGGCCGACGGGGCGGCCCTGCACCTGCGCCTTGATGGGCAGGCCCTTCGCGGCCGCCCGGTCGAGGCGGGCGAGAAGCTCGCGCCACTGATCCGGCACGACATCGGCCTGCACGAGCGAGAAGCTCAAGGGACGGCCCGAGACCTCGACCAGCTTTTCGACAAGCGAGAACTCGTGGTCGATCTCGCGGAAATCCGACACCCATTGGAGGACGCCGGCGCCCGCTTCCTTCAGCCCCTCGGCAATCGCGATCATTTCCTTGTCGGCGGCGCCGATGGTCGGGGTCAGGTCGCCATCGGCGGTGCGGTGCGCCACGGTGCGCGAGGTGGAAAAGCCGATGGCACCCGCCTTGACCGCGTCGCGGACGATGGCGCGCATTTCGGCAATTTCGGCGTCCGTCGCCGCCTCGCGCCGCGCGCCGCGCTCGCCCATGACATAGACCCGGACCGCGCCATGCGGCACCTGCATCGCCACGTCGATGTCATGCGGCAATGTCTCGATGGCATCGAGATAGTCGGCGAAGCTCTCCCACTGCCATGAGAGGCCCTCATGGAGCGCAGCGCCGGGAATATCCTCGACGCCCTCCATGAGGCTGATGAGGCGGTCGTGATCGGACCTGCGCACCGGCGCGAAGCCGACGCCGCAATTTCCCATGACGACGGTGGTGGAGCCATGGATGGAGGACGGCGTCATGCGGCTGTCCCATGTCACCTGACCATCATAATGGGTGTGGATGTCGACCCAGCCCGGCGTGACGAGAAGGCCCTTTGCGGCAATCTCCTCGCGGCCCTTCGCGGCGACCTTGCCGACTTCGACGATGACGCCCTTGTCCACCGCGACATCGACTTCGAAGGGCGCGCCGCCCGTGCCATCCACAACCGTGCCGCCGCGGATGACGAGATCCACTTCGCCCATGATTTCCTCCTCAACATTCCGATTTTCTGTTGAGGGCATGATAGCGCGGGCGGGCGCCTTTCCGAAACCCAAAGGAGGGCCCCGGAAAGGCGCAAATTGAGGCCTTCTCAATCCGCCGAGCGGTTGATCGCGGCTTCCTGCGCGAGACGCGTGTTGCGCCGCTCGATCAAGCCCTGAAGGCGCTTCTGGCGCGCGGCCGTCAGCGGATAGGTCCAGGTGAGATAAAGCGCGGCGAGGAAGAAGATCGAGGGGATGACCGCATAGGCGAAGGCGAGCCACCACATCTCGTCCACGCCATTGACGACGCCCGGCGCCGGATTGAAGCCGAAGAAGGCGACGACATTGAGCGAGATGCCGGTGCCGAAGGCGGTGGCGAGCTTGGTCGTCATGCCGGAAATGGCGAAGAAGGTGCCGGCGCGCTTGCCCTTGGAGCGGGCGGTATCGACGTCCACCACATCGGCGAGCATGGCAAGCGGCAGGAACTGCAGGCCGCCGAAGCAGAGGCCCTTGGCGACGAACATCATCGTGAAGATCTGCGTCTGGCCGGGGACGAGGAAGAAGGCGATGGTGGAAAGGCCTGCCGCCGCCGTCATGCAGATGGCGAAGGCCTTGTGCTTGCCCATCTGGCGGCCAAGCCAGAGCCAGCCGGGAATGGCGATGAGGCCGGCCGCGAAATAATAGAGATAGAGCATGCCGACGCCGGTGACGCCGATATAGTCGCGCATGAAGAAGAGCGAGAGCGCATTGCGGAAGGCCTCGCCGCCGGTGACGATCAAGACGATGGCGAGCACGCGCACCATGGGCCCGTTCCTGCCGACATGGCGCAGCCCCTCGATGAGCGGCACCTGACGCGAGACCTTCACATGGGCGGGCTCGGCGACGCGCCAGCAGACCAGAAAGACGGTGAGCGGGGTCAATATGATGATGGTCCAGCCCATCGCCATGAGCACGGGCTTCGGCGTGGCCGGAACGCCCATGAAATAGGGCAGCAGCGCGGGGATGAGCGCCGAGAGCATGAGCCCCACCAGCACATAGAATTCACGCGAGGCGGTGATGCGCGAACGCTCGTGATAATCCGTCGACAGTTCCGCACCCCAGGCGAAATAGGGGGGAGTTATATACCTTGCAAACCCATTTGATTTTTCCTATATTCATGGCATCGAAGGAGCAAGGCGATGTCCATTCTATCCAAAGCATACTTTCACGATGAAGCGGCAGCTTACGCTAAGTTGGAAGCCATCATCTGGCCGGAAGGCCCGGTATGCCCGCACTGTGGCTGCATGGGTAGGATTTACAGCATCAAGGCGAACCCTGAGAAGCGGGTGCGCCTTGGCCTTCACAAGTGCGGCGATTGCCGTAAACAGTTCACGGTCAAAGTCGGCACCGTTTTTGAGGCGTCCAACGTCAAACTGAATCTGTGGTTTCAGGCTGCCTATCTCATGGCTTCGTCCAAGAAGGGCATCAGCGCCCATCAGCTTCACCGCACGTTGGGCGTGACCTACAAAACCGCATGGTTCATGGCGCACCGGCTCCGCGAGGCCATGCGCGTTCTGCACATCGAACCGATGGGCGGCGAAGGCAAATTCGTGGAAGCCGACGAAACCTATATCGGCGGCAAGGAAACCAACAAGCACCGCTCCAAGCGCAACAGCAAGAACATCGGCGGCATGGGCAAGGAGATCGTATTCTCCCTAGTGGAACGCAATGGCCGCGTCCGCTCGCATCATGTGCCGAGCGTCACCGCCAAGACGCTGCGTCCTATCCTTGTCGCTCAACTCGACGCCAAGACGTTCCTTATGACCGACGATGCAGGCCAGTACCGCCACATGCACAAGGACTTTGCCCATGAGGTCGTGAACCACGGCATTGGCGAGTATGTGCGCGGCGAAGCCCATACCAACACCGTGGAAGGCTATTTCTCGGTTCTCAAGCGCGGCATAACCGGCACGTTCCATCATGTCAGCCAACAGCACTTGAAGCGTTATCTGGCCGAATTTGATTTCCGCTATAACGAGCGCGAATCCTTGGGCGTGAGCGATGCTCAGCGCGCTACCCGCGCGCTCGCAGGGATCGTCGGTAAGCGGCTGAAATATAACCCAGCTTGTCAGAAAGCTTGAGAAGCCAAAGCGTTCATGAGATGATTCTTACGCCGGGAGTGCGTCGAAATTGCACGTTGGGACTAAGGTCTCACCCGGCGTCTGCTATACCCAACCGCGCAGCGGCACTTTGATTATGCCGTAACCGTCTACGTTACCGTTCGGGCGGCAGCGCAACGATGGCTCAAGAAGATCGTAGCAACGGGCATCATCTCGCTCGTATTTTCTCCAAACCGCACCCGCGACCATGTCGGCCATTTGGATCCCGATGCTGAGGTTTGACGGTTGGAGTAGAAGTCCCTCAACAAGATTCGTATAACGCGATGTATGCCCCGCCGTTGAGTAGAGAAGCATTTGATGGTGAGCACGCAGATTTTTGTCGTCACGGCCATCGCGATGGTCCCCAACTATTAGTCCATACTCCTTGCGTCCCGTATCGCTAGAGACGTCTTGCAAGTAGTACTGAAATCGCTCGGTGATTGTTTTGTATGTTAGGTTGTAAACATCATTTTGTGTGTTCACGGAATGCATTGCGTAAGCGGCGGGAATTGAGCAAACAGCCGCCACGGTTTTGACAGCGCGATCGCTACAAATGATCCGATAGATTTCTTCTCGAATTGAGTTTCGAGATGCCTGGTCGAGGTTGCGCATGGGGTTAGCGGATTCGTCATTATTTGGCGAGAAATAGCGCCACTTGAATTCGCCTCGTATGTGGCGACGAACCTTCATCCCGTGCAGCAAGTCGCGCATCCGAAGCCAGACTGCTTCTGGTATGATTATGCCGCCGACAACGAAATATCGCTGTCCCCTTACATCCGGCTTTGGCGGAGTCCCCGATTCATCAACAAAAAGTAGGTGCATAGTGCCTCAGAAAGAGAAATCCCAAGCGGACCGCTTCAAACAGGCGGCGAAGGAAGTTGGCGCGGACGAATCCGAAGCCGCTTTTGAGGATAAGCTACGCAAGCTGGCGAAAGCCGCAACGCACTCTCCTAAGAGCACAAAAGCCAAGAAGTAGTTACGGCTTGTGCTCAATCTGTGCGGGCACGATGGCCTCAATCGCCAACTGCGCAATTGAAGGTGGCAGCTCTCCGCGCTTCACCTTGCCGTCCAGATAATTCTTGAAGCGTCCGCCTTCGATATAAACGTCTTGCAGCCATTGCCGGTATGTGCCGAGCGCTGCCAGCGGATAGCACCAAGATTCCTGAGGATTCGATTTGGATTGAGGGTGATCGTCGGGGTATCTGTGTGGGTACTTCTGCCGTTGACCGTAGACGAGATGCAGGCCCGCACTTTCCCAGTATTTTCCCCAATGTAGCCCGATAGAAATATCGACGACAAACTTCTCATCAATCTTTGCCCCGGCCACAATCAACTCATAGACAACCGTGTTGGCTTCATTGAAGACGTGGAAGTAGCCCTTCGGTGCCGAGTGGTAGTTCAGAGCAATACGTTCATGCCATTTTCTGAACTTGTCAGACGCGCCGCCCGTCGGGTCGTAACCCACTTGCGCATAGATAAGCTCTTTGAGCTTTGAGCCTGCGAGCAGCCTGAAATTGTCCCTCGCCTGCTCTTGGCAATTCGCTCCGGCATCGAAGGCATAGTATTCGAGTACAGCCAGACAGATTTCGGCAGGATAGCAGAAATGCGTCACACCCTTATAGGGCACCTCAATATGGGCCGCATCCGCTTCAAGTCCGGCCTTCTTAAGGATCGTCTTTATGGACTGAATGCGCGGCTTTTGATCCGGCTCATTCCATTGGCTGCTGATCGTGCCAATGTGCGCGTTCTGAACGCCGCAGAGCGCCGCTAGGCCACGCTGATTGATATAGGGCGTTCCGTCCGAAAGAACGCCCATTCCGATGCCCTGAACATCTCGTTCGGTCTCAATCGCGAGGTCCAAAGACCATTGATCGGAGCCGATTTCCTTTGCACCCGATTTTGGTGCTAATACACTGATTTTATTAGGTTTCTTGGTGATTTCCTTCATGCCGATTCGTCCTGTTACGGAACAATCAGCTTAGGTTATACACCCTCAGAGTCAATGGGTTTGCAAAGTATACTATTCCCAAATAGGGGATGTAGACCAGCGTGGAGCCGATGAACATGATGCCGAGCCAGGCGAGCAGATAGATGCCGCCGACCGAGGTGAAGCCGAACATGTGCGGCATGAACAGGAAGAGCACGCCGATGACGAGGATCGGCAGGCCGACAAGCATGAAAGGCTTGCGGCGGCCGATGCGCGTATGGGTGTGGTCGGAGAAATAGCCGATCAGCGGATCGGTGATGACGTCGGTGAGGCGGGCCAGCATGATCATGGTGCCGACGGCTGCGAGCGAGACGCCAAGCTCGCCTGCATAGAAGGGCGGCAGCCAGACCGCCACCGGATAGCCGAACATGGCAATCGGCAGGCCGATCGAGCCGTGAATATAGATGCTGGAGCGCGAAAGCGGCGCAGTCATGCAGTCAATCTCCCCTCGCGTGCCGCTCCCCCTGCGGCGCGGCACCGCTTCATTTTCATTATTTTCCGATGCGCGATTATAGGGACGCAGCCCCCTCGCCCAAGCGAAATCGTGCCTCGGGGACGGCTAAAACCGGAAGGTGAGCTTGCCGATTTCGTCGCGTTCCTCGGGCGTCATCTCCCAGTTGGCGGCCTTGACATTCGCCTCCACCTGATCGGGCCTGGTTGCGCCCGCGATGACGCTTGCCACATGGTCCTGCGCGGCGAGCCAGCCGATGGCGGCATCGAGCATGGTCTTGCCGCGCGCGGCGGCGAAATCCGTCACCTTCTCGACCAGATCGAAATTGGCCTCGGTGAGAATATTCTTGCCCATGCCGGGGGCGAGCATGAGGCGGCCATCTTCCGGGCCGTTGCCGCCACGGCGATATTTTCCGGTGAGCATTCCGCTTGCGAGCGGGAAATAGGGAAGGATGCCCGCGCCATATTTCTTCGCGGCGGGGACCAGCTCGAATTCGATCTTCCGGTCGAGCAGATTGTAGTGGTTCTGCGCGCTGATGAAGGGAGTAAGGCCCTTCGAGGCCGCAATCCAATGCGCCTCGACAAGCTGCCAGCCGGCGAAATTGGAGCAGCCGATATAGCGCACCTTGCCGGAGCGGACGAGATCGTCGAGCGCGCAGAGCGTTTCCTCAATCGGCGTTTCGGGATCGGGGAAGTGAAGCTGGTACAGGTCGATATAATCCGTGTTCAGACGTTTGAGGCTCGCCTCCACCGCCTGCATGATGTAGCGGCGGGACGCACCTTTCATGTAATCGCCCTCGCCCATCGGCAGGGAGAATTTCGTGGCGAGCACGATGTCCTTGCGGCGGGGCCCGAGCGCCTTGCCGAGCAGGGTTTCCGAGCCGCCCTTGTTGCCATAGACATCGGCCGTGTCGAACAGCGTTATGCCGAGATCGAGCGCCTTGTGGACGACGGCATCGGTTGCCGCCTGATCGCATTTCATGCCGAAATTGTTGCAGCCGAGACCGGCGACCGAGACCTTGAGGCCGGATTTTCCGAGTGTCTTGAAACGCATGACGCACCTCCCCGCGCGGAATTTTCTTTCCGAGACGATAGGTTGCGGGCCCGGCGCACCCAAGCGAAATCCGCAGTACGACGCTGCGCCAAGTTTCATTGCGCCGGGGGCTGCGAGGGAATAGACTCCGAAGCTAGGGTAATCACCCTAAAGGGGACATGAGGGCGGCGCCACCAGAGCGCAACAACAAAACGCGCCCTCC
>JAHBYK010000058.1 GCA_019635965.1 Parvibaculum sp. | reverse complement strand
ACAACAGACCCATTCGCAGACGGCGGCAGCCGTCGCAATAGAGGCGCAGACTGAGGCGGTAACGCTCGCCAGTGTGCTGGACGAGTATATAGGCGCCATCGCCCGCCAGCCCGGCGCAGAACAGGCGCGATATACCCGCGCCCATATGGTCGCGCATTTCGGAGAGGGCTTCGATGTCCGCCTGCTCAGCTTTGAGAAACAGGAGGCATATCTCGACCATCGCATCGACGCGGGCGTTAAAGCCTCGACCGTCGATAGAGAGCTGAGCGTGCTGCGCGCCGCGCTGTATTATTTCAGCGAGCAATATCCAGACCGCTTGCCCATCGTGCCGAAAATTTACAGCCCGGAGCGCGAGGACAACTCTCGCAAACGCTGGCTAACACCTGAGGAGCTTGCGGCGTTGCTCGACGCCACGAAGTCGCCCCACATCCGGCTTTTCATCCTGCTGGGAATCACGACCGGCGCGCGACCGGATGCCATCCTTGACTTGAAGTGGGATGCCATCGACTTCAACGCGAAACGGATACACCTCAATCCGAACGGCAGGGCGCAGACTTCCAAACACAGACCTGTCATGCCACTTCAAGATGTTCTGTGGGCAGAGCTTCAACAGGCGTGGGAAAACGAGGTGGCGCTTGCGCAGGTCTCGCGCTCTCGCGCCAAGGGGCGCCCCACTTCCGGCTATGTCGTTTCCTATGGCGGCTATCCGCTGGCCTCCATCAAGAAGGCCTTCGCAAGAACTGTCGCCATCGCGGGGCTTGGCAGGGACGTAGTGCCTTATACGCTGCGCCACACCGCCGCCTCATGGCTGGCACAGGCAGGCGTCCCACTGGTGGAAATTGCGGGCTTCCTCGGGCATGCCGACACAAGGATGGTGGAGAGGCACTACATCCATCTCCACCCCGACTACAAGGAGAAGGCCTCGAACACCATCGCTCAGAATATGAAGGCAGCGGGCATTACACCCCAGTTGCGCCCCAGAAAGGGGCAGGGGAAGAAAGGGGATGCTGCTAAGTCATTGAAGGCAATGGTGGGCGTGGCCGGGATTGAACCGACGACCCCTTCGATGTCAACGAAGTGCTCTCCCGCTGAGCTACACGCCCATTGCCATTGGGAGCGGGCAGCCCTGAGGCGCCCGCCGGGAAATCGGCCCCGGAGGCCGTTCCTATATCGGGGATGATCCGCAAAGACAAGCCGGAAACTGGGCCGAAGCCCGCCCCGGGACAGGGCCTCAGGCAGCCGCCATCAGTCGGTCCACCTCGGCCACGAGATCGCGCAGGTGGAAGGGCTTCGACAGCACCTTGGCATCGTTCGGTGCCGGCACTTCGGGATTGAGCGCCACGGCGGCAAAGCCCGTGATGAACATGATTTTCAGTGTCGGATCGAGTTCCGCCGCGAGCCGGGCAAGTTCGATCCCGTCCATTTCCGGCATCACGATGTCGGTGAGGAGGATGTCGAAAACATCGTTTTTCAGGCAGCGATGGGCTTCATCGCCCTGGCCGAAAGCCACCACTTCATGACCGGCATTCTCCAGCGCCTTCACCAGAAACCGGCGCATGGACTCATCATCTTCCGCAAGGAGAATACGTGCCATTGGCTCTGCCCGCCCGAAATTCCAACTGCCCCACCATATTGGGCCCATATCGCCTTGATTCGCGAGCTTGAGCCCCATGGCGGCAGATTAAGGCGGCACCGGTAAACAGGGTATGAACTGGCGCTTTCCCGTCCCGGAAATCCTTCATGGTGCGGTCGCCTGCCGCGGCATTGCCGTGTTATGCTGATGAAATCTGAGAATTCGAGCCCGGCGCCCCTCCGCGATGGATCTAGCCCCCGAAAGACAGGCCCGTAGAAGGAAAGGCGGCAAAACCGCTTTCGATGCGGACCTCGCCGATCTTTTCGAGCGCCCCGTCAGCGTCGAGCGGCCGGGAACACACCGGATTCCGTTCGTTTTCAGCTCGCCCCACAGTGGCCGCTGCTATCCCGAGGGCTTTGTCAGCACCTCCAATCTCGATCCGGTGACGCTGCGCCGCTCGGAAGACTGTTTCGTGGAGGAACTGTTCGGCGGCGTGGTCGGGCTCGGTGCACCGCTGCTCCATGCCCGCTTTCCCCGCGCCTTCCTGGACGCGAACCGGGAACCCTACGAACTCGATCCGACCATGTTCGCCGAGCCGCTGCCGCCACATGTCAACACGCGCTCGCTGCGCGTTGCGGGCGGGCTTGGCACCATTGCACGCGTCGTCGCCGATTCGGCTGAGATCTACCGCGAGCCGCTCGCCTTTGCGGAGGCCGAACGGCGCATCCGCCACCTCTACATGCCCTTCCATGAAACGCTGCGCGGGCTTCTCGAGGACACGGTATCGGCCTTTGGCTGCGCCGTGCTGATCGACTGCCACTCCATGCCCTCGGTCGGCGGCCCGGCCGATCACGACAATGGCGCCGACCGGCCGGACATCGTTCTGGGCGACCGCTACGGCACATCCTGCGCCGCTGCGCTGACGCTTGAGGCCGAACGCATTCTCACCCGCCTCGGCTATACGGTTGTCCGCAACAATCCCTATGCCGGCGGCTTCAACACCGAGCATTACGGCAAGCCGGCGCATGGACTGCATGCGCTCCAGATCGAGATCAACCGCGCGCTCTATATGGACGAGGCGCGGCTCGAGCCAAATCAGGGGTTTGTGCAGGTGCGAGAGGACATGAGCACCTTCGCCGCCGAACTGGCCGCGCGCGACTGGTCCGCGCTTGCCACCGGATTGCGCGGCGCCGCCTTCTGAAAAGCCTGGATTTCCGCCAGCCTTGCGCCCGGCACAAAAAAAGGGGCCCTGGCGAACCAGGGCCCAAGTTTAGGGAGGAAACGCCCAGGAAGGGCTGCGGCAAAGGGAGAAAGTCTCAACCGATGCCGCGATGCACAAGATGACATTGCACTGCACATAAATCAACCCTCCCAGCCGAATTTTTTACGCAGTGCAGCAAACTGCCACACCCGCCCAAACTATTGGCATCACGCGGCTTTTTTAGCCAGCTCCCGGCCGGGAATTGCCTGAATGTGCAGCGCAACAAGACCGCACGCCGAAACCGCCAACGCCATTTCCAGCCCGTTCAGTACCGCTTCAAGCCTTCCTTAATGCCTGATCGGCATCATGAATCCTCAACTGGGGTGCCCCGGCATGGGGCAGGACGGGACGGGATCATGCGAGCGGGATTGCGCAACTTCGCCAGGACGGACTCACGCGAGGCCAGACCGGGACACCTGCTGCTGGCGGTGGCCCTGCTCGCCGTCATTGTCATTTTCTCGACGCCGGCGCCCGCCGCGACGCAGGAGGGAGCGGGCCTCACCTCCGCACCGGAACTTTCCGTCGCCGAAGCGGCGGCATTGTGCGAGGCAGCCGCCGTCCATCACGAACGTGCCAACGCGCTGCCGCGCGCGCTTCTGGCTGCGGTCGCCATGGCCGAGTCGGGCCGCTATATCCCGAAAAAGGAAAAGTCGCGCCCCTGGCCCTGGACGATCAATGCCGAGGGCAAGGCCTATTACTTCAACTCCAAGGCCGAAGCGATTGCCAAGACGCAACAGCTTCTCGACAGCGGCATGCGCTCCATCGATGTCGGCTGCATGCAGGTGAACCTGCGCTATCACCCGGATGCCTTTGCAAGCCTTGAAGACGCATTCGACCCCATGATGAATGTCGCCTATGGCGCCGAATTCCTCATGGAGCTGCGCGAGCGCACGGGCTCCTGGCAACAGGCCGTCGCCAATTATCACTCGCAGACCGGCTGGCGCGGCGGGCGCTATTTCGCCCGCGTCATCCGCATCTGGGAAAACGAACGCAACCGCGTGGCGAATTTCGCCTATACGCCGCTTCCCGAGCGCAGGGATGATCGCGTCGATGTGAGCGGCATCCTCAAGCCCGCCATCCTGCGCGGCGAGGCGGCCGGTCACAGCGGCGTCACTGCCGCAAGCTATCGTCCCGCCCCGAAGGTGCTCGATACGGCGCCCGTCGGCTCCGTCCGCGCCAGCGCCGCCGTCGGCCTTCGCCTGTCGATTGCCGAAGAAGATGTGGGCCCCGCCGCGAAATCCGTATCGCGCGAGGAACCGCGCGTTCTCGATCCGCACCCGGCCCTGAACGGACCGACACAAATGGCGGAAGCCGCAATTCCGGGTGCCTGAGCGGCTCGGAGCCTGAGGGGGCAAGCATGATGAGTTCCATCCCGGATGCGACCAGACAGCTTGCCGAAACGCTCAACGGCTCCCTGATCTGGCAGATCGCCGACATCCTGTCGGCGCTGTTCATTGTCGGCATCGGCTGCCTCGTCGCCTCGCTCGCCGTCATCTATGTGATCGACGTCACCCAGACGAAACATGCCGTGCGCCGCAACTATCCGGTGATCGGCCGCTTCCGCTATCTCTTCGAAACGCTCGGCGAATATTTCCGGCAATACTTCTTTGCGATGGACCGCGAGGAACTGCCCTTCAACCGCGCGCAACGCGCATGGGTCTATCGCGCGGCAAAGGGAGTCGACACGACCGTCGCCTTCGGCTCGACGCGGGACCTCCGTCCCGCCGGCACCGTGACCTTCGCGAACTGTCCCTTTCCCATGCTCGATGCAAACGCGACGGACACGGCGATCGTCGAGATCGGTCCTTATGCCCGCCAGCCCTATCGCACGGCCTCGATCTACAATATTTCCGGCATGTCCTACGGCGCGATCTCGAAACCTGCGGTGCTTGCGCTCTCGAACGGTGCGCGCATGGCGGGCGTCTGGCTCAATACCGGCGAAGGCGGCCTCTCCCCCTTCCATCTCGAAGGCGGCGCCGACATCGTCTTCCAGATCGGCACCGCGAAATATGGCTGCCGCAGGGAAGACGGATCGCTCTGCGACGACAAGCTCAGATCGCTTGCCGCAATCGAACAGATCCGCATGTTCGAGATCAAGATGAGCCAGGGCGCAAAGCCCGGCAAGGGCGGCATCCTGCCCGGCGCCAAGGTGACGGCGGAAATCGCCCGTATCCGCGGCATCGCGGAAGGCACGGATTCGATCAGCCCGAACCGCCATCCCGAAATCGAAAGCGCCGGCGATCTGCTCGACATGGTGTGCCATGTCCGCGAGGTGACGGGAAAGCCCGTGGGCTTCAAGCTCGTTCTCGGCGCCTATGACTTCCTCGACGAACTCTGCGAGGAGATCAATGCGCGCGGCATTCAGCATGCGCCGGACTTCATCACGCTCGACAGCGCCGATGGCGGCACGGGCGCCGCGCCCATGCCGCTCATCGACTATGTGGGCCTGCCGATCTGGGAAAGTCTGCCCATGCTGTGCGACGCGCTGGAGCGCCACAAGCTGAAGTCGCGCATCCGCGTCAATGCAAGCGGTAAACTGATCACGCCGGCCGAAGTCGCCTGGGCGCTCTGCGTCGGTGCCGATTTCGTGTCGTCGGCGCGCGGCTACATGTTCGCGCTGGGCTGCATCCAGGCGCTCCAATGCAACAAGAACACCTGCCCGACCGGCATCACCACGCATGACAAGCGCCTGCAACGCGGCCTCGACGTGACCGACAAGGCCGAGCGCGTCCGCCGTTACGCCGAGCGTGTGACGGAAGAGGTTTGCGTCATCGCCCATTCCTGCGGCGTGACGGAGCCGCGCCGCCTGACGCGCAAACATGCCCGCATCATGGGTTCGGATGGCGTGTCGATGTCGCTTGCCGATTATTACGGCCGCTGGACGGCGCCCACAGCCCTGCCATCGCATCAGGGCATGGGCCGCCCGCGCTTCGGCGCCGACGCCGCCTAGCCCGGCACGACCATTCGCAGAAACTGCGTGCCCTGCTCGATACGCTGCGGCAGGAAACCCCGCTCATCGCCATCGACTTCGACGGCAAGCCCCTTCGGCGCCCTGAATTCGATCACGCGCGCCGGCATGACCTCGACCGAACGCAGCCGCTCGACAAGGCCGAGCCCGAGCGCCGCGAGATAGACCGCAAAGGCAAGACGCGACTTCTTCCTGAAGAGAAACAGCGTCAGTCCCGGCTCGGTGATCTTCGCCTTCTGCGCCAGCACGAATGGCCCGGCATAGTGCCGCGCATTGGTGACGATCACCCATGCGGCCTGCTTCTCGCGCCCATCGACGGCAAGGCTTATCTCATGCCCTGGCCCTCGCACCCATGTCTTGAGGCCGGACCAGATGAAGGCGCCCTTGCCCCAGAACCGTTTCAGCTTCGGGTCGATGCCATGCACGATCTCGCCATCGAAACCGATGCCAACCATGAGCAGGAAAATCTCGCCCTCGACGAGCCCCGTGCCGATGAGTTCCGCCGGGCCGCCAAGCAGCATGGAAGCGATGTTCTCAGCCTTGAGAGGCAGACCGATCTCAATCGCAAGCACATTCGCGGTGCCAAGCGGCAGGATTCCGAGCGGCACACCCTGACCGAGCAGGCCGCGCGCCACCTCGTTGATCGTGCCGTCGCCGCCCGCCGCGACGATCACATCCGCCTTGCCGCTGCGCGCTGCCGCACGGGCCAGCTCCGTCGCATGGCCGGGCGCCCTGGTGAGTTCGATCGTGACATCGGCACCCGCTGCCTTGAGGCGCGCAGCAACCGCATCGAGCAGGGCGCGATTGCGGCTGCCTGCTGCCGGATTAAGAATGATGTGGATGAAACGGCGAAGCGCCAAGGCGGGGGATTTCCGGTTTATCTTCGCGGGATTGTCACCGGAACGTCATTGGCGTTCCGGCGGGCTTTGTCCGATTAGCATGAAAAATCACGCCGGGGTCAACCGCGATCCTCGATCCGCGCAAGCAACATGCAGGCGAGAGCCGAAATGAGCAGCGCAATCGCCATGGTGACGAAGGTGTGGGAGAGAAAGTGCTGCCCGCGCGCCATCTGGTAGACGCCGAGAATCCACCCGGCGGCCACGCCCGGCACAGTATAGAGGAAGGCCGAGCGGAGCAGCGGCGGCGCAATGAGCCGGAGACCGAGAAGCGCGAAACCCGCAGAGGCATGACCCGCCGGCCAGCAGCGGAGATGCTCGTTGTAGGGGAGATTGCCGAGAAGCCTCGTCACCATGTCGGCATGGAGATAGGGCCCCGAGAAGGTCAGCTCCTGCGCCGGGCAGGAAACGCCCGTCACCCCCTTCAGAAGCCCCGCAACCAGCGGAACGAGAGCAACGACGGAGAGCCCGAGAGCGAATTGCGTGTAGCGCGGACGCCAGCGGCGGCGGATGGCCTCGACGCAGAGAAACAGGAAGGCAGCGCCACCGGCAATGGCGAGCAGGAGCTTCGGGCCACGGTAAAGCAGCCAGTAGAGAACATCCCTCCGCTCCGGCGGCACCAGCCACTGGCCCGATGGCGTGTCGAAAAAATAGGCCGCGAGGCGAATATCGAGCGCGTGGACAGGCGGCCAGAAGGCGAAGAACAGGATCAGGGCGACGGCTGCGGCAATCTCGAGCGGCAGCGCAGAGCTGCGAAGACGCGGCAGCACGGAAGACATGTCGCTCACCGCAGCGCGCTCCCGTCTGTTTCCGGCCCGCCCATCAGGACCGCGGTCCGCTCTGCCGGCCGGCAGGGCGCGAAAATGTCGAGGTCGGTACGATAGACATCGGTCTTGATATCGAAAAGTCCGAGCACGGAGTGAAACAGGTTGTCATGGCTGTAGTCGAGACCCGCGTTGCGCGCGAGGCAGCCCTTGTCGAGCGACGCCGCCTCCCGATAGGCGGGCGATGCCCAGAACACCATCGGTATATGCGTCTGCGCCGCGGGCGCAAACATATAGGGAAGGCCATGCAGATAGATACCGCCTTCGCCGAGTGACTCGCCATGATCGGAAGCATAGAGCAAGGCAGTGTCGAAACGGTCCGACGCCTTGTCCAGCATGTCGATCACTTCACCGAGAATATGATCCGTGTAGCGGATCGAATTGTCGTAGGTGTTGATGAGCTGTTCCTCGGTGCAAGACTGGATCTGGCTCGTCTCGCAGGTCGGCGCGAAGGCGCGGAACTCCGGCGTGGACCGCTTGTAATAGGCCGGGCCATGACTGCCGATCTGATGCATCACAACCAGCAGATCCCGATCGTTGCTCGCCATCGCGAACTTGAGCATGTCCACCAGAATTTCATCGCTGCACTCGGAACCGTCGCAATGCGCCGGATCGGAAACTTCCCACGAGGTTCTTGTAGGTACACGGGCGCAGACGCCCTTGCAGCTTGAATTATTCTCGAGCCAGATCACATCGACGCCGGCGCGCACCGCGATGTCGAGCAGGTTTTCGCGCGTGGCGGCCTCCGCTGGAGAATAGTCGCTACGGGCGAGGTCGGAGAACATGCAGGGAACCGAATCCGCCGTGGATGTGGCGCAGGACCGCACTTCGCCGAAGCTCACCACGCCGCGCTCCGCAAGCCGTGGTGTTGTCTCCCGCTCATAGCCATTGAGCGAAAAGTGATCCGCCCGCGCCGTTTCGCCGACAACAAGAACGATGACGGTCTTGCGGCCATCTGCCGCCGGCCGACGCTCCGCATGTGCCGCAATCGTCTTGAACTCGCCCGCCATGGCCGAAGGAAATGCCGTCGCATACCGCACCGTGCCGTAGATTGCCGCAGAGGGATTTATCATGAAGCGGATTTCGCGGTGGCCGCGCACGAGAACGGCATAGTCCTGATAGAAGAAGGTGGCACTCGTGCCGATAACGAGGAGGCAGGCCGCGACCGCGCCGAGGCGATGCATCAGCTCGCGCTTGATTCCGTGATGATGGAGCGGCACCAGCACGATGAAAGCGGCAGGCAAGAGACCGTAGATCGCCATATGCAGCAGGAACGAGGCGTTCATGAGATCGCCCGCCTCATGCGCGTCCGTCTGCATGACATTCGCGATCATGGCGTGATCCATCATGACGCCGAATGCCGACGCGAAATAGGAAACGCCAGCCGCCGCGAGGAAGATCAGGACCAGGATCGGCTTCAGCGCCCGCTTGAAAGCGAAAATCTGCAAAACCAGAAAGAAGGCGGCTGCAAGGACAAAGCCGATGGACAGGAGAAAGGCAATGTCCTGCACCGTGCGGCCCGGCCACCAGCCAAGGACGGCAGACCAGAGCTGGCCGTTATAAAGGAGAACCAGAAGGGCTGCCGCGCCGGCCGAAAGAACCAGCGGATGAAGCCCGGGGAGGCGCGTGGCCGCAAGACGCTGCAGCAGTCCCCGAAGCAAGCTCGAGAGCGGCATATGGATTTCCCTGTTCGCGGCGGTGAAACCCCACCGCCGCGTTCAAATCCACCCGAAGCCCCTTACACGAACCTTACATGACAGGGGGGTGCGGCAATTCGGCCACACGGAGCGTGAAGACGGCCCCCCCGCCCTCGGCCTGGCCGACCTCGATTGCGCCACCGTGAATGGCGGCAATCCGCCTTGCGATGGAGAGGCCGAGGCCCGCCCCGGCATAGACCTCGGGGCGGGCGCGGACGAACCGCTCGAAAATCCGCTCCACATCCTCCGGCGGCACGCCGGGGCCCCGGTCGATGACGGAAATCGAAGCGCCCGGCCCAGTTCTGATCTCGACGGCGTCACCCTTCGGCGTGTGCGCCAGCGCATTTTCCACCAGATTGCGCAGGGCAAGCGCCAGGAAATCGCCATTGCCATGCACCTGAAGCGGACCGCCCTCGGCAAGGGATATGCCTTTGCCCTGTGCCAGCGCGACCGGTGCAAGCTGCTCGGCCACGCCCCTGGCGACGGATGCCAGATCCGCCCTCTCGTCCGGGCGCAGCACCAGATTGTCGGCCTGCGAGAGCCTGAGAAGCTGGGTGACGAGGCGCTCGACATTGTCCATCTCCTCGAGAAGCTGCGGCACATCCTCAAGCCCGGACATGGTTTCGATATGCGCCTTCAACACGGCAAGCGGCGTGCGCAACTCATGCGCCGCATTGGCGGTGAAATCGCGCTCGCGCCTGTATCCTTCCTCGATGCGGGCAAGGGAGCGGTTGACCGCATGGACGAGCGGCCGGACCTCATCCGGCAAACCTTGTTCCGGCAGCCTTGTCTCGAGATTGGCGGGACCGATGCGCCGTGCGCGGCGCGACAATGCCTTGAGCGGCGAGAGCGCCTGACGCACCGTCCAGACCGTCACCAGAAGAATCGCGGCAGCGGCGAGCAGAAGGAAAGGCCACGATCTTTCGAGAAATTCCTCGACCAGCGAATCCGCCAGCACATCCTCGTGGAGCGAGCCCTGCGCGACCTGCAGATAGAGCGGCGGCTTTTCGCCCTTCGCAAGCGGCACGGTGATCCCGTAATAGGCGCCGCGGCCGGCAAGATCGGGGAAGCTGAAGTAAATATTGTCGTCCGGCTCAGGCAATGGCGCGAGCAGTGCATCCTGACCATGCGACGAGGCAAGGATGCGCCCGCCACCATCGGCAATGACATAAATGAACTGCCTGTCCGGCCGGTCATAGGCATTTTCGAGATTGGGCGGCAACGACAGCGCGACGCCATCCCCATCCACGCGAACATGGAAAGCGAGATCGGCGGCCTGTGCGCGAAGCGAACGGTCACGCAGCGAGTCCCGCTCCGCCTCGTACTGCACATTCAGGATGAGCAGGAAAAATACAAAGACCAGCATGACGATGACGGTCATGCGCCGGATCAGCCGGGCCTCAAGCGAATCCGAGGCGAGCGCGCGGAGTATCCGTTTCATGCGCCACCGAGAAGATAGCCGATGCCGCGCAGCGTATGGATTTCCATGTCGGCGCCGGCTTCCGCCAGCCGCTTGCGCAGGCGATGCACGGACACTTCCACCGTGTTCGAGGAAATCTCGTCATCGAAGGCATGAAGGCTCTGCTCGATCGTTTCCTTCGCCACGACACGGCCCTGGCGCCGTAACAGGATTTCGAGCAGGTCGGTTTCGCGTTTCGAAAAGACGACCGGCACACCGCCGATGGAAACCTCGCGTGCCACGGTATCAAGGGAAAGATTGCCGGCGCTGAGGACGCGGCCAAGCGCCTTGCCGGGCCGCCTGAGAAGGGCGCGCAGACGCGCCACCAGCTCCTCCATCGCAAAGGGCTTGAGCAGATAATCATCCGCACCCGAATTGAGCCCCTCGACACGCGCCTCCAGCGCGTCCCGTGCCGTCAGAACAAGAACGGGAATGTCGTTCCCTTCGGCCCGCAAGGCAGCCAGCAGGTCGAGCCCGTCTCCATCAGGCAGGCCGAGATCGAGAATGACGGCATCGTGCCGCGCGGCGGCGAGCGCGGCCCGCGCGCGCTCGAGATCGGGGCAGAGATCGGCGGTAAAACCCTCCCGCCCGCAGCCCTTGGCGATCAGTTCGGCAAGACGGCGGTTATCCTCGACAATCAGAATTCGCATGGCAGGATTCGCATGGCAGGATTCACATGGCCCTTCCAGGTCTGTTTTGCAGCAGTCTAGCACGGCGGCCAGCCGCGCCTTGCCGCGCCGCATCGTCACATAAACGTCACCATAACGTCACGATAGCGTTTTGCAGCGCACCCATATTCCCGGCGTGAGAAATGAAAGGAAAACGATTCGCAACAACCGCGCAGCTCGATATGGGCGCGGCAAGAGATCGACGAGGACATGACCCTGTTCGATACGGCATTGCTCGACAAGACTCCCAAGGCGGCCGGACTGCCGGTTCCCGCCGAACGGAAATCCGCGAAACAGACCCGCAAGGAAGCGGCACGCGCCAGGGCGCGGCGCGGCGGGCTCGACGAAAGACTTCTCGGGCCGCGCCCGAAACACAGGAAGCAGCACCGCACGCTCTTTCTCTCCGACATCCATCTCGGCACGCCGGGCTGCAAGGCCGAGCTCCTTCTCGACTTCCTCCGCCACAACGACGCCGAGACGATCTATCTCGTCGGCGACATCGTGGATGGCTGGCGCATCAAACGGTCCTGGTACTGGAACGCGGCACATAATGCCGTGGTGCAGGAAATCCTGCGCAAGGCGCGCAAGGGCGCGACGGTGATCTATGTGCCCGGCAATCACGACGAGGCACTGCGCGACTATACCGGCCTCAATTTCGGCGGCATCGACGTGACCGGCGAAGCGATCCACGAAACGGCGGATGGCCGCCGCTTCCTCGTGCTGCATGGCGACCAGTTCGACAGCGTGGTGAAATACGCGAAATGGCTCGCCCATCTCGGCGACCGCGCCTACACGATCGCGCTCGCGCTCAACAACTGGCTGCACGAAATCCGCCGCTTCTTCGGGATGCCCTACTGGTCGCTCTCTTCCTACCTGAAGAACCGGGTGAAGAACGCGGTCGAATATATCTCGAACTACGAACATGCCGTTGCCCGCTCCGCCCGCGAACGCGGCGTCGATGGCGTGATCTGCGGACACATCCACCACGCGGAAATCCGCGACTTCGACGGCGTTCTCTACTGCAATGACGGCGACTGGGTGGAAAGCTGCACCGCGCTCTCCGAAGACGGGAGCGGGCAGCTCTCGCTCATCACCTGGCAGACCTTCTCCTGGGATACCGAGCTTGCCCATATCGAACGCGAGCCGGCGGACGAGGATGAAGCCACGCTCGTGCCGACGGCCGCCTGACATGCCCCATGAATCCCAGGTCCTCGCCCCTCTTGCCCAGCGCAGGACGCGCCGCATCGCGCGGCTTCTCGACCGGCTGCGCGGCCTGCGCGGGCGGCCGCTGCCCAAGGATGTCGGCCGCTTCTCCGAACCCTTGCGCATCGTCATCGTCTCGGATGCCGCACCGCCGCAGGTGAACGGCGTGGTGCGCACGCTCCAGCAGCTCACCGCCAATCTGAAGGCGATGGGCCATGAAGTGACTTTCATCACACCCGATCTCTTCACGACCGTGCCGATGCCGACCTACCCGGAAATCCGCCTCGCGCTCTTTCCGGGCCGCAAGATCGCACGCATGATCCGCGACGCGAACCCGAACGCGATCCACATTGCGACGGAAGGCCCGCTCGGCCTTGCCGCGCGCCGCTTCTGCGTGAGGAAGGGCATCCCCTTCTCGACCTCGTTCCATACGCGCTTTGCCGAATATCTCAACGCCCGCACCGGCATCCCCATCTCCTGGGGCTATGCCTTCCTGCGACGCTTCCATGCGAAGGCGACCGCGCTCATGGTCGCAACGCCCTCGCTTCAGGCGGAACTGAAAGAACGCGGCTTCGGCGAGCCTGTGATCTGGTCGCGTGGCGTCGATACGGAGCTTTACCGCCCCCGCCCCGATCTCCTGGACGCGCATCCGCAGGCCCTCCCCCGCCCCGTCTTCCTCAATGTCGGCCGTGTCGCCGTCGAGAAGAATATCGACGCCTTCCTCGAACTCGACCTGCCGGGGTCGAAGATGATCGTCGGCGACGGGCCGCGCCTCGACTATCTGAAAAAGAAATTCCCGGACGCTTATTTCGCCGGGCCGCTCTTCGGCGAGGAGCTGGCGGCGGCCTATGCGGCGGCGGATGTTTTCGTCTTTCCGAGCAAGACCGACACATTCGGCCTCGTGCTGATCGAGGCCATGGCGGCGGGAACGCCGGTCGCGGGCTATCCGGTGCAGGGCCCGGGCGACGTCCTCGCCTTCACGCACGACGGCATTAAGGCCGGCGCGCTCGACGAGGATCTGAAAACCGCCTGCCTCAAGGCGCTGGAGCTGAACCGCGACGATGCCCGCGCCTATGCGATGAATTTCGCCTGGGACGCCTGCGCAAGACAGTTCATCACCAACCTCGCGCTGGAAGAAATGCCCGAAGAGCCGGCCCCCGCCCCACGGCAGATGGCTGAAGCGGCGGTGTGAGGAAAAACATATCCCCGCTTGAAGCGTGACGCTTCATCCCCACTTCGAGATCATCTGAGGAATTGCGCCTTTAGCGGCGGCGCCCCCCTCCCCAAACCGCTTGCAGCGGTTTGACCCTCCCTCAAGGGGAGGGTGGACCTCAAACAGAGCCCGTGCGCGTACTCACTCCCTACCTGCCAAGGGTCCGTGCATGTTGACGAGATCCTTTCTTTTCGCACCAGTCATCCGCGATGCTTTACGTAGCCATCGGACGGATGGTCACGGGTCAGAATTTGCCGTGGCGGCAGCATTGAGATAGCATGAAATTCTCTGCTTATTCACATGAGATTTACTGACATGGTCGATCTGTCGGACATTCAATCCTTTACCGAATTCCAGCGCACCGCCCGAGAGTCGATCAAGCGCCTCAAGAAAACCGGGCGCCCGGCCGTGCTGACAGTCAATGGACAGGCCGAAGTCGTGGTGCAGGATGCAAAATCCTATCAGCGCCTGCTCGCCCGCGTTGAGGAAGCAGACAAGCTGATGGCGCTCCGGCGCAGCGTAGCCGAGTATCGCGCTGGTCAGTTCCGCGATCTCGACGACGCACTGGACACGCTTGAAGCGCGGCATGCGGGTCCCGCAAAACGCCGTCAGGCAAAATGACGCGCAAGATCATTATCACACCGACGGCGGAAGCCGATCTCGACGGCATTCTTCACTTCATTGCGCTAGACGACCCGGCTGCCGCCAGACGTTTCATAAGCGGACTGCGCAAACGGATGAAAACACTGGCAGCAATGCCTGAACGATGCCCCATTGCGCCGGAAAGCGGGCTCGACGGGCTGGAGATTCGCCATCTCATATCCGGACAGTACCGGATTCTGTTCGCGTCGGACGCGAAACATATTGTCATTCTTCAAGTCCGTCACGGCGCACGCCTACCGGATATGCCGGACTGACCTCACCCCTCCCGCGCGGCATTGCGCGAATTCGTGTCCGGGATCGTCGAATAACAGGCAAGCGCGGTGACAAGCACGAGGGCGAGCGCGGCAAAGGTCGCGCGGTAGCCTGCTTCCGGCGAAATGCCCATGCGCTGCAACTGGCCGATGAGCGCGCCGGTCAGCGCCTGCAAAACAAAAACGCCCGCCATATTGCCGAGATTGAGCAGCGTGATGCCGCGCCCGGCAAGCCTGTCGGGAAAGAGAAGCCGCCCATGCGCGAGAAGCAGCGGCGTATAACCGGCATTGAGCCCGAACACGATGAAAAGCGCGGTGACGAGCGAAAGCGCCGGCGCCTCGAAAAGCGCGAGCAGCGCAAGGATCGACGCCGACATGATGGCACCCGCCATGATCGGCTTCTTGATGCTGCCGAAGATGCGCTCCGCATAGCCCCAGATGAGGAGACCGACGACCTGCCCGCCCGTGATGCCGAGCAGCACATAGCCGCGCGCCGAAAGATCGAGCCCATGCACATCGGCGAGATAAGGCGAGGCCCAGAGCGTCTGCACCGCCGCGAAACTCGCATAGCCGCAGGAGATCATCACGAAGAGCGGCCAGACGCCCGGCCAGCGCATCACCTCGAAAATGCCGCCAAAACTCTGGGCGAGCGTTTCATGCGGCCGCTCGGGCGGCACGATGCCGGGCGGCGTGTCCCGCGCGATGAAGCCCATCGCCAGGGCAAGGACGAGCGTGACGAGACCCGCG